>DKXD01000037.1:0-16091 GCA_002492075.1 Ruminococcaceae bacterium UBA7135
TCTCAACAGTCTGAATCCCCCGCCGCAGGCGGGGGATTAATAAAATTTACTTGTACATAAAGCAGTTGAAAACGAACTCGTTGTTCCAGTAGTTCTCCACAACGGAATCCGAGAATTCTATCCTTAAGCCGTGCTTTTCCGCGAAATCCGCGAAAAGCTGCTTGCTGTAAAACAGCTTGTGGAGATTTTCGTACTTCTCATCGTAGTTCTCGATCATCTTTCTTCGGAACGCGAGAAAATCGTCCTTTTTATCGATATTGTGTACGTCTATAAGTCCTATCGAATAATTTGTTTTCGCGAACATCTTCTCCAGCACGGACTTGGTGTACTCCTCGTTCGGGAAATACGAGATAACACTATTGGAGAGTATGCAATCGTATTTCGGCTCGACCTCGGCGTTTATCGCCTCGGCGCACAGAATGTCCTTCGACTTCAACACCTTCTGCGCTATGTCAATAAGCGCGGAGGAATAGTCCACGCCGCCCGTGGTAAAGCCGTCGCGTTCGAACAGCAGCAGATTTGCGCCGCTGCCGCACCCAAATTCATAAACGGACCGTACAGGCTTTTCAGCGCCCGCCGTAAGACGCTGTTTGATGTCCTCATATTGGCGTAAAAGCTCCTTTTCGGAAAGCTCGCCGCCGCCCACGTCAAAGCCGTCGGCGCGTTTCAGCGCGGTAAACAGCTCATTGATATCGTCGGAGTTGAACGCTTCTTCGTTCAGCGTGCGCTTTTCCCAGATAGTTTTCCAATTGTTAGCCACAATTTATTCTCCTTTGTATGATTTAAGCGAATATTGTATCGAGTGTGTTTTTAAGATCGTTTTGCGAAAGCGATCCGAGCGTTATTGCAGTGAAATAATCCCCGTTCTGATAGATCACGATTATCTCATAAACATCGATGCCGCCTGATGTATATGTAGCGTAAATGCAAGGCTGATCCTTGCCCGCTATATTTATCTTATCAACGCTGACGTCCTTAAATGAGGTCGAAAACTTCATTCCGTTTGCATTCGCCTGCGCATACTCGTCAATCGTTTTGCCGTTATATCTGTTGGCGCCTATTGCCAGCGTATTGGCATTAGCGTCCTGTGCGACCGCCTCATACACCATTGAGTTTTCGTTGCTTTGTTCAACTGCGTTATTCACGGTCGCGTCCGACATATCGGATAAGGAATTTCTTGCGGCAACCTGCTGATCGCTTTCTATTGTCCAGCTGCTGTCAAGAGTGAAGCTGTATCCGAAGAAATTAGAGGCGAACGTATTGCCGTTCCATTTGCCGCGCTGATACGCGACATTATTTGCGGAGGGTTCGGAGGTACTGCCGGACGGCGTGGACGCCCCGGTGAAAACAGAGCCGATCATATTTTGGAGATCGCTTTTCGAGAAAGCTCCGATAGTTATTATAGAGAAGTAATTCCCGTTCTGATAGACCACCATTGCCTCATAAACATTGATAGAGCCCGACGCAAACGTCGCATAAATGCAAGGCTGATCCTTGCCAGCAACATTTACCTTGTCAACGCTTACATCCTTGAATGAGGACGACATTTTAATTCCATTTGCGTTCGCCTGCGCATACTCGTCTATCGTTTTGCCGTTATATCTGTTGACGGCAACAGCCAGCGTATTGGCGTTGGCGTCCTGCGCAAACACCTCATACACCGCCGTGTTTTCGTTGCTTTGTTCGACTGCGCTGTTCAAGGTCGCGTCCGACATATCGGCAATGGAGTTCCTTTTGGCAAGCTGCTCGTCACTTTCTTTTGTCCAGCCGTCAAGGTTGAGCTTGTATCCGAAAAAGTACGAGGTGAACGAGTTGCCGCTCCATTTGCCGCGCTGAAACTCGCCTCTTGCCGTGGTCGGTTCGGAAGTCGGCACAGATGTCGGCACGGACGTTTGGGACGACGTCGACGACGTTTTTGATGACGACGTAACCGCCGGTTGAGTTACCGATGACTTATTGCTTGAAGATGTTGTTGCCGGCAGCTGAGTGCCGCTTGATGTTTCGCTCTTTGAGCAGCCTGTTGTAAGGCACACTGCCGCGCATATCAATACTGCTATTATCTTTTTCATAAGATCCTCCTTATTTAAGGTCGGTATCGTTATCGGTGAACATGATATCGTCACCCTCGACCTCTTTGTTCTTGTTCTCGTCGATATTCAACTTTTCCGCGAGCTTTTTCTTTGCCTTGCGGAAGTGAATTGCCAGAAACGCGCCAACAGCAATGGCAACGCCCGCTATCGCCTGTATCGCAATAGTCATAACAGACGGGTCTATATAACCCTTTGCGGACAAAAGACGGTTAAGTGATACGTTGATTTTCTTCATGATGAACTGTCCTTTCTTTTTTTGATTTGATTTTGAACTGCTTCGATGATGTATTTCCCGCCGACCTCCGCGCTTTTGCCGAGATTGTAAACGCACCTTTCGGTGAGGGCGGCTATTTTTTCGTGATATTCCTCGCGGCGGCTTATCATATCGCGGACTATCGCGTCCAGCTTATCAAGCTCGTCCGTCTTTACTACCGTGCCGACCTCGTTCCTTATCCAGAAGTTTATCGGCTCGGTATCTATCTTCTTATATTCGGGGTTCATTATTTTCGGCGGCGTGTCTATAAAGATAACGGGCTTCTTTGTCGTGAACGCAAAGTCCTGTGAGATAGACGACCAGTCGGTTATCAGAACGTCCGCGTTGAACACCGTGTCGTTAGACGAGAAATCCGTTTGTATCGTGATGTTTTTATCGTCCTTATACTGCTCCTTCATACGCTCGAACTTCTCGCGCGCGTGGCGGACATGCTGCGGGTGCGGACGCACTATTACGTTGTAATCCTTGCCGCGCATACTTTCCATTACTCCGTCAAGGCAGAGGTCGATAATGTTGTCCTTTTGCCAAGAGGGCGCGATAAGAACGGTTTTCACCTCGTTTTCGGGGTGCGGCGCGGCTTCATAATCAGCTGTCATTTGGTCCAGCAGGCAATAGCCGTACTTTATGAACTTCTGGTTTTCAAGCCCATACAGCTTGGCGATCTTCTCGCCCTCCTCAAGCTGGTGAGATCCGCATACAAATACCGTATCAAACGCGTTCAGAGCCTTGTTCCTGAACGCCATATTGTTGGAATCCATTCCGTGCGGGATATACACATACTCGATATCCTTGCGAATATAGCTGCGCTTGATGTGATAAGTTTCAAGGTCGGGCATCGTCATTGCCACAACATCGGCGTCCATTTTCATCATCAGCGTGATGAGGCGCTTTTCATCAATGAAATACGCCTTGATATGCTCGTTTTGCTTTTCAAGCTCGAAGATACCATCGTTAAAATCGCTTGTTATATAGTGAATGGTGATGTTCGTGTGGTTTAAGATATACTCGATTATTCCCTTATAGTACTTGTAAAAGCCGTTGCTTTCGGAATAAAACACCAAATGCTTGTTGATGATATGGAAGAAACGCTTGTAATCCTCGCGCGCTTTCTTTTTCGCCTCGGGCGAAAGCGCCTTTACGGACTTCATATTGTTAAGCTCGGATAATTCCTTGCGTGTTTTTTCTAGAGTCTCGTAGTCCACATACTTCTTGGGGTTTATCGCGAAATTCAACAGCCACTGCTGAAGTATTGCCATAAGGTTGCTTGCCGTCCAATAGAGCGCAACACCCGCGGGAACGGAAATTCCCAAAAACAGCGACAAACCCACCGAGAACGCCATAGTACCGTACTTGTTCAACTTGGACTGCTCCGCTTGAAGAACGTTTATCGCGTTCTGCGCCAGACACAGCAGATACGCCGAAACGCCTGCGATAACGGGTATCCACCACGCCATACCGCCTGTAGATACCGCTATCCAGCCCAGACCGAAGCCCGCAAAGCTCATTTTCAGGCTTTGGATATCGCTTATTATCTCCTCGGAAGAGACTGCCTCAAAGTGCGCTATACTTGCCGTGTACTCTTCAAGGTGTCTGCCGTTCTGAATGTCGTCCACTACCGCTATTTCAAGCCCCGACGAGCCCTCGTCGAGCTTCTCGTTGTTATCGAGCGCAACCTGCGTCATAGCCGAGATACAGCCGCTGTCGGTGCGCGTGATATAGGTGAGCGGGTGATTTATAACGGCTACGACCCCCAAAAGCAGGATTATCTGAATTATCAGCGGCACAAGCGTCGCGAAGCCGTTATACTTTTCTTTCTTGAAGAGCTTGGACTGCTCCTCCATTATCGCGTCCTTGTCGCCGAAATGGTCTATCTTTATCTTGTTGACAGCGGGCTGCATCTTCACCATTTTTATGGAGTTTTTCTGCACCCATATCGACACGGGCAGCAAAACTATTTTACTGAACAGCGTGAACAGTACTATCGCCCAGCCGTAATTGCCGATAAGCTGATAACACCAGTTCATCACGGGCCCCAATATTTTACCGAGAAACATAAATGCAACTCCTTAATTTATTACGAATTGATATTGCGGACACGCTCCTTACAGATCGTATTCCCTGCCGGTCTTTTTGAACTTGGTCCATTCCCACGCCTTGTCGGTAACAACATACTCCACGATGTGATCTTCAAGGCGGAAGTTTCTGTACCACATAAACGTGCGCTCGCGCTTATCGGGGATATTCGCGGTGGCTTCCTCGGCGGTCTTGTCGTCAAGCAGTGCGCTGTAGATATCCATAAGGTCAAGATACGATATGGGTTTGTCCGACTTTGTAAACTCGTGGTGTTCGTTTATGCCCTTTATCATAAACATCGGGTTGGCTCTCACCAGCATATCATCGGCGCTGTTGAGGTTGGTGTTTCCGTGATCCGCCATAACTATGATAACGGTGTTGTCGTAAACGCCGTTCGCTTTCAGCCGTTCGATATATGCATCCACCATTTTTATGGTCGCTTCTATCTTCTGCTCATATGTGCCGTAATCGTCAAGGATATTCAAGTCCTTATCGTACTTGAAGGGAATATGAGCGCCCTCGGTATGCACGAAGCTGAACACCTTGCCGCTTTGCTTGCTAAGCTCGGGGGTTTTCGTAACGGTTTTGTATATTGTGCGATCGTCCCAGATGTATTTGTCAACCAAACCGTTGAAGTCCATACTTTCAACATCGGAATAACGCTTGAAGTAATACGGGAAGTACTTGTATTTGATATATTTCGCTTCCTCATGGAAAAACGTTTTGAACGGCAGACGATAATTCTTATAATCGGTGCTGTTGTTTATGCTGAAGTTCTTCGAGCCGTACCACACAAGCTCGCTTTCATAGAGGTTAATGTCATAGCCCTTTTCGATAAGCTCCTTAAAAAACGGCGATTCGTTGAGCGCCTTTGAGGAAAAGTCCTCAAACTTCATTTCGTTTTTGTTTAAGGCTCCGCCAAGAACTACCGGTATAGTATCGCGCGTACACGGAAAGCACCCGAGAGTATCCGGATAATAAGTAAAATCCTCAAAAACTTTTTTGTATTCGGGATTGTTTTCAAGAACACTGTTGAACTCGCTTGAACCCACCGCGTCGTTCAACAGAACAACGAAATTCTTATCCGATGAAATCGAGCTGAAATCGGTGTTGGTGGCGATTATACTGTCCTTGCGCGCAAAGGCGTTCCAGCTTATAAGCTCGTAGACCAATGTCACAAAAAGGATGGCAAAAACTGCCACAGAGACCCCGGCGACATATTTCAGCGCTTTCGTTGTTTCGACCTTTATAATCAAAAAAATAATCACACCAAGCAGAACCACACCGATAGTGGCGGTCACAATATCCTTCGACTTAAAAGCGTCCCAGTCTATAGTCGAGCCGTCCAGCGCGGGCAAGCTTCCCGCCAGCATATTTCCCTGCAAATATGTCACAAAAAACGCCCAAAATAATAATAGAGTTATTATTTGATAAACCATTGGCTCTTTTCCCCGTGCAAACGCCTTGTTTACAAGATACGCCGCCGTAAGTATCAACGAGCTTCCCAAAAAAAATATCAAAAAACCGAGAAGAACGGGACCGATCATAAGAGCCATATCGAACCAGAAATCAAGCTGATTTGTGCTGTACATCAGCATAGGCTCATAAACAAACAGCATAAAACAGAATACAAACGCTATTATATATGCCGGTAAAAGCTCTTTAAGTGCCGATTTGAATTTGGATGAATGTTGCTCAAGCGTGTTCATAAATACTCCTTCCGGATGATGCAAAAATGTGTATCCGCTCAAAAAACGGCTTTTTCATACCATACCAATACAAATTATAGCACTTTTGCAAAGCCGTGTCAACGATTTATATATCATACTAAAAGAAAATCCCGAGGAATTGTGAATTTTACACAGTTCACCTACAAAACAAAAACTCCTTTTTGGGCAAATAGTTTTTAGAGAATGGTTGTTAGTCGTTAGTTGCCGGTCATTGAACCTTTAGGCTATTCGCGACGTTGAGAAAACATCACGTTTTGCAGAACCAGCAACTATTCTCTAACCAACTAAATCGTATACATTGCCTGTTTCGCGGAACTTATCCCATTCGGTCGCCTTGCCGTCGGTCGCGTACTCCACCATATGCTCCTCTTTGTATATTTCATACCAAATAACGGTGCGCGTGCGAGGATACTCGGCTTCGGGGAACAGCTCCGCGCTTTGCTTGCCGTCAAGCAGGTCGGTGTACGCCTGCGGCAGATCGAAATACGATACGGGCTTGTCCGATATGGCGAAATCGTGCTTTTCGTTTACTCCCTTTATAAGCAGAATGGGATTGAAGCGCGACAGGATATAGTTGTCGGGCGCGCCGTTCAGCGGCTGATAACCGTGATCCGCCATTATTACAACAGCGGAGTTGTCGTAAACTCCGTTCTTTTTAAGGCGCTCGATAAACTCCGCGATAAGCTTTGCGGTGGCGGTTGTTTTTTGAATATAGGTGCAGTTTCCTATCCTGTTGAAGTTCTCGTCCATATCAAGAGGCACATGCGCTCCCTCCGCGTGGATAAAGCGGAACTGCTCCCCCGATGTGAGGGAAAGCGCGGGCACGTTGTTGAACTCGCTGTGAAGAGCGTCGTTGCCCCACCTGAACTTCTCGACAGTCTGCCCGAAGTCCAGATTTTCTATATCGGACACTTTCTTAAACCTGTATGGCAGATACTTGAACCACACATATCGCATCTCGTTTGTGAAATACTCGCCGAGTTTCAGTTCAACATCGTCGAAACTCGGGTCGTTTTCGATATCAACTTTCTTTTCGCCGTACCACGCAAGCTCGCTGTCGTAAAGGTATATGTCGCTGCCGCGCTTTTCAAGCTCCTTAAAAAGAGAGGAATCGTTAAGTGCGCGCTCCGAATACTTGCCGAAATCCTCCTCGTTTTTATTGATGTGCCCCGAAAGCACAAAGGGTACGGAATCGCGGGTATACGCGTACGTTGAAAGCGTGTCGGGATAATAAGTGAAGTCGTCGAACGCGCCCGCGAACTCCTCGGAGGATATCACCTCCGTAAATTCGGTCGCGCTCTGCGAGTCCACCATAAAGATAAAGAAATTCTTCTCCGAAGACGCGCCGTTAAAGCCCTCGGAAGTGCTGATGAAGTTGTTCTTTTTGGCGAAAAGGTCGTTTCGCGCCGCAGTCGTCACCAGCGAAACGTTCAGCATAACGAATACCGCAAGAGATACCCCCGCCGCATACTTCACAAACCCCTCAAGCCCCAGCTTTACGGCTGCAAAGATCAGCGCCGCTGTCAGCACCGCCAAAATTATCAGCGTTATGATATTATCGCTTGTATACGCGCTCCAGTCTATCTCCGAGCCGTCCAGCGCGGGAAGATGGGCGCTTAGAAAGTTCCCTTGTATATAAAGTGCTAGGAACACGCCGAAAAGCACGATAAGAACCACCCTATACGGCGTTTTCGAGAATTTTCGGCACAGAAAATACAGCCCAGTAAACACCGCCGAAGCTCCGAGGAAAAACATCGCGAATATCTTCAGCGTCGGAATTATCATTATCCCGAAATCGAACCAGAAGTCGTCTCTGTTGGTCGCGTACATCATCAGAGGCTCGAACAAAAACAGCATATAACATAATGCGAATATGATGATCCAGCAGGGCACGAGGTCTTTCAGCGCACCTTTTGCGCCCGTTTTCTTTGTTGAAACGTCAGCCATAGCGTTTGCTCCTTTGTTGAATGTAAAAAGTCTGATACTGATCTCCCATTAAAAGCAGACAAACTATCTTGCTTTCTCCCACCAGCTTCGCGGGGGAGAGAAAACAGCTTTTTGTCTTTGTTTCCATTGAAGAACGGTACAAGCTCCGCCGCTCTTGCGGCAAACGGCAAAATACCTCCTAAAAAGGCAAAAGAGCCGTTCTAAGACGGCTCTCAATGGGTTATAATATCAACCGGCTCTCTGAACCAGACCCGAACGCAGGCAGCGTGAGCAAACATTAACTCTGCAAGGAGTTCCGTTTACAACAGCCTTTACCTTCTTGACATTGGGCTTGAAAGTTCTGTTGGAGCGTCTATGAGAGTGAGATACCTTAATGCCAAAGGTAACACTCTTGCCGCAAATTTCGCACTTAGCCATATATGACACCGCCTTTCAAATGAGGACACACCTCTAATATTTTATCAGTAACAAAAGATATTATAACACAACACACCGAAAATTGCAAGTACTTTTTCGCAGTCTCAAAAATTTTGTGTATCTTGCACAATCAAAGCACGATAAATCCGACTTTTTTCTGTACCTTTTGCAGAGTTTTGCGGCTTACCTTGAACGCCTTTTCCGCGCCTTGCTTCATACAGCTCTCGATATAGCCCTTATCGGCAGAGAGCCGCTTGTACTCGTCCTGCATGGGCGCTAACTTATCCGCGACGGCTTCTCCGACGGCAAGTTTGAAATCGCCGTAGCCCTTGCCGCGGAACTCCTCCTCGATCTGCTCGAACGTCTTGTCCGTCACCGCTCCGTAAATAGACATCAGGTTGATTATGCCGTCCTTGCCCTCTCTCGCGCAGACCTCGGTCTCGCTGTCGGTTACGGCGCGTTTGAACTTTCGGATAATCGTGTCGCGGTCGTCAAGCACCCACACGGAAGCGTTCGGGTTTTCGTCGGACTTGGACATTTTCTTCGCCGGGTCTTGAAGCGACATCACCTTGGCAGTTGCCTTTGTTACATAGCCCTCGGGCATTGTGAACACGTCGCCGTAAATGCCGTTGAAGCGCTGAACGATATTCCGCGCAAGCTCCAGATGCTGAAGCTGATCCACTCCCACCGGAACGAGATCGGCTTGATAAAGCAGAATGTCCGCCGCCATAAGCACGGGGTAAGTAAACAGTCCCGCGTTGATGTTTTCGGGGTGCTTTGCGGACTTGTCCTTGAACTGCGTCATTCTGGACAACTCGCCGAACTGCGTATAGCAGCTGAGTATCCACGAAAGCTCGGCATGATGGGGGTTATGTCCCTGCACGAACAGCGTGGAGCGCTCGGGGTCTAAGCCCATTGCGATAAGCAATGTGTAGCTTTCCTTTATTTGCGCGCGCAATTTCACGGGGTCTTGGCGCACGGTTATCGAGTGGAGGTCGGCTATCCCATAGGTGCAGTCGAACTCCTCCTGCATTTTTATCCAGTTCTGCATCGCGCCGAGGTAGTTGCCGAGGTGCGGCGTATTTGTTGGCTGGATAAGGCTTAAGATCTTCTTTTTCTTCTGTTCTTCCATAATGTGTCCTTTCATTTTGCGTAATTGAAATTTAGCCGATTAATTATCCGAAAGCCGCTGCTTAATTGCCACAGCAGTAAACTCTCCGGGTATTTTTTCGTTTGTCCACGCGGGATGTTCATCAAACCTTTTCAGAACAAACCCGCTGTTAATAATCGAATTTATTATCTCGCTGACCGTATATTTCCTGTAACTGCACCGAGGCATTTGTTCTCGAATATCTTCTTCCCAAAAACGAGCGTGCGCCATTTCCCCTTCAAAAACTTCCGTTGAAAAGTAACTCATAGACGGCTGCTCCAGATTTAAAATATCCTTTATTTTTGTAAACGGATGGAAATCGCTGCATATCATTTTGCCGCCGTCTTTCAACAACAAGTGCATAATGCGCATAAATTCATCAATGTCGTGAAAATAGTGCAATACGCCGCCTTCCATAAACACTATGTCAAAGCTGCCGCCATACCGCCTTATGTCGATCTCCAATATATCGCATACCTCATAATTCAAGTTGACATTTGCGGCCGCCGCGACTTCAAGCGCGTATTTCTTATTGTCTTCCGAAATATCAAAGACGGTAACTTCCGCACCCAAAACAGCCAAAGGGACAGCTTTCTTTCCGCAGGAGCCGCAGATATTTGCAATTTTAATGCCTTTGTAAGCATCAAAGTAATCGGAATATCTTTTCAACATTCCAATAGAATCTTCCAGATCTCTTTTGGCTCTGTCGGCGGGCGAACCCGAATGTTTCACCCAAAACTCGTATGCGTTATATTCCCAAGCCCTTTTATTTTGAGCGGTGTAATCTGTCATCTTTATCTGATCACCTCCGACTTTACGCTAAAGAATCATCATTTAAAATAGGCTTTTGCGCACATTCCCAAAATCTCAACGCCCTTGTCTATCTAATCGTCCGTCGGGGTGGAGAAGTTCAGACGGAGCGAGTGCGAAACCGCGCTCTCATCACTAGAAAACACGTTGCCCGACACTGCCACCACTTTTTCACAAAATCAGCTTGCCGCGCTATCGGTGTTCCGGCAGCTGCTTTTCAAGCTCTGCGCTGCCGTGCCTGTGGGCGTGATTTTCAGAGCTTGTGTAATGAATGTGTTCGTGCGAGTGCGTTACCGTATGCCTGTGGGTCGAACCATCGTGCGTATGCGTGAACGTGTGGGAGTGCTCGTGAGAGTGCCTGTGCGCCAAAGCGTCAACGGCGGCGAGCTCCGCTCCCGCAAGCATTACGGTAAGCGCCGCAAGGTAGCTCAAAGTGAGCTTTTCGCGCAGCAAAGCAAAGGACAGAAACGCCCCGATAAACGGCGCGGCGGCATAAAACGCGCTCGTCTTTGCCGCGCCGAGCGTTTTTTGCGCTCTGATATATGTAAATATGCTCAAGCCGTATGCGACAAATCCAAGCAGAAGCGCGGGCAGGATATATTTGATTTCGGGAAACTTCTCGCCCATCGCGAAAGCCACTATCATTGAACCCGCGCCCGAAAATAAGCCTTTTATCGTCACGATTTGATGCGTGCTTTTTTCGGAGATCGAGCGGGTGCAGTTGTTTTCCAAGCCCCAGCAAACAGCCGCTCCGAGCACGAACAGCGAACCCGAAGAAAATTTCAGACTTCCCGCGCCCTCAAAGGACAAAATAGCGCTCGATAACGTTATAAGCCCGATAGCCGCCCAAAGCCGCGCGCTTACCTTTTCACGAAAGATCAGCGCGGCGATCGCCGTCGTCCCGACGATCTCGAAATTTCCGAGAAGTGAGGCGTTTGACGACGTGCCGATACTCACGCCTATCATCAGCAAAATCGGCGCGGCAATATCCAGCACGACCATTCCGACGGTATAGGGCAGGTCTTTTCGGGCAAGACGCTCCGCGGGCTTTTCGTTTTTATAATGAAACAGGTACATTATCCCAACGCCGATACCCGCGCCGAGATAGAGGAACGCCGCCATAAACGTCGGCGGGATATTTTCGAGCAGCAGCTTCGAGCACGGCACGTTTAACGCGTAAAACAATGCGGCAGCCAACGCGTAGGCGATTGCGATTACGGTTTTATTCATTTGCCCCCCCGACTTTCGGTTAATCAAAAAACTCTTTGGCGCATTTGCCGAGTATCTCCACGCCCTTGTCTATCTGCTCGTCCGTCGGGGTGGAGAAGTTGAGGCGGAACGAGTGAGAAACGGCGTTCTCATCGCTCAAAAACGCGTTGCCGGGAACGACCGCTACCTTTTGATGAACGGCTTCAGTGCAAAACGCGTTCATATCGTACTTCTCGGGCACGGTCGCCCAGATGAACAGACCGCCCTGTGGTTCGGAATATGTCACGCAATCGGGCATATTCGCTTTGAGAGCGTTTGCCATACGCGTGTATTTTTGGCGGTAAATGCTCTGCAAACGCTTTAAATGTTCGTTCCAATCAACGGTCGTAACAAAACGATAGGTCAACATTTGCGCCCAGATATTCGTGTGAACGGTGCTTGTCTGCAAGCCGACTACAGCTTTCGATACCAACTCGCTCACGCCGCAGAGATATCCCACGCGCAAGCCCGGTGCAAGCGTTTTGGAAAACGTTCCCGCGTAGAGTACGTTGTCTTTCGTGTCGAGGGATTTGAAGCTCTCAACAGGCTCTCCCGCAAAGCGCAGATCACCATAGGGATTATCCTCCAATATGTAAATGCCATACTTCTCAGCAAGCGCGAGTATTGCGCGGCGGCGCTCCAACGAAGTCGTGTTACCCGTCGGGTTCTGAAAATTCGGTATTATATAGAGAAATTTCGCGGTCGGTTCGGCTTTCAAAGCCGCCTCAAACTTATCCGGAAGTATTCCGTCGCTGTCCGTCGGAAGTCCGACAAGGCGCACGCCGTAGCTTCTGAACGCGTTCAGCGAACCAATGAAGCTGGGATCCTCACAAAAGATAACGTCGCCCTCGTTACAGAGTATCTTGGCGGTAGTTTCGATCGCCTGCTGCGCTCCCGCGGTAACTATCACCATATCGTTCTCCGTGAACATTCCCTTAGAACGCAGATCATCTTCCAGCCAGCGGCGCAGCGGCATATACCCTTCCGTCACGGAGTATTGGAGCGCGTTTATCGGCTCGCTTGCGAATATTTCATCGGAGAGCTTTCGTATCGTGTCCACAGGGAACGCTTCGGGCGCGGGATTGCCCGCCGCGAAGCTTATCACCTCAGGGTCGGCGGTGAACTTCAAAATCTCGCGTATCGCTGACGGAGCAAGCCCCGCGACCTTATTTGAAAAGGGTTTTAACATAAATCACACCTCGAAATCAATAGAACTTATGCTTTATCATAAACATACATTTGTATTATACCACACTTTTTTCAATTTGTAAAGAGCATATTCAGAAGAATGTTGTCCGCGGCGGTTTCCCCCGCAAAAACGCATTGGAATACGCGGGCAGCGGCATATAGGCGGGGACGGACAGGTGAGCGCCGAATAAAACTCTTTTGGCTGCGGTAAAAGTTCACCGAAAGCTCTTTCACTTGAGGGCACGGGCTTTCGGTGTAAAGAAAATCCGGTTTAAGATCATCGTCATCAAACGGCATTAATCTGCCGTTGTATTTATTCAGCTTTCCTAAAAGATGATTGAAGTTGAGGGACTTTTCTCACCATTTTTCAGATTTGTAGATTTTGGGGAGCTGATTACGCATAATCCAAACACTTTCGTCACTAAGAATGTGTTCGGATTTGTTGTTCATTTCTGATATTGTAACCGTCCGAATTTTTATGAGTTCGGGCGGTTTTTGGTATCATAATGTAAAATTCGCTTCACAAGCGAAAAAACTCACCAAACAAGGTATTGCCTTCATCTCAATATTGTGATATACTGTAAAAAACAGGGAAAGGATAATCACAATGGATAAAACAGTTATAAATTTTCGTTTATCAGAATTAAGAAAAGCAAGGCATATAACACAAGGTGAACTTGCAGAAATTGTCGGCACTTCCTTTCAGACAATAAGTAAGTGGGAAAATGGTATTACTATGCCTGATATAACCGTTCTTCCCGTACTTGCGGCTTTCTTTGAAGTTTCCATTGATGAGTTGTTAGGAATAAAGCCTTTAAAGGGTGATGTATATTCCTCTGAAGAGACCGATTCTGAAAAGTTCTGGGATAATCATTTTGAATATATTATGCGTTCAAGGAATGAAAGCTGGAATAATGATTATCTCGGTTTTCTCATTCGTGAGGTATGGAAAATAGATAATCTCGTCAACGTACTTGATTGCGGGTGCGGATATGCACATTTCGCTCCGATGTTGATGAAATATTTGCCCGAAGGCAGCAGCTATACAGGCATAGATTTCTCATCTTCATTAACTGAACAGGCTGAAAAAATGCTTGAAAAATACAATATTGACGGCAAGATTTTAAAAGGCGATTTTCTTGAAAGTAATTTCAGAGATAAATTCGATATTGTAATGTGCCAGTCTGTACTCCGTCATATAGGTGATTCCAAAGCATTCATAAGCAAGATGATAGATGCGGCGGTTGATGGAGGGCTTATTATATGTATTGATACCAACCGTGAAATCGAGTGCTGTGGTTTGTATATTGAGGGTATGGATTACGGAGATTTATGTGACCATAGCGGAGCAATTAAGCATTGGAAATCCGAGCTTGAAAATTCCAAAAGAGATTATGCAGCCGCAATGAGAAATGCCTATGTTATGCGTGAGCTTGGCTTGGCGGATATTGATATTCGTATGAGCGATAAGGTATCTTTCGTTTGTCCTGAACAGAGTGATCATGATACCAAAATCAACGATTTTATTGATTCTAAAAGTTTATGGTATTCAGACGTTGAGGAGGCTGTTGAAAGACTAATCAATCACGGTATGACAAGAAATGAAGCAGAAACGTATGTTGGTAAAACAAACAAAATATGCAATTACCTTGAAAATAATAAAAACGATGTTGCTTTTACACGTTTCAAAGGCAAAACAATAACTTTTGGTTGGAAAAGGAGAGTTTGAAATGGACAATTACAGCTTATCGGTTGGTGTTATAGTGATAAAGGATTCAAAGGTTTTGCTTGTAAAGCATAACTATGGCAGTGCCAACGGCAAGTATCTGAATCCGGGCGGATTTTTGAAAGACGGAGAACTGCCTGAAGAAGCAGCGGTTCGTGAGGTCTTTGAAGAAACAGGCGTAAAGATTTCGCCTGTCGGAATGATTGCTGTTCGCTGCCGCAGTAATGAGTGGTATATGGTTTTCAAGGCTGATTATGTCGAGGGCGAGCCTTGTAAAAATGCTGAGGAAAATGATGAAGCTGTGTTTATGGATATAGGTTGGGCTCTTTCAAATCCGCTGGTAACAGATACAGCTAAAACACTTATTCAGACGTCGTTATACGGCAAGGTAATACCTGCTGTTGACTGCCGTAAATATCGGTGGATGTATTCGGTTGATAATATAGTGTAATATGATAAAAACAGTCGGGCAATCTTTCAGCCTAAATGCTATAATAAATACGGTGATAAAATAATTTATATGTGAAACACTGAAATTCATGGTTCTGAATTATAAACTGTGTAAATGCATTTTCCAAGAAAAAATGCCAAGACTGGAAAAGCAGTCAAAATGAGGCAACGCTGAGGAGCGACCAACGCAGACTGTGTGATAATACGGTGAAGAGCAGCGGTACGAAAAGCCGCTGTTTTTCTCTTCATCGGATATCTCCAAGCGGGCAAACCTAGTCAGCCGTCAGGATGCCAGTTCAGACTGCCAGTCTATCCTCAAAGAAAATAGCAATCTGTGCATACGCAAGTCCCCAGTCACGGAAGGGCATAGTTCACTTTTTTGAGATCTCGCAGACGTTCATATAAACTACCTTGCGGATAGAATCGTCCGTGGGGAAGATCGCTTTTGACTTTGTGAAGGGCTAAGCCGGAAAACAAATAAGCGCAGCCGACCGCAGGCAATTCTGCGGTCGGCTATATTGTTTGACAATGTTAGTATAATGCGGGTTTGTCTTGTATCCTTAAATATGGTACTCCTTCCATGTCTTTCCCATAACAGCACCATAAAATTTGTCAAGGCAGTCAATAAATATTGCTGTCTTCTCCTCTGAAGTCTTACCGAATACAGAACGAAGGTCGAAAGTAATATTGACGTTGTTGGAATTGATAAGATCAAAGAGATAAATTTATAGAGATTTGTGTTAAAATCAGCGCTGTTTATGCACTTGCTAAGGGGTGGCATATACTCAGACAGTGCGACGCTGTTATTATTTATGAGAAACCTCGAATATTCATTTTCTGTTTCAACGACTACCTCTTCAATTATCTTATTGAGGTGAGGTATCTCAGCAGGTGCAGTACCCCATGAACTCATATCAAGAGTTTTGATGTCGCAGCCTTTTTCGTATAGCTTATAGGCAATAACAAGTGCAAATTTTTTACAAAAATA
>DKXD01000037.1:16390-17297 GCA_002492075.1 Ruminococcaceae bacterium UBA7135
GCAAATTTTTTACAAAAATAATATATATTTGGATGAGCAAACCATTGAAAAATGGGATAATTTATATTCTCTCTTTCAAGATAAGCAGTGAAAAGGCGTTCAAAATGATGCTTCGGAACATCTTATACGTTACCGACCATTTCGTCATGATTAGTCATACTAAAACCATTATGCACTCCGAGTATCATGCTTGCAAAATTGCGGGTTGATTCAATATCTTCACTGAAAAGTGTAAACTCCGGCTCGGATACAACACTTAATCCGAGCTTATCATAATTCGCTTTTGAAATAAAGGGATAGCAGACCAAATCCAGAACAAGCGGATTGATATTGTACTTTTCGTTCAAGATGTTTTTTAGATTATAAGAATACGACTTTGCCTGCTTCTTCGGAGAAGCTTTGACACTATCGTCTTTCATAATTATCTCATCGGGCGAGATAACCTCACTTATGTGGTGCTTGTTCCAGCCTTTGACCTCAATTATCACGAATCCTACATTTTTTAATAAGAAGAGAAAAGTCAAACTCTCTTCCCTTAACTTCTCGGTTAAAGTAGCATACAATATCGTCAGGTAAATTATCCTTTATGCACTGCCAAACTTTTTCTCTCCCTTGTAGGTGTTCGGCTGAGCGTCATTCATTAAAGCCATAATAAACCTCCATTGCATCTGATGATTGTATTGTTTTTTAGGTCAATTTTGTAAAGCCGCCGTTATAGTTAAAAAAGACTGTCCACACATCATTGGCAGTCAGTTATGCTATCCATACAGGACTTAAACAAGCCCTGTCAAAAATTCAAAAAAAGTTACAAAAAAAGACCCCATATTTGGCTCAACCAAACCATTTACGGGGTCATTTTATATGGCTCCCCCGGCTGGACTTGAACCAGCGACACCCTGATTAACAG
>DKXD01000162.1:0-4183 GCA_002492075.1 Ruminococcaceae bacterium UBA7135
CGGCAAGGTTACTCGCTTTCGCAAATTTTATGCGCCGCCGCAACGTTGCTGATTTTCAAACATTGCTGTAAGCTAAACTATAATTTCACTACCTCAAACAAATTCTGAACTATCTCCCAATTTGGAATAAAGCACCGATTGATCGTCCAATACGAGGCTCCGGCAAGGTCGAACTCGTCAACAAGGCGCAGTTTCGCGTCAATGCTCATTGCATCGTCGAACCACACAACGTGCCGAGTGCCGTTTTCGGTGTAGTAGAAGTATGGAGTTTGCGATTTCTCGTCATAGAATATCTCGGAATTGTTTCGCACAGCTAAGTCAAGCGCCGCCATAAATCCGATGCTCGAAGCCGCCGTGCCGCGCGTGTACGGCAAATTCCAGTCGTATCCGTAATTCGGCATACCCATAAGTATCTTTTCGGACGGTATTTCCGTTACCGCGTATTGCAGAACTTTGCGCACTTCTTCAATGGGCTGAACGCTCATAGGGGCGGAATAGGTGTACCCCCATTCATAAGTCATGATTATCACATAGTCCGCCGCCTCGCCTTGTGCGCGATAGTCGTGGGATTCATAGAGGAGTCCGGGCTGATCCGCGCGGTATTTGGGAGCGACGGCGGTTATTAAAATGTAACCGCTATTATGCAGCCTGTCGGAAAGATCTCGCAGGAACGCGTTGTAGGTCTCTCGGTCTTCGGGGGAGATGTATTCCATATCCAGATTAACTCCGTGATAGTTCTTGCGCTCCAGTTCGGTAAGTATCGACGCAATAAGCCTTTCGCGGGCGTCGGGGTTCGCGAGTATCTGCGACAGCACCTCTGTTGAAAAGCTGCCTTCGTAAATGTTTGTGACTACCATAAGCGGCATTACGGAGCTTGCGCGGGCGCGTTCGATAATTCTGTCATCGTTAGGGGGAACGATATCGCCGTCGGGAGTTACAGAGTACGAAAACGGCGACAGGAACGTTAAAAATGGCAGCGAACATTCCAAAGCGCCGTCCGTTATAGTCGGATAGGCATAACCGTTTATAACGGCGGGCCGTCTGTTTTCGTCTTCCGCTATCGGGATATTTATTATTTCCCCTTCTTGAAGAGCTATGGGGTTGACGTCGGGGTTGGCAATGAGAAGCTCGTCAAGCGGCACTCCGAATTCCTGAGACAGCGAGTACATCGTCTGTCCTTCCTCAATAACGTGCCGCACCGTATCAGACATTATAATGAGATGCTGTCCCACAACAAGATTATTCGGATAACGCAGAGCGTTGTCGGCGATAATGCGGCTTGCGGGTATCCCAAAGCGTCTTGACAGCATGGTAAGATCGTCGCCCGCTTTAACTGTGTAAATAAACATAAGCTCGTTCCTTTCGTTAAATATCAAACATTCAAAGCTATTTCTTTGCGCGCGCCGAGGATATGATATCCCACGGCGTCCGCGTAGTTGTAGGTGGAAAGCCTGCGGTTGCGCGCGTCTACCGAGTGCGCGCATACGAATATGTTCTCGGGAACAGCGGGACTGAATATAGCCGAGATGATCACCGTATGATAAAATCGTCCCTGAGAGTTTACAAGCTGTATGATATCTCCGCGCCGAAGCTCGGTAAGCGGTGCCTCTTCGGCGTAAACGCCCGTTCCCCGATTGGTCAGAAGAAATTCCCGCAGAAAATTCACTCCCGTCCACGCGGGAGCGCGGTCGTTAGAGCTTATATAGTACCAACCGTTTTCCTTGGAAAAATTCATCACTCCGCAGCCCGCGTACATACATTGTGAGATGTAATTCGTGCAGTCGCCGCCGATATCCTCAAAATCATAGAACCGCGGATTTCTCGCAAACGCCCATGTCAAAGCATACCGCACCGCCGCGCGGCGATCATAACCGCTTTCGATAAGCATAACATCATCTCCTTTGTGCATTATATGCGCGGCGCGGCGTTATGTGATGGCATATTGCACAAATCGACAAATTTTCCTGTTATTGTTATTGACAAGCGTATCAAAAAATGCTATAATGAATATAAAGTATTGGTACTCTATTTTTAAATTTTTTCAAATTATTTGTCTCCTCGCCGTAGACGGTGAGACAGGAAAACAAAAAACAGGAAACATTTAATTGCGGAGCAAAACATATCGAAACATTGGCTTTAAGGCGCTTTTTCGGCGTAAGGAAAGGGAAAACGCGTTAAAATATGACCGGAGGTTTGTTTTTTGAGCTGCTTGCTTTCCGCTGAAGAGATGAGCTTTTTTGATGTATCGTAACGCATATCATAAATGATCGGAGGTGGGAGTATGACACGACCTAGCAGGGAATTATACATAATCATATCGCATACGCCGTCGGTAGTATCGCGGATAATTAAACAGTTTACTCATACGCCCTACAATCACGTTTCGGTAAGTCTGGACGCGGAGCTTAACCATATGTTCTCGTTCGGGCGCAGATACAAGTATTTTCCTTGGTACGGCGGCTTTGTGCGTGAG
Source organism: Ruminococcaceae bacterium UBA7135 (assembly GCA_002492075.1). Lineage (GTDB taxonomy): Bacteria > Bacillota > Clostridia > Oscillospirales > Ruminococcaceae > CAG-115. The sequence goes on from DKXD01000162.1 coordinate 2,474, forward strand.
TCCTTGGATTCGGGAACGATGGGTCGTTTCACCGAAACGGAGGCTATCATTCTTACGCTGAACGTGGAAGAAGACATTTATGACGACGTCCGTGCAAAGCTTGAGAATATGCTGGAGCATAAATACGCTTATCGTTTTGACACTCTGGGGCTGCTTATGGCTATTTTCGGGAAGTGCGTAAAGCGCGACAAGTACTATTATTGCTCGGCGTTTGTAAGGGAGTTGCTTGTGGAAAGCGGAATTGAGGACGCCGACAACTTCAAGAAGATAGTGCGTCCCTTGGATTTTATGAACCTGCCCGATACACGCGAGGTATTTCGCGGAAAGCTGCGCGAGTTCCCGCAGCAGGCTCAGCGCATTAGTTTGAAATAAATACATAAAAAGCGGCGGGAGAATTAAATCCCGCCGTCGGCTTTTTTGTACTCTCCCCCGCAAAGCAATGGGAGAGTACGCATAGATCGTTACGCATAAAAACATACAAAAAGCCGCCCGAAATGGGCGGCTTTATTCATATATTGTTTAGATTTCTCACGCTGTCGCGGCGGATAAGCTTTCCTGCGACCATCGTTCTTCCGCGCTTGTAGCTGCCGTCGCGTATCTTGTGCAGAATAATATCTACCGCCTCGGTAGCCATAGCCTGACTGTTTACGTCCATTGTGGTGAGGTGCGGCTGGCACATCGTAGAGTAAACGTGGTTGTCATAACCGACGATAGAGATGTCGTCAGGTATCTTATAGCCTATGGCGGTCAGCTGATTTACCAGTCTGAACGCCGATTCGTCGCAGTTGCATACAAATGCCGTCGGCAGCTCCTGCGGCAGTGAAAATGTCTTGTGGATATCCCCCTCGGGCGAACGGTCGCCGATTATCCACTCCTGGCGCAAAGGCAGGCGGTTTTCAAGCAGAGCCTTGTAGAACCCGAGGTATCTGTCCTGAATACTGGAGGTGCTGCTTATGCTCCCTAAAAAACCCAGCTTTCTGTGTCCGTTCGCAATAAGGTGAGAGGTGAGTATATACGCGCCGTAAAAGCTGTCGGACAGCACCGTTTCGGCGTCCTCGCGGCTGCCGTAGAAATCCAGGAAAACGGTGGGGATATAGTTCGCTATCAGCTTATCGATATACTCGTCGGAAAACTGACCGAGCAGTATCAGCCCATCTACTTTCTTATCGCGGACGGAATTGGGGATCTCGCACGAGCCGTCCGTGCCGTCCTCCACTACCTCCAGCATACCGTAATAGTTTTGGCGCTGCAAAAGCTCCACGAGGTATTTGTACATTATCCAATAAAACGCGGAGGGTTCGCTTATAAAGTGTTTTGCGACTACTATTCCGATGTTGTAGGTCAAGCCGTCTTTTAAAGCGTGTCCGCCCGTGTGTATACGATAGCCCATTTCGGTCGCTTTTTGTTTTATGCGTTCGCGCAGCGCCTCGGAAACGCCCTCGCGGTCGCCCAATGCCTTGGAAACTGTGACGGTGCTGACGTTCATCGCTTTTGCCACATCGCTCATAGTTACGGTTTTTTTGATCATTTTATTGCAAGTTCCTTTCAGGATTTATTGAGATCGGCTCGATATTATGCTCATATTCGGATTTTACCGCAGTTAAAATATATGTGAGATACTTAACGTGCCTAACTGTTTGGCGAGCCGTGTGATTTCTCCATAATTATATTTTAAGTTATTATCCCCGATTTGTAAAGTTACTTTTTCAA
>DKXD01000162.1:4453-5792 GCA_002492075.1 Ruminococcaceae bacterium UBA7135
TAAAGTTACTTTTTCAACAAAAAATAATATATTTTTTTGTGTATTTTGTTGAACAAGCAACAATAAATCGATAAAACTTATGTAAAAAACTCTATTTTTTTATATAAAGTATGGACTTTGTACGCATTTTGTGCTATTATAGTAATGGACGATTATTTTTGCGGTCTTTCATATCGCAGTAAAAAATGAATGTTATGGGAGAGCCGATCTTACGTTCGGGATAAACCCCGTTGATCGATTTTATTGGCAGTTCCTTTGTTGTATCAAATTTATTAAAGAAGGGGAAAACTATGAAAAAATATCTGACCGTTCCTGCGCTTGTTTTGGTGCTTGCGCTTTGCGGCTGCTCGAATAAGAATACGCCCTCCGAGGGCGGCGCGTCCTCGGATCATACGACTGTCGTTGTTTCAAGCGGTGAGAGTTCGGTCTCTGAGCCTGTCTCTTCCGTGTCCGAAAGCTCCTTGGCGGAGGTTTCTTCGCAGCCCGTTGAAAGCAGCACGGAGGTCGCAGAAAGTACGGTTCCGGAAAGCGGATTGCCTTTTTTGGTGGGGCTTGCCGGCGATATCGTTCAGCCGTCCGAGATAACTATGGTGTTTACTAATGACGGCAGTGATTGCGCTCCCGCCGACCTTACCGAGGAAAAGTTTTCGGGAGTGGTGTGTGATGGCTTTACTTATGTCGCCGAGCCGTCTAAAGCGGCGCGAAACGCTATCGACGACGCCGATGTGTTTGACAGCGCGAATATGCGGTTCACCGATTTAACACCGGCGCGTGTGAAGAATTACGTGCGCCTTAACGTCGGCGACACGATGTGCGGGCTTACTCTGAAGGAGGCGCAGGTAAACTTCGCGCGCGGCTCGGAGCAGGAGACGTTTGAGATGAACGACGGCTCGACTAAGCTCGGTTCGGAGCTGGGGCTTCGCGAGATATACTTTAAAACGAGCACGGCAAAGTTCGAGGGCGAGCTTGCCATGGAGGGCTACATCTGCCGCATTGCCGAGGACGCTTACGGTGTGGGCGCGGGCGATATTATTTTTGTTCCGAGCGACGGCGAGGCGAATTTCCCCATTATGTCCTACCGTCTGAGCGGCGATGACGGATTCTACCACACTTCGCAGCTGTACTCTCTTTCGGGGCTTACCTGGCAGAACGAGTTCGGGTATGTGTATTTGGGGAACGCTGTAGACACCACCGCGGACATTTCCGCGCTCCCCGACGACGGGTCGTTCGTAAAAGCCACCGTCACCGTGACCGACCCCGAGCTTACCTGCGGACTGAATTTTGTTTCCGCAGTCAAAGCGGAGCTTACGGACGTTGAAATTATAGTTTAGCTTACAGC
>DKXD01000062.1 GCA_002492075.1 Ruminococcaceae bacterium UBA7135
TTCAAGGGGTGTTTTTATGGCAGGCGGAGAAGGCGGGTTCAGTACCAAAGCCATGGGCTTTGATAAGAAAGAAGTCAACGAGTACATAGCTAATCTCAATCAGCGTATGAAGGAGATCGAGGCGGATAAGAAAGCCAATGACGAGAAAACCCAGAAAGCGCTGAAAACAGCTCAGGAAGCGGACAGCAAAATACAGGCGATAAAGGACGAAAGCGACAAGAAGATCGCCGACCTTGAACTCCAGTTGAAAACAGAGCGCAAAAACGAGGAAAATCTGCTTATCCAAATAGACGACCTGAAGCGCAAGGCAAAGCAAAGCAACCCCGGCGCGAAAGGCTCAGATAAGGCGGCGACCGCCGCGGCAGAGAAGAAAGCGGCGGAGATCGTTGCGAACGCCAACGCAACCGCAAAAGGGATCGTGGAAAAGGCGAACAAGACCGCCCGCGATACCGTTGAATCGGCAAAAGCGACCGCAACGAAAATGGTAGCGGAAGCGCAGAACGCAGGCGGCAGCGGAAGCGTCAAGGGTCTGGATGAGTTTCTGGGAGTGCTGAATAACTTTATAAATAAAGTTACAAGCGGCGTAAATGAAGTAAACAAAAAGGCAAACGAGCTTTTGGGCGCGAAAAGCGCAGAGCCCGTCACAGTTCCCGACTTCTCGAATATCGCGGCGCCGCAGGCGGAAGCTCCCGCCGCAGATCCTGCTCCCACGCCCGCAAAGGCAAAGAAGTCCAAAGAACCCGAACCCGTCAAGAACGATCTTTCCGATGATTTGTTTGCGGCGTTCGATGATGACAGCAATAACGATATGAGCGACGATTTCGATATGATCACCGAAGTGCAGCCGCTTGACGACCCCTTGGAAACTCCCGGCGCGGTAGTGCTGGAGGAGTTCGACCTGTCTAACCTCTCAACCACGCTCGACGAGTTTGAAGAGCCAGTTACCGAAGTAAAGCCCATTGAGGAGAAAAAGGTCAACACATCGGAGCTCAGTCAAGAATTTGAAACGCAGATACTCGCCCAGACCGCCCACAGCAGTATGCTCAAAAACGATATGGACGACGACCTGCTTGCCGCTGTTAAACAGCAAGAGGAGCATTTCGCGGTGAAACCCACCGATGAAATAAGCGACCTCGATATGGACGCCGCCGAGGACGACGACCCGCTTGCGGCAATGCTTAAACAAGCGGAATTGACGTTCGGTTCCGCCGCGGGCGCGTCCGTTAAGAACGAAGAACCCGAAGAGCCGCAACCCGAGGAAAAATCCGATGATTCCAACCCGTGGGCGGCTTTGCAAAACGAGCTTTTCGCTATGGAAAAGACAGGTAACTTCGGCGAGACCGAAGCCGAAAGCGACGCAGGCACATCCTCGTCTGCCGACCCTGCCGCTCCAAGCGCCGATGATTCCTCTATATGGGATTTCGGCGACACGGACAGCTCAAACTCCGACGATGATATGGGAATGAGTTCCGACCTGTTCGGCAACTTCTAAAACCAATCACTCAATAAAAGTTTTCTGCCCCCGCAAAGCGAGTAAACGAAAAGCTTTTCACTCCCTCGCTTTGCGGGGGAGTGAAAATAATATGATTTATTTGCTTTTAGCGAAAAACTATGGCTTGTAGTAAACGACAGAGAGTTTCGCAATATAGTCGATACAACCTTTGTATTTATGCTGCTCTCAAAAGTGCAATGAGCAATTGTTTAAGTCGTTTACTATAATATCGGAGCCGATATCGCAAGGTTTCGGCTCCTTTATTGTGGAAAAGCATTTGCGAGGTACATAATGATCGAGTTGAACACAAGTGAGCTTAAGGAAAAAGCAAGAAACCTGAAAGCGGGCGACAAGGTGCTGCTTTCGGGGACTGTGTATACGTCGCGCGACGCGGCACACAAGCGCATAAAAGCGCTGCTTGACAGCGGCGAGCCGCTGCCTTACGAGCTTTCGGGAGCCGCGGTATATTACGCGGGACCCACCGCCGCAAAGGACGGTATGGCAATAGGCTCCTGCGGACCTACCACCTCATCGAGAATGGACGTTTACGCGCCCGAATTTCTCGACCGCGGGCTTTCCGCGATGATAGGCAAGGGCGAACGCTCGCAAGCCGTATGCGATGCCATCTGCCGCAATGAAGCAGTGTATTTCTGCGCGATTGGCGGGGCGGGAGCTCTGGCGTGCAAGTGCATAACCGAATGTGAGGTCATTGCGTTTGAGGATCTCGGCTGCGAAAGCGTCAAAAGGCTGACGTTCGAGAAGTTCCCGCTGATAGTCGCTATAGACTGCAATGGCGGCAATTTGTTCAAGTCGGGCAGAGAACAGTACGCTGTGTGAAAAATTTGTGATGTTTTTTGTAAATTTTTAACAAAATTGTGATAAAATCCAAATAAATTTCTTGACAAATCAAAACGAATATGTTACAATAAGTTGTGACGTTAATGTTTGTTTCTTTTTCGGGCAAGGAGAAGATATGACGGACTATTCGCAAATGAGCGACCGCGAGTTGCTTGAGAACAACTCGGCGGACAGCGGAAAGCTGGCGGAGCTTATTTCTCGGTATATGAAAGCCGTGTTTGCGGCGGCGGCAAGGTATTCCCAAACAGCCGACCGCGAGGAGCTGGTAAGCGATGGTATGCAAGGGCTGATGGTAGCGATACAAAGCTACAACAGCGAAAAAGGCGAGTTTTCTGCTTACGCCTACGCGTGTATCGACAATCGGCTGAAAAACACCGTGAAGCGCTCTTTGCGCAGAAAGAACAGAATGTCCGACGCGGATTCCGAAGAGCTTGCGAACATTGCCGACACAAAGCCGACGCCCGAACAGGTAGTCATTGATATGGAAAGCAAAGCTCTGCTTTTGCAAAATATGCGGACCAATCTCACGGCGCTGGAGCTGCGGTGTATGGAGGGCGTTATTATGGGACTTTCCTACGCGGAGATCGCCGAGATGACCAATCTCGACAAGAAATCCGTGGACAACGCGGTAACGCGCGCGAGAGCAAAGCTGAGAAAGTTCTATGCGGATAGGCTGTAAAAGCGAATTACGGGGCACTCCCGCAATATGACCCGATATTTTAACAGAAAAGCGCTGCGGCGTTGTGCCGCGGGGTACTCGGTGCAACTCCGAGCGGGTTAATGATTTTTTAAAAGAGGTATTACTATGTACACAGACAAGACACTGAAATGTAAAGACTGCGGCGCAGACTTCGTATTCACCGCCGGCGAGCAGGAATTCTACGCGGAGAAGGGCTTTGAAAATGAGCCGCAGAGATGCAAGGCTTGCCGCGACGCGAAGAAGAATGCAGGCAGAGGTCCCAGAACGTTTTATGAGGCAACCTGCGCAGTCTGCGGCGGCGTTGCGAGAGTTCCGTTCGAGCCGAAGGGCGACAGACCAGTACTCTGCAGTGAATGCTTTGCAAAGCAGAGAGGAGAGAACTGATCTTTATAAGATCATCCCCTCATATCACCGATTAGTACATGGGAATACACGACAATATAACATTGGCGATACCCCGGCATCTTTTTGGTAATCTGGCCCCCCGCCCCATTTTATATGGAGCGGGGTTTCAGTTTGTTGTTAGTTTAATAGCTGCCGGTTGCCGATTTCACCGTGCAGCACTTCATATACTATGTCATCTGCAAGCGCAATTCGCTCAATATTTTTCGCTCGCGGCGCGATACCTGCACTTGCGACATTCCCATTATCTGCGCGGTCTCGGTCTGGGTCTTTCCGCGGAAATACCGCAGCAAGATAAGCGTCTTATCATCGGCGGGGAGCTTTTCCAAGCACTGCCGCAGCGCCAGCTTGTCTATAAGCGAGCTTTCCACGCCCTCTACCGGCACATCAACTTCCCCGCCCTCCTCGGGAGCGGTCAGAGATACTATCGGCGAAGACGCTCGAACCGCCTCGGCGACATCCTCCAAGGGTACGCCAAGATACTCGGCGATCTCGGAAAGCGTCGGCTCTTCACCGTTTTTCATAAGCGTTTCGCGGGCGCGGACGGTTTTCTGAGACAGCTCCTTTAGGCTGCGGCTCATTTTAACCGCGCCGCAGTCCCGAAACAGCCGTTTTATCTCTCCGAGTATAACGGGCACGGCATATGTTGAAAAGCACAAGCCGCGCGACTCATCGAAATTATCGTAAGCCTTTACAAGACCCAAGCTGCCAGCCGAGAAAAGCTCCTCATACTCTATTCCGCGCCCGCGAAACCTGTTTGCCAGCGAATGAACCAACGGAATGTTTGCCGCTATGAACTCATCTCTTGTCAAGCGGCTTTCCTCCTATTCTCTTTTCGAGAGTGACCGTGGTCCCGCGTCCCGCGGAAGAGCGCACTTTCACCTTATCCATAAAGCTCTGCATTACCGTAAATCCCAGCCCCGAACGCTCCTCGGCGGCGGGCGCGGTAGTAAACATCGGTTCCATTGCAGCTTTTATGTCATCTATTCCTCTGCCCTTGTCCTTTATCTGTATGTACAGCAATCCGTTATCGTAAAGCTTCATATTCATCTCAACGAAGCCCTCGCTGTCTCTGTATCCATGGACTATCGCGTTAGTCACCGCCTCAGAAACCGCCGTTTTTACAGCCGCCGTTTCCTCCACCGTCGGGTCGCACTGAAGCGCAAACGCTGCCGCCATGGAGCGCGACAAGCTCTCGTTCCTTGACAAAGCGGGGAACACCGCCTTGCACTCGTTTATCAATACTCTTTTCATCTCTGCTCCTTTTTTATACTAATTTCCCATTAGAATTAAAGACACTGTCTTATTTTATCCCCCGCTTCGCGAGGGAGAAAAACAAACTTTGCTCTCTTTGAGAATTAGTGTTAGCCCACGTCACACTGCGCCGCTATCAGCTGACCAAGACCCGATATTTTTATAATCTCCGCGATCTCCCGTCGAGCGTTCTTCACCAAAAGCTCCCCGCCCACGGCTCGAACCGCCCGCGAGCGTCCGAGTATCAGCCCTATGCCCGAGCTGTCCATAAACCCGACCTTTTCAAAGTCAAGTATCAGCAGCTCGGGGCGCGAACGTGCTATCACATCATCAAGCTCCAAGCGTATCTCCCTCGCGGCATGATGATCCAGATCTCCCGAAAGCGCCGCGGTTATTCGCTTTCCGTCGTTATATATTTTAAGCATAGCTACCTCCAAAAGATGACCGTTCCGCGCCTAATCTGCCGGCGAGCAGCGTCGGCGCGGGGGGAACTTGCCGCCGTCTTTACTCGGAATTACCCGAATAACTCCGCGAGCCGTAAGCGATTTTCGGTCACAAGCAAATTATAACATTCTGTTCGGCGAGAACTTGTCGATATTACGGCGGGAAAAATGATTTTTTTGCAGAGTACGCGGCATATCGGGTCGGCTCGGGAAGAAAAAAATCGCTTAAAACACAAAAAGCGCCCCACAGATTTGTGGGGCGCTGTATATTTTGTGGGAAAAACACTAATGCCCTGCGGTCTCCCACAGGGCATTAGTGCTGGTTTGGTTGGTAATTATATGAAAAGAAAGGTTATCGATTCAAGTCGCAAGGACTTCTTGCGATGAGTTTATTTTAGCACAGCATTGTGTTTAAGTCAAGAAGATTTCGTGACTATTTTGTGAAAATTTCACGTTTTGTTGCTTACTTCTCTTTTTTAGCTAAAATGTGATTTAGGCAAATATTGGAAATTCCCGCGCATTTCGCGGTATTCAGATACTCTGCCCGAATTTGCGGAGAATATCCCGCATAAGCTCCTTGTCAAGCGAATAGAGCCGCGTTTTCCCCTTGGGAAGATCGTTAGTGCGGTATTCAAACCGCATATAGATCTCGGTGTAATCCTCGTTGTAATAGAAAATGCACAGAAGATAGCTGTCTTTGGTGGCGTAGTAGTTCACGGGAGTGTAATTCAAAACCGCCCGCAGATCGTCGGAAAGCTCCGTCTCCACCCTGTCGAGCGGCACGGGGTCGAACTGAACCTTTTTCGTGTACTCCAACGCTTCGGCGCGCTTTTCTTCCTCGCTTTTGCCGTTTGCCTTTTTGAACAAGCCGAACATTTAAGCACCTCCGCGCAAATTATTTATTATACAGGGGCTGTTTTCTCCCCCGCTTCGCGCTCAATCACAGTAACCGAAGCCCAGAACGGCAAAGTAATGCTTCTTACCGCCCGCTACTTTAATTTCGACAGTATGCTCGGCAGCCTCGTCGTTGTCTATAACAAGCTCCGTAACGGGATTGTCCCAGCCGTCGGATTGGCGGGAGTTGACCGTCGCGGCAAGCTTGCCGTCAACATAGACGTCTGCGCTTGCGTAAGCCACAGACTTGTTCGCCTTGTAGATAAGCTGGAGAGACTTGCAATTGAGCGTAAATTTCATCGACGACTCCTGATCGCCCAAGTACATCCAGCCGTTATGGAACGCGGTATGTGTGTCGTGCTCCGCGAAATTGACAAGCTCAGGCTTGAGAGTTTCGCTGTCAATAAAATGCATATCGGTGTATCTGTCGCTGAAAACGGGATCAGGAAGCATTTTGTCCACATCGCCGGTGTTGTCATTGAGCGTTTCGATGACCGTTTCGTAGTAATGAGCAACGAAATCGCGCACTATCTCGTGACCGCGCTGATTGGGATGGCTCTGGTCGTCGGAATAATCCTGCCATGTCATTCTGCCCTCCGCAAACTCAACGCCGAGCGAGTCCGGCTCGCTTATCATAGGAAGTTTGTAATTATTACCGATCTGAGACATATGCGGCTGGCAGGTGTGACCGCTCTCTATAACCGTAAACAGCAGCACTACCGCAATATTATTATCCTGCGCAAGCAAAGTGCGCACCAAACTTTCGTAAGCGTTTTTGTAGCTTGTCTCCATTCCGTCGTTGACCGCGAATTCCACAAAGCATATATCGGGCTTATGCGCCAATACATCGCGTTCAAGGCGAACATTGCCCAATATCGACGGAGTTCCCGAAAGACCCGCGTTGACGTAGTTTATCTTAGCGTTCGGGTATTTTTCACACAGCCATTTATACGAAAGGTATGCCCAGCACAGCTCGGGCTCCGAAGGCGCTACCGTAAGTCCCTCCGTTATCGAACCGCCGATATACGAAACGGTTATTTCCTCGCCGTTTTCCGCTTTTTTCAGGACATTCGCCATACGCGTCATATCGCCTGTCGTCATCAAGGAACGGCTGACCATAAGCTCATATATTTCCTCCTCCGAAAGCTTTGAGTAGTCTATATCGGAGTTTTCGGGATCACTCGGCACAGTGCTTTCCAAATCGCTCGTACTGTTTTCTTCGGAACCGCTTGACTGTG
>DKXD01000128.1 GCA_002492075.1 Ruminococcaceae bacterium UBA7135
AAATTACCACCTAAAATTTATGATATAGTATATTAAACAGAGACTATTCTCTGTTTATAACTATTTTACCACAATATGTCATTTATGTCAATAGCTTTTTGCGAAAACGTTTACATAATGCACAAAAGCCCACAACCATGTGGTATATATCGTTGAACACGCCCCAAAAAGCACCAATCTAACGACGAACACTCCTGATTACGGCGGGAGTGTTCGCATAAATAACGCTTGACCCAACGGATATTATAACGTCTCTTTTGAAATGTTGACTGCCACAAAAAAGCTAAACGGAAACGCTCCCATAATGTCGCACTCCCGCTTAAAAAGCGCGGCTTTTTCCTTTGTAAGATCAAGCTGCTCCTCGGGAATACAGATCAAAACGTCTCCGTAGTTGAGAAAATCCGCAGGAGTAAAGTCACGGCAAAGCTCGGGCGCGGTAACGCGATAGAGCGTAAGGCGCTCGCTTTTGAGGTAGTAACTCAGCCAATTGTAAAAAAAGTTCAGCAGAACGGGCGGCAGGTCGCCAACTCCTACGATAACCCTCGGGTTCGCGTCGTAAAGCGCCTTGATATCCTCGGCATGGTAAATGTCGACAAGCTTTTCGCCGTTTTTGACAGCAAAGAACCTCCTTGTCATACTCGTGTAATATGTTCCCACAATAATAAACGGGGACGTTACCGCCATAACCATCGCGGCGAAGCCGAACGCCAAGTGAACGTATTCACCCAGTAAAAACGCCGCGAAAATAAAGAAAATTATTGAAAAAAACGTGAGAAACGCCGCCAAAGCTTCGTGTCCTTTTTTCCGCGCGAGATTTATCGCGGAAATTTTAGAGCGTATGATATTCTCGGTATAAGCGGAATCGTTTTGCGGAACGTCTCTTTTTCTTGTAAAACGCACGATAAACGGCGAAGCCGCCACCGCGAACAGCCCCGCGATAAACGTAAACACCATCACGGGATACTGCCACTCGCCCCAATCACTCATGGCTGCGCACACAATAAACGCCGCGTCCGCAAGCAAAATTCCCCAGCCGATAAGCTGCCAGAAAAGAAATGGATGTCTTTGATAAAAACTCATAATTATTCACTCAATTTCTTACGGATATATTCTTGTATCGCCTTGGGGCTTGCCGCGCCCTTAAGAGCCTTGTTCGCCTGTCCCATAAAGAACCCGAACACCTTCTGATCGCCGTTTTTGTATTGCTCCACAGGCTTTGGGTTGTTCGCTATGATCTCGTCAACCACTTTCGCCAGCAGATCGTTGTCCTCTTTTATCCAAAGGTCGTCGCGGTCGGCGATGTCCTTTGCGGAGCCACCGTTTTCAATCATCTCGCGAAGAATTGCCTTGGCGTTCGCCTGCGATATTTTGTCGGTCTGCATAAACTCGACAAGCTTCGCGAGATCCGCGCCGCCGAATTTCAGATTTTCCATATCCGCTTCGCCGCGGTTTATACGGTTCATAAGCTCGCCCAAAATATAATTCGCAACGGCTTTCGGATTGTTGTATACAGCAAGTGCCTCATCAAAGAAATCGCATATCTTCTTATCGCCGACTATAATATCCGCGTCCGCTTTTTTCAGTCCGTATTCGTTGACGTAGCGTTCAACGCGCTGTTCGGGAAGTTCGGGGATAGAGTTCTTGATAGATTCAAGCTCCTCTTCCGTGAAGATTATCGGAGGAATGTCGGGGTCGGGGAAATAGCGGTAATCGTGCGCGTCCTCCTTGGAGCGCATTGCGGTGGTTTCACCGAGCTGCTCGTTAAAGCGGCGCGTCTGCTGAATAACACGCTCTCCGCTTTCAAGAAGCTCCTCTTGACGGTCTATTTCAACTTCGATCGCTTTGGCAATCGCTTTAAGCGAGTTGAGGTTTTTAAGCTCGGTGCGTGTGCCAAGCTCGGTCGAGCCTTTCGGCGCTATTGAAATGTTTACGTCGCAGCGTATCGAACCTTGCTCCATTTTGCAGTCGCAAATGCCCGCGTATTGCAGTAAAAGCTTTATTTTTTCAATGAACGCTATAACTTCGTCGGCGGAATGGAAATCCGGTTCGGTTACTATCTCTATAAGCGGAACGCCGCAGCGGTTGTAATCCGCATAAGAAAGGTGACGCGCGTCATCGTGGACAAGCTTGCCCGCGTCCTCTTCAAGGTGGATACGGTTAATACGGATAACCTTATCCTCGCCGTTTACTTTAATGTTTACCTTACCGCTGAGACAAACGGGACGCGGCATTTGCGATATCTGATATGCTTTAGGCAGATCGGGGTAGAAATAGTTCTTTCTGTCCCATTTCGTAAAGCGCGAGATGTCACAGTTCATCACATAGCCCGCTTTTATAATGTACTCAACCGCCTTTTGGTTGAGCACGGGCAGAGTTCCGGGAAGTCCGCTGCAAACAGGGCAGCAGCGCGAATTCGGAGTTCCGCCGAATTCCGCGGAACAGGTGCAGAACACTTTCGATTTAGTCAGCAGTTCCGCGTGTATTTCAAGACCCATTGTGGGAAAATAAGCACTCACTTCGACACCCCCTTAAAGCTCAACATCAAGCGGCACAAAGCCGTATTCCCATTCATCGGCGACTTGCAAAATAGTTTGCTCGTCAAAACGCTTTCCGATTATCGACATTCCTATGGGAAGTCCTTTATCGGCAGTATAGCCGCAGGTCGTCGATATTGCGGGAAGCTTCGCGATGTTCACCGTAACCGTGCAAATATCCGCTTGATACATCTTAACGGGGTCGTTGTCCTGTTCGCCGATCTTGTAAGCGGGAGTAGGCGCGGTCGGCGTTAAAATAACGTCCGCCTGTTCGAATATTTTATCATACTGACGGATAATTTCCTGCTTAAGCGCCAACGCTTTCTTATAGTAAGCGTCATAATATCCGCTTGAAAGAGCATAGTTTCCCAACAGAATACGGCGCTTTACCTCCTCGCCGAAGCCTTTGCTGCGGCTGTCACGGATAAGCTCTTCAAATGTTCTTCCCTCTCCGCGATAACCATACTTAATGCCGTCGAAGCGCGAAAGATTGGATGCCGCCTCCGCACAGGCAATAAGATAGTACGCGGGGATAGCGTATTTTAGGCTCGGCATCGAGCACTCAACAAGTGTCGCACCGCGCTTTTCAAGCTCCTTTGCCGCGTCAAGAACGCATTTTCTCACAGTATCATCAATACCCTCGGCATAAAACTCCTTAGGCAGAGCAATTTTCAATCCATTTATAGGCTGACCTATCTTCTCCGTAAAATCGGGAGTATCTACGCGCGCGGAGGTCGCGTCGTGACGGTCATGTCCGCAGATAGCGTTCAGTATTATTGCACAGTCCCGCGCGTCATTGCATATCGGACCTATCTGGTCAAGCGAGCTTGCGAACGCAACAAGCCCGTAGCGTGAAACGCGTCCGTAAGTAGGCTTGATACCGGTAACTCCGCAGAAAGAGCTGGGCTGGCGGATGGAACCGCCCGTATCGCTGCCCAAAGCCGCGGGAGCGAGAGACGCTGCCACAGCAGCCGCCGAACCGCCCGAAGAACCGCCCGGAACTCTTTCGAGATCATAGGGGTTCTTTGTTTTTGCAAAAGCGGAAGTCTGTGTCGAGCCGCCCATGGCGAACTCATCCATAGACGCTCTGCCCAAAAGCACATAGCCCTGTTCGTTCAGCTTTTCGATAACCGTCGCGTTATACGGCGGCACAAAATTTTCCAACATATGGCTGGCGCACGTTGTGCGAACGCCGTCAATGCAGATGTTGTCTTTAATAGCAAGCGGTATTCCCGTCAAAGCCTCCGCCCTGCCCGCATCGATAATCTTTTGAGCGTTCTCCGCGTCTTTAAGTGCCTTTTCCTTTGTAACGGTAATGTACGAAAGCAGCTTGCTGTCTACTTCCTCAATTCTTTTAAAATACTCCCCGCAAAGCTCCGCCGCGCTTATTTCCTTATTGTCAAGAGATTTGCGCAGATCGCGTATCTTGGCTTTTTTTATATCCATATCGGCACCTCCTTACTCTACGACCTTAGGTACAACATAACAGTTGTCCGTGTTTTCGGCGTTGGAAAGCAGCTTTTCTGTCGGGAACGACTCCTCGGCAACGTCCTCGCGCGTATCTTTAAAAGCTATTTCATTACCGTCCTTGGTATCGTCATATATGAGGTCGAAGGACTTTATCTCGTCCATAAGGTCTATGATGTCGCTCATCTCACCCATTACCTTCTTCATTCCGTCCTCATCGTAGTCAAGCTTGGAAAGCTCGCAAAGGTGCTCTATGGTTTTCAGTTCTATCGCCATATTATCGTATCCTTTCTTTTGCGGTTGATAGTGTACGGCTGAACGCGCGGGAATGGCAAACGTTATGCTTGTATTTTTTCCGCAACGTTTTCCGCATGTTGTCACTTTATAATGCACATATTATATTATATCCTATTTTTGCCTTTTTTTCAAGGGGTTTTGCAAAAAAAACGAGTGCTTCACAAAGAAACACTCGATAATATTTACAACGTCAGCCTATCACGCTGTCGATAAGCTGAAGCGTTTTGTCATTGCGATCCTCCCACGTCTCGCTGCCCGCCACCACGGTAATGTATGTTTTTTTGTTTTTTACGAACGCCGTAATAAGGCAATAACCGGCATTATCCGTCGATCCCGTTTTCATTCCTATTACTTCACTGCGGTAATACTCCTCCCACTCGGGATGGAGAAAAACGTTGCCGTTCATCCAATTCGCAATCTCTCCCGTCTCAAAGGTCACCGTTTTCTCGGGTATAGCCACTATCTCGCGTATTTCCGGGACCGTAAGCGCATATTTCGCGAGCTTTACAAGATCGGAAACCGTAGTATAATGCGCGTCATCGTCCCAGCCATCGGGATCGGCAAAATGAGTGCCGTCCATTCCAAGCTCACGCGCGAGGTCGTTCATCAAATCGCAGAAGTATTCAACAGCGTGCTTATCCGTCATATTTTCTCTGCCGCTCGCTTTTCTGGCTGTAGAAACAGCGATCGTATACGCCGCGTCATTTCCGGACGGCAGCAGTAAGCCCGTAAGCAGATCATACATTTTGAGCTTTTGTCCCGGAGCTATCATAGCGAGACTTGAATCGGGCTGCACCATTGAAAGCTCCGAACCAACCGTTATCACATCATCCGCCTTAAAATATCGCAGCGCCACGGACGCAGTCATCAGCTTTGTAAGGCTTGCGGGAGCTATTTTATCGTCGATATTCTCACCAACTATCAACTCATTATCATCAACACAATATAAAGCGCATGCCTTGTATGACAACGCAATCTCGGAAACGGATTCAGACGGTGAGTTCGCGGCGCTTGACGATGTTTGCATCGATGATGTGACGGTTTGTGTGCTCGTGCCGCTGACTATACTATCAACAGAGCTCGCCTCCGAGCTTGACGACACAGGCTCGGAAACCGAAGCGTTTACAGGTTCTGTAGAACCGCTGCACGCGGTAAGCAGCGAAACGGCAAGCAGCACAGCCGCGGCTATTGATTTTTTCATATTACACTCCCAAAACAGCTGATTTTAATATTTACAAATACTAATTTCTCATTAAAAGTAGACATATTATTTTTCCTCGCTTCGCATGGGAGAGAAAATAAAACTTGTACTATTTCTATTGAAAATTGGTTTAATGCAAATTTTCGGCGTTTATTCCCTATTGACTTTAATTA
>DKXD01000011.1:0-267 GCA_002492075.1 Ruminococcaceae bacterium UBA7135
CGCAGGCGGGGGATAACCGTTACAATTTACCTACCCCGACGCGGACGGGACGCGAGCTCTCCCGTGATCGCGACATTGGATAGTTTCAAGTGGTCTTTTCCGTTGCGGGCGGGGTAACAAAGCTTTATTGCGCCGTTATTGCAGCTCCACGACGGTAACGCCCGCTTCTCCCTCGCCGTATGCCCCCAAGCGAAAGCTCTTTACGCGCGGATTGCGTTTGAGCGCCGCGTGAACGGCTTCACGGAGCGCCCCCGTGCCCTTGCCGTG
>DKXD01000011.1:581-16583 GCA_002492075.1 Ruminococcaceae bacterium UBA7135
GAGCGCCCCCGTGCCCTTGCCGTGGATTATCATCACCTGATTAAGTCCCGACAGTATCGCGCCGTCAAGAAACATCTCCATTTGCATAACGCCCTCATAGCCCTCACAGCCGCGTATATCCAGCTCCATGCCGCCGCGCCGAGAAGCGTTTGAGGTAAGCGACTTCTTTATCCTCCCCGCGGAGCTTTGCTGCTTTTTCTGCGGGGCTTTCTCGACCAACCGCAGATTGCCCGAGTTCGTTTTCACCGTCATAGACCCGACTTGCACACGACACTCTCCCTTGACGTTCGGCAGCGTGAGCAGCCTGCCCTCGCGACCCGTATCAGCAAGCTTTACGGTATCGCCCTGTTTGAACGGACGCGGCGGCACGTATTTCTCGGCTTTGCGCTCTATGACGGGGTTCGCGTCGTCCTGCATTTTGTTAAGGCGATTGCCAACCTTAGACTTTGCGTCCGCAAGCCCCTTTCGCAGTTCTTCCTTATCCTTGGCTTTCTTTAGCTCCTCCAACTCGTTTAAAAGCAGATTGGACTGCGCCCTCGTCTGCTCAATTATCGACATCGCTCTTTGCCGCGCGTTTTCAAGCTCTTTTTCCTTTTGAGCCTCAAGCTCGGTGAGCTTTGCTTTCAGCTCGTCCTCAGTGAGCCTTGCGTTGCGCTCCGAGCGCGCCACGCTCTCTTTAAGCTCCTCCAGCTCCTTGCGCGACTGTTCGAGCTGATCTATGACCTGCTCGAAACGTCGGTTTTCGGTGCTGACGAGTTCCTCGGCGCGCTTGATGACGTAATCGTCCATACCGAGCTTTTTCGTTATTGCAAAAGCGTTGGACTTGCCGGGAACTCCCACTATCAGGCGGTATGTGGGCTTTAGCGTTTCAACATCGAACTCGCATGAGGCGTTCTCCACGCCCTCTGTTTCGAGAGCGAACATCTTCACCTCCTGATAGTGAGTGGTCGCGAGGACTTTCGCGCGGTAGCTCTTTAACTGCGTAAGTATCGACACAGCAAGAGCCGCGCCCTCTACGGGGTCTGTGCCGCTGCCAAGCTCGTCTATCAGCACAAGCGAGTTCTCGTCCGCCGCGTCGATTATCTTTATCACGTTCGTCATGTGCGAGGAGAACGTGGAAAGGCTCTGCTCGATAGACTGCTCGTCGCCGATGTCAACATAAACGCGCTCAAAGCAGCCGATCACCGAGCTGTCCTGCGCGGGTATCATCAAGCCGCACTGCGTCATTAAAGTAAGCAGACCCACCGTCTTTATTGCAACGGTCTTGCCGCCCGTGTTTGGCCCCGTGATGATAAGACAGTCGTACTTGTCGCCGATCTCAACGGAGATCGGCACGGCAAGATCACGGTCGAGCAAGGGGTGACGCGCGTTATTGAGTATCACCTTAGGCTCGTTTACAACTTTTGCGGAAACCGCTTTCATTTTTGCGCCGAGATTTGCTTTCGCGAAGTACAGCTCCAATATCTGCGAGAGCTTGAAGTTCTCCGCTATAGCCTCCGCGTTTTCTCCTACCTGTGCCGACAGCTCCCGCGTTATCCGCTCGATCTCCGCCTGTTCGCGCGATTTAAGCACGCGTATCTCGTTGTTCGCCTCAACGACCTCCATAGGCTCGATAAAGAACGTCTGCCCCGTCGCCGAGGTGTCGTGAACCAAGCCCGGAACGTCGCTCTTATGCTCGCTGCGCACGGGCACGACATAACGACCGTCGCGCATAGTTACGATAGCGTCTTGAAGATACGACCGCGTGGTCTTGCTTTTTATCATATTATCGAGCTTGTCGCGGATATTCTGCCCCTGACGCGCTATTCTGCGGCGAATTGAAGCAAGCTCCGAGCTTGCCGCGTCCGCCATTTCATCCTCGGAGATAATGCTCTCGGAAATGCGCTTTTCGAGCGGTTTCACGGGGACTAATCCCCTGAAGTACTCCGCAAGCGAATTTTCCATATTCTCGCACTGCGAGTACCAATCGCAAAGCGCCGCCGTTTCGCGCAGCACCGCCGCCGTGTCGAGCAGCTCCCGAAACGACAGCATAGAGCCTGTTTTCGCGCGTTTTAAGCTCCCCGAAACGTCCTTTATCTTCCGAAACGCGGGCGTGCCGAACTTCGCCGACAGCGTAAACGCGTCGTCGGTTTTTTGCAGCTCGCGTGTTATCGTTTCAAAGTCCGTTTTCGGCGAGAGCTTAAGCGCGGCTTCGCGGCAGCCGTCGCTTGCCGTCTGCTCCGCGAGTAATTCAAGTATTTTGTCAAGTTCAAGTTTCTTGTAGTATTTATTCATAGGTTACCTCTTTTTTGTCATCTGTATTATCCGCCGCTCCTTTTATACAAAAGGAATATGTTGTTCTCAGTGCAGGAAGAAGCCTCTATCACCTTGCCGTAATCGACCTCGACAAGCGTTTTCAGCTCGTCGAACAGAAAACCGCCGTACTGCGGGTGCTCCGACATAACGAACACCGCCGTTTCGTTGTCTATACGGAGAGCAAGGCACATATCATCGTAAAACGGACCTTTGTCCGTAGTGATGATCATTGCCGCTTCTATCTCTTCCTTTGCGAAAGAGTACTCCTTATTCTCGAAAACGACCGATACCCTGCCGTCTTTAACGCAGATAGTGTCGCTGTTGTTCAGCGTCAGCTTCATATGCCCTCCTATTTCACCGCAAGAGCATAGCTTGCGTCTATACGGCGGCACAGCTCCTCAAGCTCCACCGAGCCGTCAAGTATTATCGTGTACCAATGCTTTTTGTTCATGTGCCAGCCGCCGAAATACCGCTTGCCGTCAACCAGCCCCGCCATTTCCTCGGGCGGCAGACGCAGGTCTATTATCTCGACGATCTCGTCTGAGTTCAAGCCCAGCTTGCGCCGCGATACCGTCAGCACCGCCGCGAACCACTTGTTTGTGTCGCCGCGCCGCCATACGGCATTACCCTCGAACTTATCCCACAGAAACTCAAGCTCGCGCCCGTACTTTTCACGAACGTACTCCGTAAGCCGCTTTGTCTGCTCCGCCTTGAACACGTCCGGCTCAAAGCAGCTCTCGGCTATTTCGGTAAGGGTCTGCTCATACTCCGCGCGGACTTGCCCCACAAAGCTGCCCGAGCTGTTTGTCAGGTGCAGAGTGTACTCGCCGACTTCGGGTTCAACAACTTTAGCAGAAATTTTCCCTCTCTTGTCTATCGTGACGGTCATCTCAAAGCCGCTGTCCGTCAGCGTTTTCGTATACTTATAGAGCGTTTTGCTCTTTACAAAGCCAAAATCCGCAAGCTTTGAAAATATGACTTTTCTGTTCTTAAAAATTGTTGCGAGCTTATCCATTGATAATTCTCCTTAATTCACACTTAACGCGGGAAAGGTCGCTGTCGGTGAGCAGCGGCATAAGCTCCTTTATCTCGGCAATCGGCTTATCCCACCAGCGCAGCTTTAAAAGCAGCTCGGTGAGCTCCTCGTCAAAGCGCCGCCGAATGAGCCGCGCGGGGTTTCCCGCGACTATCGTGTACGGCTCGACGTCGCTTGCGACAACGCTGTTCAAGCCGATAATCGCGCCGTCGCCGATATGAACGCCGGGGAGTATCGTGGCGTTCTGACCTATCCACACGTCGTTTCCCACAACGGTGTCGCCCTTGAACGGCAGCTCGGACATAGGCGGCGCGGGTTCTTCCCAATCGGGAAATATGTTGAACGGGAATGTCGTTACCGTGTTCATTCGGTGATTTGCACCGTTCATTACAAATTCAACCCCCGCCGCTATCTGGCAGAATTTGCCTATTATCAGCCTGTCGCCGCAGAAGTCGTAAAAATGCGTTACGCGGCTCTCAAAGTCGCTGCCGCTGTAATACGAGAACTCCCCCGCTATGATGTTCGGGTTTTGGACGGTCGGCTTTATATAGGTCATATTTTCGTTTCCCGGCATCGGGAATTTCAGGTTTGGATCGGGTATGTTTTTCATTCAAAACACCTCACAGTTTTTTGTAGTATTCAAGAGCGGTAAATGTGCGCTCTGTTCTGTAAAGAAAATAGTCCTCGGCGATCTGCGAAAGCTGCTGTTCCGCCCGCTCTCCAACGGAGAACTTAAAGCACTTTTCAAGCGGAGAAAACACAATATTCCGCATAGCGAACAGCGTTTCGGACAGCAGCAAAACGCGCTCTCCCTCGAATTCGGGATTAAGGCAATCCGCGCAGACCAGCTTCGCTTTTCGCGGGAGGAAGTACATTCCGCGTTCGCAGTCGTAATGTCCGCAGTTGTGACACGCCACCAGATTCGGCGAGAACCCCAGCATAACGCTGTACCGCAGCTCGAATGCCGCCTTTACCGCGGCAAGCGTCCGCGTTTCTCCCGCGTGGAGCGTTTCATAGAGCGCCACCGCGAAGAACCTTACAAGACTGTCGCGGCTGCTTTCAAGCTGATTTTGCTCAGACGAGGTGCAGAACTTCACCGCCTGCGCGAAATACGACGCAAGCGCTAGTTTTTCGATGTCCGTGCCAATCTCGTGAAACCCGAACTTCGGCTTTGCGGAATTTACGGTGTAGCGCATTTTATTTTTATTCAGGCAAAATGTCGAGTACGAAAACAGCGCCGCGCTCGACAGCAAATTGCTGTTTATCTTTTTCGCGCCGTGAGCGGTCGCCTCGACTATCCCCTGCTCATCGGTGAGTATATCGATAAAGCAGCTATTCTCGCCTATCTCGCGCCGCCCTACCACTATTCCGTCATAAGTTACGAGCAACCCGCGCTCACCCCCGGTCAAATAAATTCTCCAAAAACGCCGCCACGCCGTCGTTGTCGTTTGTATCCGTCACAAACCGCGCCGCCGCCTTTATCTCATCCAAAGCGTTCCCCATTGCCGCGCCCGTGCAGTATTCCAGCATTTCAAGATCATTATAATCATCGCCAAACGCCAGAATTTCCTTGGGCTCGATATCCAAACAGCCGCAGATATGCTCCAGAGCATTCCGCTTAGTAGCTTCGGTATGCGCGAACCGCCGCCAGATCTCGCCGCGAAACGAGAGTGTTCCGCAATCGGGCAGCTCGGCGGCTATTTTCCGCGCGTCCTCCTCACGCTCCACCTCGGCTGTCACCTTGTAGGCGGAGTATTTAAAATCCGACAGATCGCTGTACTGCACGTTTTCGGGAGTTTCATACCTCGAGAAATCACAGTCGGGCTTATAATTCCAGAAATAGCCATAGTCTGTTTCGATAGTAATCTCGCACTTCCCCTCGGACAGCTCAAAGCACCTTTTGATGATATGCCGCACGCTCTCCGCGGAAAGCTGACGGCTGAACAGCGTTTCGCCGTCTTTTTCGACAAGCGCCCCGCCGTTCGATATCAGTATATCGGGCTGCACGGCGGCTATGTATTCCCTCATCGCGCCCGCCGAACGCGCCGTCGAAAACGCGATAAGAGCGCCGCACTCACGCGCTTTTTTAAACGCGGCAATATTTCTCTCGGATATCTTCTTCCCGGAATTCAACAGCGTACCGTCAAGGTCCGAAACTATCAATTTATACGGAAACATATCTGCTCCTTTCAATCAAGCGATTTGGAAAAATCACCATTCATGCGTTAAAAACAAAAGTGCGCCCCAAAAGACGCACTCCAAAAAACAATCGTATGATCACCGCATATACTCGCGCCAATCAAGGTCGCCGCGCTCAAGCGCATGGATAAGCGCTTCGGCGGTGGCGATGTTGGTGGCAACGGGTATGTTATGCACGTCGCACAAGCGCAGAATATTGATATCGTTGGGTTCGTGCGACTTGGCGTTCAGCGGGTCGCGGAAAAACAGAAGCAGGTCTATCTCGTTGCAGCTTATGCTGGACGCAAGCTGCTGGTCGCCGCCCTGAGAGCCGCTCATAAACCGCTGGATATGAAGCCCCGTAGCCTCGGAAACCAGTTTTCCGGTCGTGCCGGTAGCGCATATATTATATCTGCTTAGAATGCCGCAATAAGCGATGCAAAACTGAACCATAAGCTCCTTTTTTGAGTCATGGGCGATAAGAGCAATGTTCATTACAAAATAACCTCCTCGTTTTGTATCGTCTACCGCGATCAATCAATCTTTATCGACAAGGGCACATCCTGCCCGTCAATGCGTTTCGCTATCGACGAATACGCCTTATAGCCGCCGCAGGTCTCGGGCAAAGCAAGACCCTTAGAGCCGCATATCTTGATGTTTACGTCCTCGGGAACAACGCCGATAAGCGGTATACCAACCGTATCCATAACGACATCCAGATCGTATAGGATATCCTCACCCTTAAAGTTAGGGCTGACCTTGTTTATTACCAATCTTTGATTGATACAGTTCTTCACATACAGGAAGTCCGACAGCATCTGACCGTCGCGAACGCACACGGCATCCGGAGTAGTTACCATAAGAATAAGATCCGCCGACTTGATAACGCTGAATACAGAACTTCCGATACCCGCGGTATCGATGATTATGTATTCAAAGTGTTCGCGCATTTCCTCGCACACGCCCATGATCTTCTCGGGATTGATCTCAATGAACGGGTTTCTTGTCGCGCACACCAGCGACAGATTTGTAACTCTGTCGACCTTGGTTGTTGCAGTCAGAATATCGATCTTCCCCTCCAGATACTCGCCTATATCGTGCTTTACCTTATCCTTTATACCAAGCATGATATCAAGGCAGCGCAGACCGAAGTCCAACTCTACCAACAATGTCTTGTGTCCGAGCGTAGCAAGCCCCGTAGCAACATTGGCAGATGTCGTGGATTTTCCCGTACCGCCTTTACCCGCTGTTACAGCAATGATCTTTGACATAATATTCCCCCCCCCGGCGTGATATTATCAACGCCCGCCGACAAAAACGAACCATTTTTGCCGAATAATAATCAAATATACTCTGATTATATTTTAGCACAAAATCTTCAATATGAAAAGGGCTTTTTTCGTTATTTAAAAAAATTCGTCAGTTTCATTCATTTTTGTACACTATATTTGTGCATTTTAACAACAAATATTTTTGAATGATCATTTGCGATACGCTTTTTTCATCAAACAAGCGGGTAAAAACGCAAACGCGATGCGGCTATCACGAAAACAAGCCTTGCAGCCACTCAAAGATCGCAAACTTCACCGTGACTTTCTGCGGCTTTCCGAATGTCTCAAGCACCTCCTCCGCGCCGTCATCCTCACTGCTCTGCGGCTCGGACACCGCGGGCAGACACAGCTGCGGGAATATCACGCACCACCAGTTGTGACCCTCGCCGCTGCCCAGCGTCACGCGCAGCGCCTTGTAGTTCCCCGCGGGCAGTATCAGGCGCTCGTACTCACGCGTGGTAAACCGCATTTCGACGATCTCCGCTTTTGCCTTGTAATCGAAACCGTTCTCTTTAAGGAACTCGTTCGCTGTCTGTTCTATATCGGGCAGCAGCTCCCGTGCGCGAGCCTCCGCCTCATCAAGACCGCCGCTCCCAGAAAGCTCGTTGCCGTATTTTTCCAGCAGAACGTCCCGCAGGCGCAGCTTTATCTCCTGATCCTCGGTGCTGTCCGAGTTTGCCGGGATATGCAGCCGCAGCACCTCTCGGCTTACCTCCTCACAGCTTGCCGAAAACGTACGAAACGCTCCGAACGCCGCAAACGCCAGTATCCCGACACTCAACATTATGACCGTAAGTAAATTCTTCATGCTCTCCTCCTATATTGTATTACTGAAAGCTCCTTTGGGTGTATTATTGGAAGATATTGGCAGCTTAATCGTTTTTTTGCGATCTACCCTCAAAAAATTCGCTGGCGGCATTTATGGGTCGGCGCAAAGCGTAACACAACATATAGTCGCAAAGAACTCGGCGGCTTTGTGTATTTTTCACAAAACAAAATCACAAAACGGAGTGCTTTGCAATGTAACTCACTCAGGGCGTTTTCATATGATCCTCATAAAATCGCCTTTTAAAGCGCCAAAAAGCCGCAATTGTTGAAAATAAATGTTTATGTTGATTAGAATGTTGAAAACTTTTTGTGCAAGATAAACAATTGAAGAGGTAATGATTAGTTAAAAATACGGCAAAAAACTGAAAATGTGTTCCGAACTTGGAATTTTTTCAAATCTCTGTTGACTTAAATGTTTTTTTCGGATATACTGTAAACAAGAGATGAAGGAAAAAGCGCCGATTACATTATATAGATATAACAGCGGAAACTCGGGTTTCACCGACTTCTCTTAAAACCATGGTTTTAGGCTTAGATCAATTATTACACAGACAGAGAACCGGAGGCTTATGAACGCAGTCAGGTGGCGTCTTAACGTTTCCAAAGAAAGGTCTCACTGAACACAAACGTATGGAGGTTGTTGTATATGTGCATGAAAGACATTGAAGTTAAAAATCAGGTTGGTTTACACGCCAGACCTGCTACATTCTTCATTCAGAAGGCTAACGAGTATAAGTCTTCCATTTGGGTGGAGAAGGAAGAGCGCAGAGTGAACGCTAAGTCTCTTTTGGGCATACTCTCCCTCGGTATCGTAGGCGGCGCACAGATTCGTATAATCGCAGACGGTTCCGACGAGCAGCTTGCTGTCGACGGCTTGGTTAAGCTTGTTGAAAGCGAATTTGCAGAGTAATTTCGCATAAATTTCCGATAACGCTGCTCATTATTCGCAGAGGGCTTTTCGGAAAGGACGTTATCATACTAATTTACCATCAAAGTGTAGACAAATTTCACAAGCCAACTTAATAAATATCGTAAAATAAAGTCAGTATGTTGATGATAAATTAGTATCAAACAACGATCAAGGGGTGGAATGAAACGTTTCACCCCTTATTTTTTGGGAAATCACCGAACAGCTTTTTTCGATGTTCCCTTATTTATGATCTTTGAGGAAGAATTATGAAAAAAACGATCATAGGCGTTGCCGCATTCGCGATCGCCGCCGCCGCGCTTGCGGTATTGGCGTTCGTAAAAATGAAAGCGGTGCCGGACGGCGCGGACGACATAAAGGAAGCGAGACAGCTCTACGAAAAGCTGGATTCCGCGCAGCTTACGATGACGGACAACTCAAACGGAGAAAAACTGATGAATTTCAGCTTTTACATCAACGGCGACAACGAAATGATATTTGAATACATCAGCCCGCAAAGCGGAGACCACGCATACAGCGACGGCAAGCGATTCTACTACAAGACCGATGGCAAATGGACTGCTATCACCCCCGACGACGAAAGCTATATCCACAACATCTACAACCGCGAATACCGCTACCCGTACGCGCGCGGCAGCGTGTTCTTCCTGAACACCGGCTCGGTGAGCGAGGCGAGTATCGAGGAGCAGAACGGCGGCAAAACAATAACCTACGTTTACGACTGCGAAAAGCTCAACAAAAGCTCGGTAAAGGATCTTGAAAACGTGTCGGAGTTCTCCGCGCTTACCTGTGTATACTCTCTTAATGCAGACGGACTGATAACGAGATTCACCGAAAAGGCGTCGCTTACCGATGCCGAGGGAAAAGCGTCGGACGTGGATATCACACTGGAGGTATCCGAGGTGAACAAAATAAAGTTCATCGAAAAGCCGTTCGACGAGTGATTATTTGTGATAAGTTGACGAAATTTGCGGAAAATATTACAAAAAGTTACAAAAAGGTTGCAATTTGGTTACAAATATGCTATAATAATAAAAGTGTTTGATCTTTTAACAGGATAAACATTAGAAGCAGACGCATTATTTCTCCCTCGCTTCACGGGGGAAAGATAAAATTTGTACTCTTACTATTGAAAATCGATATGACATACAACATATTTAGGGAGTTGAAAAAATGACTTTTACCGAAGAAAAGTCTGAAAATAAGGAAAACGTTCAAAAGAAGAAATTCGACATTTACTCGGCGCTTTCGGATCTGGGAGAATATTTCACGAGCGTTATCATCAGGCTGGCGAAATTCATCGGGCTGTGCTTTATGTACCTTGTGGCGACTGTTTACAGAGGACTTGAGCATCTGAAAAAGCCGTTTATGAATCTCATAAGCGAAATAGCGAACGTGGTCACCGCGCCTTTCAAGCGATACCACAAGGCTCGCAAGCTCGGCACGTCGGAGATAGCTAAGGCACGTCAGGAAAAGGGCGCTTGGGGCGGCTTCACCGCTTGGCTGAAAGTCGCGGGGCGCACCGTTTTCGGCAAGCGCGGCGTTCTGGCAACGCTTGTCAACTGGGGCTTGCCCGTCGTTTGCTGCGTTTTTCTTTTCAACATAGTAAGCTATGCCAATAGCCAAAATTACGCGCTGAGGCTTACCGTAAACGGCGACTTCGTAGGATACATAAACAACGAGCAATCGTTTACCGACGCGGAAAAAATAGTTCAAGGACGTATCAACTACACCGGCAGCACCACCGAAATAATAAGCTTTGAAGCATTATACGAGGTTGAAAACATCGGCAACGGTCCTTTGCTGAACCAATACCAGGTCGCCGATAAAATTCTGGCTCTTCTGGGCAAGGAGGTCAAGGAGGGATACGGGCTGTATCTGGGCGATTCGTATTACGGCACGCTGGATTCTCACGACGCGCTTGACCGGGCAATGAAGGATCTGCTTGCAAAGTACACCTCAGGCGAGGAAAACGAGACCGTTAAATTCGACAAGCAAATAAGCTACATCCACGGCACATACCTCGCCGACAGCTTTGTGAAAGAAACCGATATAATCAAGCAATTCACCTCCAACAAGAAAAACGCGACATACTATACCATTGAGGACGGCGATTATATCGACGACGTTCTGGAGGCTACGGGGCTTACCTCGGACAAGCTTTCCGAGCTTAATCCCGATTTTGATATGGATACCGATTTCATTGCGGGAAACAGGCTTTTAACATCGACCGAAGAACCGTTTATGACGGTTATGGTAACGCGCGAGGAGCATTACACCGAAACGTTTGATTTTGAGACCCGATACGAGGACGACGCGACCATTTATGCGGGCAACACGAGGAAACGCGTCGACGGCGAGCTTGGCGAACGCGCCGTCGTGGCAAACGTTTCTTACATAAACGGCAACGAGGTCAACAGAAGAGTTCTTTCGAGAACAGTCACAAAGGAGCCTGTCACCGAGGTAATAGCGGTCGGCACAAAGCCGCGCAACAACACCACCGCTCCCGGCGCGGAATTGGAGGTCGGACAGATGCTGTGGCCTGTCGGCGGATATGACGGCGGAACGCTTGAAGAACCTGTATGGTGGATGGGCGGATATTCGGGGCACCGCGGCGTTGACATCACTACTGCTATCGGCACGCCGATATACGCAGCGGAAAACGGTGTTGTTGTCTCATCGGTATGGGGCGGCAACGGTGACGACCGAGGAAACTATGTCGTTATTCAGGGCGACAGCGGCTATACGACTTATTACTATCACAACAGCGAGCTTCTTGTCTCCGCAGGGCAGCGAGTTACCGCGGGAGATATGATAGCATATTCGGGAATGACCGGACGAGCTTACGGTCCTCACTGCCACTTCGGAGTAAGCGCCGGCGGCACTTACCTCAACCCCACCGACTTCCTGCCTTACCACAAGATGACGGCAAGCTACGCGGCTAAGGTTGCGGCGCACGGCGGATAATAAGCGGGAAATCGTTTTTTATCGTCGTTTGAAACTTTGATTTACTGCAAATTTTCATTTTTGTTATCTAAACCGCACGACAGCAAGTCATTAAGGCTTGCTGTCGTGCGGCTTGTTTTTTACTCGAAGTTTCCTTAAGAATATCGTATCACTTTTTGGTAAATTGTAACAAAATTGTAACCTTTTTTTATTATTTTTCGGTTGACTTCCTCAAAGCAAAGGGGTATAATAAGTATAAGGCAGTACCAACATCCGATTTTTTCGGTCTTGATAATTGAGGAGGTAATTTAATGAAACATAAACTTTCTTTAACGGCAGCAGCTCTTTGCTTGTGCGTTCTCCTTTCCGGCTGTCAGCAGCCCGCCCCCGCCCCCGCGAACACCTCCTCGGTGAACAACACTTCAACGACCTCCGATATTGCGCCGTCAACCCCCGAATCCAAACCAACCGACGACAGCTCGTCTGCGGTTTCAGAGCCATTGTCACCGACTAACGAAAGCAGACCGATAATCCCGGTTGAACTTGAAAACGTCTATTACTCTATAGACACAGTTTTAAGCAATCAGGTTGACCAAGACGAATACAAACGCTTTGGTGAAATGTACAGAGGAACGGCAGATTTCAATATAGTGAATTTCGTTAAGCATTTCAACTATCCCAAGGAGTTGTTTGCAAGCATAGTGGAGCAATACGACCTTGAGTGGTTTGACGCCGATGTAATTTACTCCGGTGATGAGGATAGAATAGCTAAATTCTTCCGTCTTGGCGACTATATGGCAAACACAAAGTTTGCGGATTATGTTGAAACGGACTCTTCAAAGTACAAGCCGACCGGCAAGCTGGAAAGCGTTCTTGAAAGCGGCTTGGGAACGTATTGCGGACACACTCAGGACTTTCACGGTATTCCCTCATACGTTTATAGTCTGGTGGATGATGAAAAACACAACTCGTATGTCGATGAACACGGGTGGGGCGTTGACGCGTTTGATATAGTTGATTACGTAAAAAGTATGGATATTTCAAAAGAAGACTATATTGCAGGCGTAAACAAATGTTACCCGCCGGACAGCGAAGACGCCAATGTTTTGAAGGAACGCGAAAAAATTCTGGCGGACGCCGAGATCATATATTGCGAGGATGATACAAAGATCTACAATTACTTCAACCAAAACGATCGGTCCTACTACCCGGCTGAAAACGAAGAAGAACCATCCAAAAACTTTTTCGTTATGCACGGCGCGATCATGCGTTATCTAGACGTTGAAGGTTATCACGCTTATCTTGATTGTGTTTACGGCACCAAATACGATAACGTCAAGAACCTTATCGAATATTTCAAGCTTGACAGAAGCAAGTTTGAGGAGATAATGAAAAAAGCCGACGCTTCGGATTTTTACGACATCGACGACTTGTTCAGCGTTCCGTAAAATATCTCTTTAAACATACAGCTGACCCCCGCCATAAGCGGGGGTTATTATTATATTCCCGAACATTTTACTATCCTCATGATATCCTCGGCGTAATCGGGCACAAGCTCGCCGCACTCGATCACCACATCGCCCAAAGCCGAAAGCGCCTCGGTGTTGATCTCCTCAAAAACCGTTTCGGGCAGCAGACCGCGCTCCTTGCAAAACACCCGCACATTGTCTTCCGTCAACGCCTTAAGAGTTTGAATTTGTATTGGCGTAAGGTCGTTGGCAAACTTCTGCCAATCAACGTCCAGCTGCTCGAACGCGGGGTTGCCCGTGTTTAGGGGGAACTCCTCGTCCTCTTGCGCGGAAAGCTCCTCCTTGCACTCGTCGATGACCGCCGAAAACTCGTCGTCTTCTATACAGGCAGCACTGTCCTCCGCAAAATCGCGGATATCAAGCGGCTCGGGCGGCTCGATCTCGTCCTGCTCGCCGACTATCAACTTGCGGGAGATCTCCTCGGAATTTCGGCGTATTTCCTCCAGCTTTGAAACGTCAATCTTCACTTTCGGTGCGGTATAGACGATGTGCTCGTCCTCTTCAAGCGTTTTTTTGCGCTTTTCGGGCGCTTTTATACCGTTCTTTGCGCAATACTCGTCCACAGCCTTGGGAATGACCTTCAAAAATTCGGGGCGAGAAATCGCTTCCGTTATCTTTACGCGGTTTACAAAGTCGCGCGAAAGCATTTGAAGCTTCGGTACTATTTTGCGCTTGAAGCCCGTTTTTACGCGCAGCTCCGCTTCCACGCTTTTCAAAAGATAACCGATAAACCCCCGCGACGGCGAAAAGCAGAACATCTCCAAAGCAGGTTCTCCGCGCTTTATGCAATAACGCTCCGCCGCACTTATCCGCACGGGGCGGAAGCCGTCGGTCGTATCCAGATTGACTATCGCGTCCTTAAACGGCGACCATGTGTAGTCCTTTTTCAGCTTGCCGCAAACAAGATCCGAAAGCTCTATACCAAACGGCTCAAAGTAATCGTGCAGCGCGTACAGCGAAGCTTCGCAGCAGGCTTCGATAAGCGGCTGCGTTTTTTCATCGCAGAAAATGCTCGATTTGATATCATACGCGGAATACTCCGCCAGAAACGTAAATTTTCCCGAATAATCACCGCGCTCAAATTCGGAAACGATCTCGGACAGGTCGCCGTCCTCTCCGGGCGCCTGCGCTATTTCGTGATACTTTTCGGTCACATCGTTGAACGCGTAAAAATCCTTTAGCCAGCGCGGCATAAGCTTGTTTAGGTACGGCGCGAAAGAACGGCAGCCCTCCCATGTCTCCAGCATCTTATCAAACGCGTCAACGGAACTTTCCGCGCCTATCTTATTCAGCAGCTCGTAGCAATAAAGCAGCACATAAGGCTTGTCCGTTTCGGGAAATTTCCCGCGGCGAGCGTCGGTGCGCCACGTAAAAAACGTTCTCAGCTGCGAATTGGACATTGCCGCATACAGCGGCTGCGGCAATGCGCAAAACGCCTTGCGGGTGAAATCGTCCTCCACGTCCGCCATAAACGCGCCCTGTTCCACCATTGTAAGCTCTACAGCACGTTTTACTATCCCCTGCCCGCGCACACATATCTCCAGCTCCCGCATTTGCCTTATCTTTTCAAGCATATACTCCTCGTGCTCAGTAAGCTTATCGGAATGGGATTCGGGCGGATAATGTATCTGACTGTTTAAAGGCGCGTCGGCGCGTCGGATAAGCTCCACGCCGTCGTTTTTGGAGCAGCGTTCAGGGATCTTTTCAGGTTTGTACGCGCCTTCGGCGGCGTTTTTCCGCGCGTCGCGAACACTTTTCTTCACCGACTTGCGAACGTCCTTGGGCGCAAACTGCGTTACATCATCGACTACGGTATCGACGACGTTGTCAACGGCGCGATTTACCAGATCGTTTATAGTCTTTTTGATCTCCTCAAACGATTTCCCGTTCGTTTGTATAAACTTCTTGAACTCGCCCATTCCGCTCACCTCATCCGTATACCGATACAATTTTGACTCTCTCTCCGACGGAGAAAAAAGATCGATAAAACTGAAATATTCCCCTAACTCTTTGCCGCTTCGGGTTCCGCGTCAACAAAAGCGATCTTCGTTTCCCAACCCTCGGGAAAGCCAAGGTCAGACAGCCGCGCGATCTCGGAATTTTTCTTAAGAAGTCTGGAGATCGGCTTTACCACACGCTCGTTCCAATTCGATTTATCGCGGTAAATCTGCTTCATCACGATAATATAACCGAAAACGTTGTTTTCCAACTCCGGCTCGAACCCGCGCGGAGTTCGCGGAAGCACGGGGAAGTGATTGCCATAAAGGCGGCTGTAATGCGCACAGTAATTGCGCAGCTCGTTTAGGCAGAATATCCAGTTATCCATTTCCGACGGCGAACAGCCGAAAAAATCGTTCGCCAGTGACTTTTTATCGACGGTGTGCATTTCCTTGTAGAAAAATGCCAGCGTTCCGAAACTGAAAAGCTCCATAACCACCCACAGCGGGAATTTTCCGTCATGCCGATTTTGGTAGTGCTTTACAAACTCGCGGTCGCTGTTGGATTCGATAAGGTGATTTATACGAACGATGAAGTTTTGATGATTGTGCGAGCGGTCAAACGACGACGGATTTAAGTACCCCAAAGCGCCGTACTTCAGCGCGTGGTAGTTCGAGATCGCCGCCCTCAGCGTTATTTCCACTTCCTCCAAAGCGGCAAGGAGAATACTGCGCAGCTTGCGGTCCATTTCGTAGATATGAAGTATTTTTTCAAAGGTCGTGCCTTCCTCATACTTATTCTTGCTTACCGAAAACGGTATAAAATAATTGGATAGCCGATAGTAGTTTATATATTTAAGCGTTTCGCGGGCAAGCCTTTCGTCACCGATAACACAGCCGCGTTCCCTAAGCTTTTTTATTTGTTCGTCCGGTGTTGTTGGTATCTTGTCACTCATTGTTTTCTCCAAACGTAAATTATAGTTTAGCTTACAGC
>DKXD01000135.1 GCA_002492075.1 Ruminococcaceae bacterium UBA7135
ATAAAATCAAGAGCGCGTTACAAGACAAACCCGTGCTGCGCTAAACTATAATTTCGCGCCCTTTCATTTGAAAAGGGCGCGGGAAAATATTTCAAATATCTGATCAGCCTAAGTCCGCTTTCATCTTTCTCCGGAATACCATGACCGCCAAAACGGTTATCACAAGAGCGTAAGCGGAAGTAATGCCAATGTGGGGGAGCAGACCGTCAAAGTCCAGCGCGCAGGTCATTCGAGCGGCTTTTACGGCGTGAACGAACGGCAAAGCGTTGCAGATATTCACAAGCACACCCTTTACGCCGTCAACATCAAACCATACCCCGCCCAAAAACGACGCGAATGATATAACTATTGAACATAACCCCGGCGCCGCCTTTTCGCTGAAAAGCGTTCCGAAAAGAAGTCCCAGCGATATGAACATAACGATCGCGGGGAGCAGCGCCAAAACGCTTAAAAGCAGTCCGCCCGGACTCAGTTCAACTCCGCTTACAGCCGAAATAACCAATGACGCCGCAAACGTTACTATAATCTGCAGCAGCGAAAGCAGCAGCGTGGGGATCATATATCCGGCGATGAAGTTGCCCGATTTCATCGGAGTAGAGTAAAGCCGCATAAGAAAAGCTCCCGAACGATCCTTTGCAACCGTAAGGCACACGAACAGCATAACAAATGTCAGCCCGAATACGGCTATGCCTCCCGCAAGCTTATCTATGCGAAAGATAGTCATATTAGCCTCGGCGGGTATGCTTTCGTTTACCAAGGTCATAACCACCAGCATGACCAGCGGAAAGCCGAGACAAAAGATATAGCTTAACGGGTCGCGGACAAGCTCTTTAAAATTCCTTGAAGAAAACGCTGTTGTCTTGCTCATTATGCTCCCTCCTTTTCCGCTATCTTCACGAACACGTTTTCAAGACCCTGTTCGCCCGCCAGAGTCTCCAGCTCCGACAGCGTGCCCTCCGCCTTTAAAACGCCGTTTATCATTATTCCTATGCGATCCGAAAGCTGCTCCGCTTCCTCCATGTAATGAGTAGTGAGGATTATCGTTATTTTACTCTTTAAGCCCTCTATAACCTTCCACAATTCCCGCCGTGCCAGAACGTCCAGACCCAGCGTCGGCTCGTCGAGAAACAGCACCCTCGGCTCGCCTATCATTGCCATAGCTATAGAGAGCTTTCGCTTCCAACCGCCCGAAAGCGTTTTTGCGAGAGCGTTTTTGTACTCCTCCAGCCCGAACAGCTCTATCATTTTGTCGACGCTTGCGCGGGTCTTCTCCTTGTCGAACTCGTATATACCGCAGATAAGCTCCAGATTTTCCTTTACCGTCAACTTTTCCGCCACGGCGGTATCCTGCGGCGATATTCCCGTCAAGCCTTTTACCGCCGACATCTCGGAAACGCAGTTCTTTCCGCATACCCAACACTCTCCGCTTGTGGGCTTGGAAAGACACGTCAGCATACGTATTGTAGTAGTCTTTCCCGCGCCGTTCACGCCAAGAAGCGCGTATATCTCACCCTCGTTTACCGCAAGATCAAGCCCCGAAACGGCTGTCTTGGTCTTGTACTTTTTTACAAGTCCTTTTGTTTGTACAGCAAACATAATCTTCTCCTTTACATTTCCATTTCGGAAATTTTCACAAGCGCTATGCCCTTGTCCTCATCACCCAATATCAAAAGCGCGTCCTGCGGTTTGATGCCGAAAATATCTCTGCACTGTTTTGGCAGAGTTATCTGCCCCTTATCGTTCACTTTAACAATCCCGAACATATGCTGCTTTTCGGAGGTTGCGCCGCCATACGCGGCGACGTTGCGCACCAACGAATCGACAGTCACCTCGTAAACGTCCGCAAGCGCGATGATGTTTTCTATATCGGGCATGGCGTCGCCTCTTTCCCACTTTGCGACCGCCTGCCGCGAAACGCCGATCTTTTCCGCTATCTGCTCCTGCGTGTATCCGCTTTTCTTTCTGAATATCTTAAGGTTATTAAGTTCCACTCTCTCACTCCTCTAGCTGTCTTTACTGTGTTTATCTAATTATACCACACAATTTATATATTTTCAACCAACCCTGCATTACAAAAATGTTACTTTCGGTTTACATTTTCAAAATTTTCCGAAAATTTTCTATCCGCTGATACTTAACGATTTGACAAATAGGCGAAATTGTGTTACAATGCAAACAGATACGCCTGTCCGACTTATACCGTTCCCCAATAGAAAACAAAATAATGTGTCTTTAATTGGAAACCGGTATTACCGCAAAACGCGGAAATGCGCACAAAACCGTGTTGTATCGGAGCGCTTGGCGTTTCAACAAAAAAATTTTTAAAAATTTTCAAAAAAGATGTAATGTTTTCAAAATTTTCCTGTCTTTAAGAGTGAAAGGCAGGTGAGATCAGGTTGGAGATCTGCATCAAAAGCGGGGTGACATTTATGCGAAGCGAAACCACACCCGAAGATCCGGACGACGGCGAGATAATCACGATGTTCTTTGAGCGCAGCGAAAAGGCGCTTTCCGCTGTCAGCCGCAAATACGGCGGCTACTGCGGCGCGGTGGCTCGCAGCATACTGAAAGACCCGCAGGACGCCGAGGAATGCCTGAACGACACTTGGCTTAAGGCGTGGGAATCCATACCGCCTGCCAGACCGCGTAATCTGGGCGGATTTCTGGCGAAGATCGCGAAAAACATAAGCCTTAACCGTTATGAACACCTGCACACGGGCAAACGCGGCGGCGGTGAGGTTCCGCTGGTGCTGGACGAGCTTTCGGAGTGCGTAGCCGACAAAAATGACGTAGAAAAAGCGTTTGAACAAAAAGTTTTGACAAACGCGGTAAACGACTTTCTTAGAACGCTCCCCCGCGACAAGCGCGACGTATTTGTGCTGAGGTATTGGTATTGCCTTTCCGTTGCCGAAATAGCCGACAAAACGGGCTTGAGCCGCGGAAGCGTATCGGTATCGCTTACACGCACCCGCCGCAAGCTTGCCGCACATCTCAAAAAAGCGGGCTTGATATGAACATGGGGCACACATAATTATATACATAACAGTTTACATCACAGTATACTTCACACACAGGGAAAGAGGGATAATTATGAATAAAAAAGACCTGTTCAACGCCATAGATAATATCGACGAAAAATTCATCAACGACGCGGGAAAATACCTAAAAAACGTCAACCCCCTTCGGGACGAGGAACCGGAGGAGCTGGAACCGCAAAAAAAGCCGTTTTCGCCGATAAGGCTTATCGCGCCTATCGCCGCGTCAACGGCGGTGATAGTGGGTATAGCGATAGTGCTGAAAACGATAAATTTCGGCATTAAGCAGTCGCCCGAAACTAACATGGTAAACGCCGCGCAGGGCACAAGCTCTTCGGAAAACTCCGATATTATACTTGACAGCGCCGCCGCTCCATCAACAAGCGCAAAGCCGACGGATAAGGACGTGACCGACGGTCTTCCCGCCACAAAAACAGAACAGGTAACGCAAACCGGAGATTTGCCGTTTACTCTGTACGGACCCGATAATGTTCCGCTGCAATATGATGACATCAAATGGATCACGCGCATCGATGCGGACGCCGAGAAGATAGGCGACAATCAGCTCAACACGGAAAACTGGGAGTCATTACACTGCGAATTCGCGTATATCGCGGACCCGTTGGGCAATAATTTTAACGATTATATGACCCCCGACAAATTTGCCGCAAGTAATGAGGAAATAAACGCGTTTTTTAACGAGGATTCGTATTCGCGGCGAATATACAAGGGGGATATGTACGGCGATCTGGTCGTAAGCCAAGCTTCGTGCAACCTTAATAATATATGGATGGCAAGCGAGGAAGAAAACAGCGGAATCGAAATGCAGTATGCACTCAATTCCAATTATCTGAGCTTTGACGGCAAGCTTGTAGCGAACGGTTACATCGTAAAGTCGGAGGGTGAAACCCCCATTTATAAGTTCTTCTTTGCCGACGGCGAGACCCAATTGCCTCTGATAAATTATACCAACAGATTCGGGGAATATAACAGAGCGCCTGAAAGAGAGAGCTTTAATGGATTTTCATATATCGGGGAGCTGCCCGCGGTGCGTATTTCAAGCGAATACGAGGCTGAACTGGGCGCGTATTTCGTTGATACGAATGTGCGACCGGCAGCAGTACAGCTTTCAAATATCTCCATGCTTTACAGCGCGGATAGCGCCGAGGGATTTCAGATGTGGGCGGATACAAGCATTGTCGAAATCAACGGCGCGCCCTACGGCGGATCGGAATACAACGGCACGTTCCAGTCGGTTATTGACAAAGCAAGCACGACCTCCGAGCTAAGTTACATTTTGTGGGAAAAGACGGAGCTTATGAAGGCTGAAAAAGACTTAGCTTATTTTCGCGTGTTCCGCGTCGGCGGAAACGGAAGCAGACAGTGGCTTGAAGAGATCACCGGGGACGATACACCTCTTGTAAATGGAATGGTCGTATACTTCTACGACAGCAACAACAACGTTTTCAGTCACTATGAATACACCGGGGAATACACCGAATCGGCAAATCAAGGAATGCCCGATCGCCCGGTAGAATAACATATAACCTTGCGCGGCGTATAGATACGAGAGCAGAGCAAGCATTTTAAAAAAGGTATTTCTCCCATATACCGAACGTCTCACTATAAATCTCAACAACATAACCGCAGAATCTCAACAATATATCCGCAATATCTCAACAACATTTTCACAATATTTTAATAACGTTTTACTATCATCTTCAAAGCATATCGTCAACATTATTCGCATACATTTATTCTGCTCTCATATCTATGCGCCGCGCATAACTCTTTTAACGAATATCGGGGAGGTAATTATGATAGAGAAAAAATACATCGCAATAGTAGGTCTGGCAGCCACGGTTCTGGTTACATCAGCTTGTATGAGAAACGCCCCCGTGAACAGCTCGGAAACCGAATCGGAAACAAGCACTGCGGAGCCGTCCGCCGTTCCCATGGAACAGACCGCGTTCACATTCGGCGATCTTACAGCTCACCAAGCGTTCCTTAACAACGCTTGATATAACATATAAACGTATAAGCGGAATGGGCGCTCCCGAAAACGGGAGCGCCCTCTTGTGATATTTTACAAAGCCTTTGCCGATTTATTAAGTATATTGCACAAAAATCACAAGCAAA
>DKXD01000213.1 GCA_002492075.1 Ruminococcaceae bacterium UBA7135
CGAACAGCCCGCGGCAATGTCGGCTCAGCCCGCAGCCGAGCCGTCGGTACAGCCGCCGACCGAACAGTTTACGCCTATGCCGGATTGGTCTGCTGTGCCGCCAATGAGCGCTCCGATGCAGGCGGCGAGCGCTGCTGTACCGAAAAAGCGCTCGAAAGCGGGCAAGATAGTGGCGATAGCGGTTTCGGCGGCGGTGGTCATTGCGGCGGCGATATTGCTTTTTATGTTCTGGAAAAAGCAGTCGGCGGAGAAACCCAAAATGACAGTGGACGGAAAAAATATTCCCATCGATATGACGATATACACGTCTTACACGGACTATTATTACAACCTTGAACGATTTACAGCGATTTTCTTCGGCAAAACTGAGGACGAAGCGTATATCTGCCAGGTATATTTTCCGGAGAAGCCGACTACCGATACCGATTATGCAATATTGGGTGACGATTCCGATGACGTACAATACCTTTTTTCCTGCTCTTCAAATGAAACCAAGGTTGAAGACGGCTTACACACCTTTGAATGGTCGTATTATAAAGTGGATAGCACAGCGCGCCCGATATCGGTAGGAAAGTGCGATCCCTATAAATTTATAAATATCGCGGTCGCAGGCGGCACAGAACCGACAGGTTTTGGAGAATTGAATCATGAATTTGAGTTCAAGGTAAGCGGCAAAATTGATTATACGAAGTATTCGGAAGAGGAAGGTGATAAAGTTTTAGAGGATTGGATGAAAAACAACATGATCCCCGCGTCGGAAGCCGACACTCCCACTTCCGTTCCCTCTCAAACCGAGCAGCCCTCTCAGCCTGTCAACGAAAACAAAGACGAGATCGAGATCAAGGGGGAAAAATACTCCACCGATCTGACTTTCCTCGATCTTTCGGGAAAGGATCTTAACGATTGGGATATACAAGACCTTAAATATATGACGAAGCTGGAGCGCATAGAATTAAGCAACAACAATCTTGGCGACATATCAATATTGCAGGCTATTCCTTCTCTTGTTGAGATAGACGCGGATAATAACAGCATAAGCAACATTTCTTTCCTCTCGGAGCTGAGTAATATTAAAATCGTCGTTATGAATAACAATCGTATCAGCGATATTTCGGTGTTCGAGAATATTCCCGCCATTCAAAAGATATGGCTGAACGACAACTTCATCACGGATATCTCGCCCATTGCCAACTGCACGAATTTGACCGAAATCGGATTTGACAACTGCCAAATAAACGACATCTCCGTACTTAACAGAATGGTAAGGCTGCAGCAGCTTAGCTTATACAATACCGGCATAACGGATATCTCCGTGCTTTCAAACTGTTTTTCTTTGAAAAAGTTGAACATCGGCGGGAATGAGATCGATGACATATCCGCGCTTGATAAGCTCAAACTTGAAGAGTTCTATGTGGATTGACGCTTTGCTGATGATCAAAGTGCGGTTTTATTGCCTTTCTCCCCGTCTCAGACGGGGAGAAAGCTATTAAATCGGCAGTTGATTTGTTGTTTCAATTCCACAACGATTATTTTAACGTATTTTTCAAACAGTAAAATAATTATTTTGTGTTTTCCTCTTGACAATGTGATAAGTTTGTGATATAATATGATTGATAAGTGTACCGTTGCTTTGCGGCGCGATGTAAACATCGACTTAGATTCGCTATAAAGCAGCGATCGGTCAACTACATAACAAAGGAGAAACTTATGGACATTACTAAGGCGAATGTAATTCGCAAGGTTATCAGAATTTTGAGCTGCGTTTCCGCGGCTGTGGCAGCCGTTTTGGCGTATGTGTTCAGAAAGATCGAAAGGATCAACGATCTTGAGGCGGTCAGCAGAATGAGCACCATGTGTATGGTGGCACGTATATGCGCAATAGCGACGTTTGTTTTCGCGGTGGGTATTTTGCTCTTCGATCTTGCCACAAAGACATTTCCCGCTAAATCATCTGCGATAGGTGCGGTGATAGCGCTTGTCGGCTTTATCGGCAACTTTATCATTGCTGTTGCTTCTACATCGAGTGGATTTCTTATGTACATAATGGAACACGCAAATCTTTCCGGAAAAGTCACCATGACCCAGCTTAACATAGGCTCTTATATGATACTTGCGTCCGGCGTATTTTTGATAAGCTACAACGCGAAATGCATGAAGAGCGGTACATAACAGTTCAATAAAAGCATAATAAAGCGCGGAAGAAATTCCGCGCTTTTGTTTTTTCAGTTGCTTTCGGTTTCGGGTTGTGGGTTGAAATCAAGCTGTCCGTTTTTGACAGTAAATGTCACCGGCGTCGTTTCATACCTGTTGCCGCGAATGTCGTCTACGATAACCAAATAAAAATAGCCGCCGTCGCCGAGAGTGTCATAAATGATGTTCGACCCGCTTGCGAGTAAATAGTCCGCGCCTTTTTCCGTTTGGAATTTCTCGGCTTTTTTGGTGCAGACGTCATAGAGCGCTGAGATCGTGTCGCCGACAGCCGGCTTTTTGAAAACCGAAACGTTGTTTGTGTCAACGCACCAATAGCCGTCGATGGATACGGTTTTGCTGCTTTCATCAAAGTTAAACAGCATAGTGGTTTCATTTTCTCCTATTTGCAGCTGCGTGACATATTTTCCGTCCGCGCGAAGTTTTATCTGAAGCGGATCGCGGTTTTTCAGCATGATCCAGCGTCCGTCAAGCGAATCGGAGAAAACGCCTGTTTTCAGATCGGCGGTGGAGCAGGTCCTTGTTCCATAGGCTAGGTAGCGATGATCTACAGACGCCTTAAAAATGCTTATTCCCACCCGTGATATTTTGTCAAGAGTGTCCGGTGGAAGGGATACGGTGTAAGAGCCGTTTTCGTATTTTGGCTCTGCGGTGAACTGTATACTCGTGTTTTTCTCGGTCTTGTCGTCGTAAAATTCAGGCTCGGCATCGCCGCCGAAATACTCGTCAAGCTTGTGCGTGCCATTGTTAATATCGTCGCGCCAAAGCTCGGAAATCGAGACTTGCGAACCGTTTGATGTTTTGGGCACAAGCGCCGTTTGAAGCTGCTTTTGGTCTATAAGTTCCAGATAGTGCGGGCTTATACAATGTTTTGCGAACGTTTTCATCTCGGCGGAACCGCGCGGCTCAAACGGATAATAAATAGTCAGACCGCCGGCGTTCTTGTGATCTTCGCCGTTCTTTTGATATACGACCATATCGTCTATGGCGGAAAGAAGCTCATCGGTTTTGCTTGAAAATTTGCTGCCTGCCTTGACGATATCCTTGATATCCGCGGAGTTGGAGTAACCCGCAAATCCGTTGTTGTTTCCGAAATGCTCGGCGCTGTCGAGATACGTTTCAAACTCGATAAGTGAAGCTGTGTTGGTAAGAGCGCCGCAGAGGTCGTCTGCGTAGGCGTCGAATTTTACAAGAAAGTTGTCGAACTTTGAAAGATCGATCACCGACAGCGTTATGCGGTTTAATTCTTCGGAGTGGGCATTGTCCGAAATAAACCCGTCGCACAGCTTTTGGGCTATCGTGTCCCAGTCGGTGTGAGGGTCGCTGCCCAGCAGATCACCCATCACAGTGTAATCCCAGCCATCGGCAGGCTCCAGTTCTTCGGAGGCTATCATATAATTTGCATACGTTGCGGTTATATTGGCAACTTCGGCGGTCGCCATATAGCAGTTGTCAAAGCCGATAAACTCGAATTTATCCGTCATCAGCGCCGCCGTTTCGGAAAGCGCGCTGTTTATGCTTTCCAGGGAAAGGTATTTCCCATCGAACAGGTTATCCTTGCAAACCCCGCCTATAGTTCCCTTGCCGTGTCCCCAGAATATCAACCCCATATTTTCCGCCGGATAGTTTTCAACCCCCCATTTTAAGAAGTTCCGCAGCGTAGAGCCTTTTGCCATTGAATCGAGCGAAACATAGGCAAGTTTAGTCATTTCTCCGTTGCATATCT
Source organism: Ruminococcaceae bacterium UBA7135 (assembly GCA_002492075.1). Lineage (GTDB taxonomy): Bacteria > Bacillota > Clostridia > Oscillospirales > Ruminococcaceae > CAG-115. Next base: position 3,935 of record DKXD01000213.1, read on the forward strand.
GAAAGCGCCCAAGACTTTCCGCATTGGCATTCTCATTCCGCCACCTGTTTGAACCGCCTGTTTGGACGATAAACTTCACTTTTTTCCCTGTTGAAGCGGCACGCATTTCGTCCATATCGTGAGAACCGCTTGACTTTAATTCTTCAAGATCGGAGCCGCTCATATAAACGAATATCGTCCAGGTGCCGTCCTCGCCCATCGGCGTATTTCCGATCTCTTTGCGCGTTATCTCAAAAGCGCCGCTGCCGCTGAGTTTTACTGTTTTGCGAGCCGTTAAAACGGGCGGCGTATCGGGTTCTGTCAGTAAAGGGGCGGACTTTTTGCAGCCGCAAAGTGATATTCCCAAAGCGGCGCACAATACCGCCGCGATAAGCTTTCTGAATTTCATATATGTATCGTTCCTTTCGGAAAATGCGGGCGGCGCGTTTAACGCGATGTTTACGCGCCGCCCGTTGATCCCATACATATATTATATATTATTCAAAGCGATATGTCAAGTTGAAATTTTTGCGGTAAAATCATTTTCTCCCCCGCGTTGCGGAGGAGAAAGAATATATTTGCACGCTTTTTATCGGGGGTCGTCGGTAGCCGGGTTATATACGTAGTCAAGCTGTTTAAGCTCCCTCAAAAGCGCCTGAGAGTCCGAGTAGTCTATGTTTATTCTCTGCGAATAGGCAAGCTGGTAGACATAGCCATCCGCTCCCCAGTTTCTGTCAAACTGGAAACTTGGCGACGGCTTGCTCCGATATTCCAAGCTGCCGTGCGGCGATATTAATACCATGCCCGTGTTCCAACTGCTATCGAACATAATGTCGAACGGATTCACGTGCGCGACGCCCTTTTGGATATGCCTGTCGCATATCTTTAAAAGCTCCTCAGCCTGCTCCGTGGTAAGTTCATTGGTGTAAAGCCTTGTGTTGTTATCGCCGTAGTAGTTGCCGATAGTTATGGTAAAAAGTGCTTGATCATAGTACTTCATGTCGGGGCGGGTCTTGTAATATCCAAAGCCGCCCGTTTTTATTGAAATTACGGTAATTCCCAAAAACACCGCCGTTGTCAGCACGAACTTTCCAATCCATTTCAAGAACGAAAAGCCGTTTATCTTCGCGCGGGAAACGATGATGTTGATGATGACGTAAGCTACTCCCGCAACCAGCAAGCCCCAACCAAAGCCGGAACTCATAATGGCTATCGAGAATATGGAAGCACAGCTGCCAGCCATGATAAGCTCGAAGAACACCTTGCTTGCTATCGGCGTTCCGACCGTCCGCGCGTCGCGCTTTTTGTAGATGAAGATAGACAGCATCATTACGGCAAGCGATATTACAGAGCCTACCGCCGCGTGAGCTATAACTGCGCCGTTGCTGTCCTGGAACATATACAAAAATCCCCAATAGGTCACGTCTATGCTTCCCCAACCGTCAAACAACCCAAAGAGCCAGCTTGAATTATAAAATCCCGAGCTTGTACCGATAACGTTGTTGACGAAGAACTGCGGGAGGCAATTTATAATAAAGCCGAGTATCATCGAGAAGTACGCGCTTTCGGCAATAGCGCCGCAGCAGCACGCGGACAATACCGTTATCGACATAATGAACATACTTCCCGCGAACAGCGCGAAGAATATGGCGAAAATCAACTCAAACGAATCGGGATCGGGTCTTGCGCCGTTTATCACGCCTATCATTACACACAGCATATTACCGCCGAGAACGGATACGATTAGCGGCGCGGTCTGGATGTAAAACAGGCACAGCAGCTTCGAGAAGAATCGCTCCGTCGCTTTTATAGGTAAAGCCATTGCCACATCGCAGAGCTGTTGGTTGTTCGTATCTCGGAACACGTTCAGCGCGGAGAAAAAGCTTGTCAAAACGCCAAATATCGCAAAAGCGGTGCCCCAGCCCGATATTTCGATGGTGGAACCTTGATTATAAAAGTGACCGTTTAGCGCGAACAACAGCATAGCCACGCCAAAGAACACCAAAGTTATTATCGCGAGCTTTTTGTGTACGCGCGCTTCCGCTGCCGCGGCGCGGGCAATTTTTCGGAATGTCACCTTGTATGTGGATTTTTCAGCCGTTATTGATGATATTTGCTCCATATCCTCTCGCCTCCAATTCGTAGATAAAGATTTCTTCAAGGGTAAGCGGGATAAACTCGCTTATGTCGCAGTCGATAGTCGCGATACGTTCGGTGATATATTCCTCCGCGCCGCGTACCACAGCCTGCGTCACCGAGCCCATTATTGTGTACTGCATTACGGCGAGCTTCGCGTTTTGCATTTCCTTAAGCGTCACCGCGCCGCTCTTTCGCGCAAGCTGTATCTTTCCGAAGCAGCTCTTGATGTTGTCTATTTCGTCAGCGAATATCATTTGTCCTTGGTGTATCAGCATTGCGCGGTCGCACAGCTCGTTTATCTCGGCGATGTTGTGTGAGGAAACGACCATCGTTGCTTGGCGGTCTATAAGCTCGTTGATAATCATTTGCTTGACAAAGCGCCGCATTGCGGGGTCGAGCCCGTCGAAAGCCTCGTCCAGCAGCAGATATTTGGTGTTGCAGGAAAGCCCGATTATCACGACCGCCTGACGCTTCATTCCCTTAGAGAAGTCGCTCATGCGCTTGTTCCGCGGGAGCTGAAGCTGAGTTACCAGCCTGTTGTATATCTCAAACGAGAAGTTGTCGTAATAGCTTGCGAAGTATTTCGCCAACCCGTCAAGCGTGAATTGGGTGTACTGCACGGTTTCATCGTTCACGAAGAATATCTTTGATTTCGCGTTCGGGTTATCGAACACATCCTCGCCGTCTATTTTTACGCTGCCCTGTTCGGTTTTGTAAACTCCGCACATCATTCGCAGCAGCGTGGATTTTCCCGCGCCGTTAGACCCAAGAAAGCCGTAAATGCAGCCCTCGGGAATGGTTATCGAGATGTTGTCCAGAGCCTTGAAACCGTCGTTCGGATCGACTTTGCCCAAGCCCTTTTTGGTGAATACCATGCTTGCATTTGTTATTTCTATCATAACTCTGCTCCTTATTTAAATTCGTTACGCGCCGCCGTGCTTCAAGCTGTTTTGCCCGACTTAGCCGCCATCTTGCACAACGTTGCTATCACCCATACCAGAGAGGCTATAAGAGCAAACGGCAGCGCCGCGATTATCAATATTGCCGTGCCCACGCATTTTAAGGATTTTTTAAATGTATCTTTCATATTTTACCCTCCGTTTCGGTCGAGCGTCATTTGCGCGATAATTTCTACCAGCGTTTCCTTGGGAATTCCCGCGTTCAGCGCCTCGCGAGCCTTTTCCTCGAAGTCTTTGGTTAGCGTGGAGCCGACCTTGCTGCTTGCCGCAGCGATAAAACTGCCCTTTCCCGCGACCGTGTAGATTATCCCGTCGCGTTCCAGCATCTGATATGCCTTGGCTACGGTGTTCGGGTTTAGCCCGAGCTGCTGTGCCAATGCCCGTGAGGGCGGTATTTTATCGTTTTCCTTGAGTACTCCGCGCGTTATCTCACTGCATACCGCGCGGCATATCTGCTCGTAGATTGGCGTTCTGCCTGTTATATCTATGCTTATCACTCTATCACTCCTTTCGGTGTTCTGCGTGTGCTATTCTAACTAGTACAATTATAGCGCGATTTGATATCTTTGTCAATAGTCAAATACGATTTTTGTGAAATTTATCCAAATTTCTATTGACTTTTTGGCGGTTTTGTGATATACTGTATACGTTATCTGATGGAGAATGTTGAATGGATAATGTATATTTTCGGAGTGCGTGAAGCGCCGCACCTTAATTCTCCATTTTTAATTATACATTATCAATTAATTACGTCCGCGCTTTGATTGAGAAATATTATAAGAGATATGAGGATATAATATGAAGCTCACAACACAATACAAAAAATATCTTACGCAAATCAAGCGGCTTTATCACGACGCTTTTCCGCGCAGCGAACGTATGCCGTTTTTCATTATTCGCCGTGAATGTCGAAAGGGAAGCGCCGAGATATTCGCAGTGGTATCAAACAGCGGGAGGTTCGGTGGATTTGCCGTGACCATGCGGCGCGGTGATATAGTAATGCTTTCGTACTTCGCTATTTGTCCCCAACTTCGCGACCGAGGAATTGGCTCTCACGTCATAAAGGCTTTGATGCGGCGTTTTAAGGACGAACGCTTTATTCTGGAGATAGAGGACGTAAACGAGGCTTGCGAGAATCCCGAAATACGGCAGCGCCGCCGCGAATTCTATCTCAAAAACGGAATGGTTTCCGCGGGGTTTACGGCTCATGTGTTTATGTCCGATCTTGAAGTGCTGACTTCGGGAAAGCCCGTTACATTTGAGGAATACCGTGCTCTGTATCATTCGCGGCGCGGCAGCAGAGTAGCGTTGAACGTTACGCTAAAGTCGCAAAATAACGCATAATAAAATATTCTTCCCATAAAGGGAGAATATTTTTATACAGACACCGACAGCCCCCGAATTTCGGGGGCTGTTTTAATTATTGTTGTTAAACCGTTAAATAAACGCGAAGTTGGATTTACCGCTCTTCTTAACGGAGTACATCGCGTCGTCGGCTTTACCGATGAGGTACTCAACGCGGGTGTTGTAGTTGTCCTTGATCACCGCGATACCTATCGAAACGCTTACGCTCAGTCGTTCGCCAATATCTGCGTCAAAGCCTGCCGCCAGCTTGTCGATGATCTTTTGCGCGATATCCGCCGGGGAATTGGTCTCCGCGTTGCGAATCATTGCAACAAATTCATCGCCGCCGTAGCGTCCCGCAAAGCCTATGCCGTCCACGGTCTCTTTGATCGTTTTTGCAAGGAATTTCAGAACTTGGTCGCCCGTTGCGTGAGAGTAGTTGTCGTTGTAGTGCTTGAAGTCGTCGACGTCGATGAACAGAACCGCCATTTCGGACTTACGAGCTTCAGCCAGCGTTATCTCGTTGTCTATCTGGGACTCGATGGTCTCACGGTTGTACAATTCGGTCAAAGCATCGTAGCTTGCCTGTTCGGTAAGCTTAGCCTCGGACTTCTTCGCGCGGTCGATATCCACCATAACTCCGACAGCTTTCAGCGGTTTGCCGTCCGCGTCGGTAAGTGTTGCGGTTCTCATCAGTATCCAGATGAAGTCGCCGTAGATATTCTTGATACGATATTCGTTGTTTTCAAAACTCTTGCCCTTTTCAAGTTGGTCAAGGTCGCTTCTGTATCGGTTTGCGTCATCGGGGTGGATCTTTGCTTTCATAAGGAAGCTGTCGCCGAAGTGATCTGACGGCGGACGATAGCTGAACTTCTTGTTGAAATTGTTGGAGAACGTAACGTCGTTGGTTTTGAAGTTCCACTCGAAGATAATGTTGTCGGACATATCCGAAATGACCTTGTATCTGTCTTCGCTGACAACGATCTCATCAACGACATTGTTGAACGCGCGGGACATCTGCCCGTATTCATTGTTCGCCATGTTTCTGATACGCGCTTCGTGGTCGCCGCGGCGTATTTTAACAAGCGTTTCTTCTATCTTGTTGAGCGGTCTGGTGGCTACTTTGGATACCATTATTGCAGCAACTATACCTGCTACAGAGATCAAAACAGTAACCAGAGTAATGGGGCTTAACGATTTGCTGGAGTAATAACCCGTTCTGTTGACAGGGCATGCTACCAAAGCGACAAGTCCATCTTCGCCGCCCGCTTTTATCAAAACGCCCGCGCTCTTGCCGTTTGTGCCGTCATAATTTATAATATCTGTTGCTGTATTATCCTCAAGATCGGGGATCTTACTTGTGATATCGGATGTGAACTGAGTTTCAAGGTTGCTGTTTATGGTCGTTCCCAAAGACCAGTTGTTGTTCGTGTCTATGATGTATATGCTGCCTTGGCTATAGAATGTCGACGCGGAAGTAAATCTTGCCAGTATCGAGTTATCTCCGCCAAGATTATAGTTGATGAACAGCGTACCCTTGTCTAACGTCTTTTTGATAAACATAGTCGTGCTGGCGTCCGACGTATTCGCCGCGTCGTTGAAATACAAAACATCGTCTTTGTATTCGCCGTATGCGTCAAAGTTGAAATAGCTGCTGCCGATATTCGAGCCTGCAACGATCTTTCCGCTTTCGTCAACAAGCGACACCGAGTTTATCAAGGGGTTATCCCCCATAAATCTGTTGATGTTTTGGTTTGCCAAATCCGCAGAGCTGCCCGATTCGCCGTATTCCCTTACGCCGGGCATCCTTGCAAGCGTATCTGCGTCCGACTGCACATTATTCAAAACCGCCTGTATAGAATTGGCCTGCGACAGAGCAAGGTTTTTCAGTTCGCTTTCAAACATAGTTGTGCCGTCTTGTCTGACATTGATGTTCGTTATTGCGGTGTAAGCGATCATCGGTATGATCGCAAAGCAAATCGCCGCGATCATTATCATCGTTTTGACCTTCATTTGATCTATTCCCCATTTCCGCTCATATTTTTTTACAAAGAGCCTTTCATACATTATATCACATAAAATTAAATATGTAAACACGTTAGCGTTTTTATTGTGTATTTTTTTTAAAATTTTATGAATTTTTCACAA
>DKXD01000065.1:0-5074 GCA_002492075.1 Ruminococcaceae bacterium UBA7135
CCGAGCTGCATTTGCCTTCGCTTCGCTGCGGCAAACGCAGCTCGCTTTCGCGAATTTTACCGGTCTCTCGGTACGCTGTTCTGTTCGGAGCGTGAATTTTATGGTTCTCTCGTTACGCTGCTCTGTTCGCAGCGTGATTTAATGCGCCGCTGTTACGCTGATTTTTCTGTGAACCGGCAACTAACGACTATCTAACTAACAACTATTAGTCTTTTTCCGTATAGAACATATGCTTTGGCTTTTCGCGGTGCCACGATGTGCTCATCACAAGCCCCATACATATATGCGTCATCATCATCGAAGTGCCGCCCTGACTGATAAACGGCAGCGGTATCCCTATTACCGGTACCACCGTCAGCGCCATTCCGATATTTATCACACAATGGAAGAACACCATTGCGAACACACCCACGCACATAAGCTTTCCCAGAGGATCGGGAGCGCCCGAGGCGTTGGAAAGCAGCTTTAAGCACAGCACCGCCAGAGCTATCACAACCGCCATACAACCGATAAATCCAAGCGTCATTCCGATATAGCTGAACACAAAATCGTTTTCCAAAAACGGAGTGTAGGTGTAGTTGTCCGAATCAAAGCCCAAGCCCGAAAGCTGCCCAGAACCCATCGCTATCGTTCCGCGGTACTGCTGCAAATAGTCGCCCAGGATCTCCTCCTGCTGCATTTCCTTGTCGAACAGGATAAGAAAACGTCTTCGGTGGTGATCCTGCATGATGAAATTCCACGCGACATACCCGACAACGGGAACGCAAGCCAGTCCCGCCACAAGATACTTCCACGAAAGTCCGCCCATAAACAGCATACAAATGAAGATAAACAGGAACACCAGAGCGCTTCCCGCGTCGCCCTGATACATGATAAGCGCCACGGGGAACAGCCCGTGTACGCACACCAAAAGCAAATGCTTTATTGAGTTTATCTTGTCGCCGAGCTTTGAGATATGCGTTGCAAGCGTGATGATAAAGACGAATTTCAGCACATCCGACGGCTGCAGCGTAAATCTTCCCAATCTTAACCACGCCAGATCGTCGTCTATTTCTATTCGCAGCGACGGCACGAACAGCAACAGCTGCAAAATAAGCGCGATCGGCGTGTAGATAAACCAGTATTTCGACAGCAGCTTGTAATCTATAAAGCTGATAATAAAGCCCGCCGATATACCGAGTATAGCCGCCGCAAGCTGTGTATTGGCGGTGCTTTGGTCGATTATTCCCGTGGTCACCATCGAGTTCACCAAAAAAATGTCGAACACGGTGATAGCTATGCATATTAAAGGCAGCACCTTATCAACGTGCTTAAAGTAGCTGCCAAGGTATTTTAAAACAGTTTTCATTTTGCTCCCAAACTAATTCGGCGCTTGTTATTTTCGGAGCCGCGAATTTACGTTCACAGCGCGTAGTTTCCCGAAAATATTCTCATACATATTTATTATATACCTTTTTTTTTACATTTTCAATAGATTTTACTCGATTTTTCATAAACCGTAAAATTTCGCCAAAACACATAAAAAGCCGAAGATTTTTTTAAAATCTTCGGCAATTTTGTTGATACGCAAGTCATTCGGAGGGCGCTTGTATCACTGTTGTCCATATTTGCAATCCCCTGCGGAGCGGGGGATTGCAGAATTTCGTTGAAGATCGGTATCACTCGGCAGGTGTTTGTATCACCATTTTCTTGATAAACTCTTTTGTGTGGAGCGGGCGGCAGTTGTATATGCCCTGATAGGTGTCCGCGCCGAACCGCCGCGCGTAATCAAGCGAGCGCTGGTTATCGACACCCTTTACGCACACCTTTATGCCTTTATCGTGAGCGCGTGTGATAAGCGACCGCACAAACGGCGCGGATACGGGGTCATCATTCAAGCGGCGCGCGCGCAGCTTTACTATGTTGATGTACGGGTTATCGAGGAACTCTCCCGTAAAGAAGTTCTCGCCTTTATCGTCCGCTATAACGGTCACGCCGAGCTTTGAAAGCATTTTCAGGTTGCTGCTGCTTGAAAGCAGCGTGTGGTCGCTTTGGGAAATGTTTATCGCAATAGCGTCGGGCGAGAGCGAGTATTGGAGCAGCTTTTCTTTAAGGATAAGCAGGCAGTTTTCGGAATTGAGCACGTTTTCGGGTATCGTATAGGCGACCTTAAAATCGGAAACGCCGCTTTTGCGAACCTCCGACGCAAGCTCGCACAGCCGCCCCAGCGCATAGTTGTGGAACGTGAACGCCGCTCCCATTCTGTCGATGATCGGAAGAAACCTGTCGCGCGATACTATTATATCGCCGTTGCCCCAGAACAGATGTGCCTCGCAGGCGGTAAGTTCCCCCGTGCTGACGTCCAGAACGGGCGTGTAGAGATAGTAAAAGCCCTTAAAATCGTTTTCCACAGCATCGGTGATAAGCTTCTTCACGCGCTGATTGTCGTCGAGCTTTTCTTCAAGGTCGTTGGAGTAGCATACCGCGTCGTGCAGCTTTCTGTCCTTTGCGAGCCGCAGCGTTTTTGTCGCCACGCGAACGCAGTCGGGAACGCAGTCCGCGTCCTCGGGGAACACGCATACGCCCGCGTAGATATCCAGCTTGTTTTCGTTGTCGTTAAGATACCACGGGCTGCGGAACTTGAACAGTATCGACTGTGCCAGCGAGACAGCCTCGTCGCGTGTCGCGTTCAGCATCGAAACGAACAGTATGTCGTTCGAGAACAGGTAGATGTGCTTTTCGCTGTCCGTGCGGATAGCGGAGATGTATTCGGCAATAGAGCGCGTCACCTCGTCCGCGTAGCGGCAAGAGTATATTTCGGAAAGGCTTTTGAGGTTGGCGATCTCGATAGAAACGACAGCGCCCGACTTCCCCTCGGATATGGTGCTGCGGAAATCACGCTCGAACGCGCTGCGGTTCGGTATGCCCGTGGTGGTGTTATAGTACGCCAGACGCAGCAGGTGTTCCTGCGAAACCGCAAGATCGTTTTCCATAAAGGAACGATAGATGATGGTCGACATTATTTGAGTAATACTTTTAATAAGCTTTCTGTCGCGGTTTGTCCATACTCTATCTACATCGTCCGAGATAAACATTATTATTCCGCGGGAACTGCCGTTTTCGTATACTCTCGAAAGCGCGCAGCTGCGGTTTAAGCCGTCAACCTTCTTGAATTCGCTTTCGTGCAAGCAAACAACAGCATCGTTTTCCAGTTCTTTGTCGATCTTTTCGTTGAGATATTCATTGGCGATCATGGGGATTATCGTGCCGCCCTCGTCCCAGCGGTAAACTTTAACGGGGCGCTGCGCGTCGTAGCAGAACATCAGGTCGGAAAGTCCGAAATACTCTTTAATAAGCGGGACTATGCTGCCAAAGGAAGCGGAGGTGTCTCGGCTTTTCAGGATAAGGGTGTAGATGTTGTTTATCAGTATCTGATCCTCGAAATTCTGCCCGAGCAGCTTGTTTGCCTTCTGCGAGTTCTCCATTTCCTCGCTTATTACGATATACGAGTTCGCAAGCTCCGAAACCGTCTGCACCATGGTATCAAGCAGCGGAACGCAGCTGTTTATGCTGTCCGGGGACTCGCTTGCGATAAGCCATGTTCCCACATTCTGGTGCTTTATGCGTATCGACTTCTTGCGCTGATAGCTCATTTTATTGAGATTTGTGCCCTTGTTCTGACCGGGCGGGCAGATAGCCGTTCCATTTTCGTCGATTATAACCGAATACAATCCATCTATCAGCGACAAAGGCTGCTGAATACGCTTCAGATAATCCTCGCCAAGCACGTCAAGCAGGTGAGGAGTGTTTTCCGCCATATCAAAAGCCGCCTTGGATCTGTTTTTCAGTTCGCGCATAACAAGGTCGTCGTCGCTGCAGTCAAGATACACGGTAACGTCGTACATAATGCCGTTTATTTCGGAAAGGCGGCCGTCTTCCTTGAATTCGGGTGTGGCGGAGATATAGTACCAGTGGTACGCGCCGCCGCACATCATTCTAACGTGCGCCGACAGTTTGTCGGCGCGGCGGTTTACAATATCGCCGATTATCTCGCAAAACGGGCGGTAGTCGTCCGGGTGGACTATATCGGCGAACAGCGCGTTTTTTTCCTCCGAAAACGGGTTGCCGCCGAAGAAAAACTCAATGGGAAAATCGGGCTTATATTTCATTGTGAATACGATAACATTGCTGTTTGAAAGCGTTGTTTCCAATTTTGACATCAAGATCACCTCTTTAGGATCTGCGCGGCTGAAAAAGCCCGAGCCGCGCGAAATAAAGTATATGCGCATTGCCTTGCCAAAATCACTAAAACCCCAAGCTCGTTGATCAAAAGGGATAAACAGACCCTTTCGGACATAATATCGCAGATTTCTCCCCTTTGCTGTATACATTATAGCATAAAACTTTCAACATTTCAAGTGCTTTTTTGTGATTTTCATAAAAATTTCATAAAATTTTCCTGTTCAACGACCCAAAGTTGACGGCGCGTCAAGCCGGATCGTTTTCTACCCCGGCTCCGCGGGGGAGTGAAAACAAGACAGCGCTTCTGCTTTTTAAGAAATTATCAGTAAAATGCAGTTTTCGGTGTGTCATTTTTTTAAGCGTAAAGCAGCTCAACCATGCTTTAACACACAAAAGGAGGAACAGAAAATGCTTGAAAACGGATATGTTACGCTGCCCAGAAGTCTGGCGAAAAAGGAATGGTTCGCCGAGGGCAACACCTTGAAATTGTACATAATGCTGCTGTTTAACGCGGCGTTCAGGGACACGGAGACCGGCGGGGTCGCCTTAAAAAAGGGACAGTACCTGACAAGTTACCGCAAGCTGGCGGAAATGATCCACACAGGCGAACAACAAGTGAGAACAGCACTAAAACACCTTGAAGCAACCGGTGATATAACACTGCAATCGACGTCGAAATACAGCATTATAACACTGAATAACGTGCTTTCCGAAACGCCGTCCGCACAGTCGGCTAACAAGCCTGCTAACACGCGTGTTAGCACAGTACTTCACACAAGAAGCAGTAAAGTAACAGAAGAAAAAAGCATAGAAGAAAAAAGCAGTAAAGAAGAAGCGGCGGCTTCGCCGCCCG
>DKXD01000065.1:5328-6102 GCA_002492075.1 Ruminococcaceae bacterium UBA7135
AAAAAAAAAAAGAAAAGAAAAAAGGAGGGGCGGCTTCGCCGCCCGCCAACTGCTCTTGCGGGATAAATATTTCTTTGATCACTCGGGAAGAGTTAATAAAAAAATACGGTGAAGAAACGGTCGCGTTTTACGAAAAGAAGTTTTACAGTTGGACGAAAGGCAAGTCGTTAATCAGCGCCAAGCTGTATCCGACGATAGCCAAATGGATGGCGGAGGATATCCCCCATGCGCCGAACCCCCCGCAGTTTCCATATCACTCAAAGCCGTCCGATCCACACGTTCCCCGCGCGGCTAGCGCTTCTGCGAAAAACGGCAGCACCATAAACACGGAGGAACTGAGGAAACGCGTTATGGGGAGCTACCGCAAATAAGAAGACCCGACGGCGTTTCCCGATCCTCGGCAGCGAGAGCCGCAAATTTGCGGAAACAGCGCGCAAAATAACGTTCTCTCCCCGCACTGAGGGAGAGAACAAAGCTTATCTGCAAGACGGCGCGGCGAACTTAGAGTATCAATTCGGCGTGGCGCGTAACGTGACAGCCCATATTTACCGCAACGGGCAGACCCGCGATGTGCGTGGGAGCCTGCTCGATGTTGACATACAGCGCCGTCACCGTGCCGCCGAAACCCTGCGAGCCTATCCCGAGCTTGTTTATTTCGGAGAGCATCGTTTGCTCAAGCTCCGCATAAAGCGGCTCGGGATTGCGAGTTTGCAGGTCGCGGCAGAGCGCTTTTTTCGCAAGGTACGCCGAGTATTCAAAGTCGCCGCCTATTCC
>DKXD01000065.1:6407-6542 GCA_002492075.1 Ruminococcaceae bacterium UBA7135
TATTCCCACTCCCACCACTATTGGCGGACAAGGGTTGCTTCCCGCAAGCGAAACGGTTTCGACAACGAACTTCACGATGTCTTCTTTTGAAGCGGACGGCGTGAACATTTTAAGGCGGCTCATATTCTCGCTGCC
>DKXD01000065.1:6637-8872 GCA_002492075.1 Ruminococcaceae bacterium UBA7135
CTTGTCAAAGGTGCCGCCGATGCCGACGCCCACCACCACAGGCGGGCAGGGGTTGGGGCCGGCCTCCTCCACCACCCTGCATACGAAGTCCTTCACGCCCTGGAGCCCGTCGGAGGGCTTCAGCATTTTGATCTGGCTCATATTCTCGCTGCCAAAGCCCTTGGGAGCGACTGTCAGCTTGATCTTATCCCCCGATACCAACCGAGTGTGGATAACGGCGGGAGTGTTGTCGTCCGTGTTTACGCGTTCCAGCGGGTCTTTTACAATAGACAGGCGCAGACGCCCGTCGATGTAGCCGCGCCGAACGCCCTCGTTCACCGCGTCCTCGAAGCTGCCGTTTATATGAACGTCCTGACCTATCTCCGCGAATACTACCGCCATTCCCGTGTCTTGGCATATCGGCACGCCCAGCTCGTCGGCGCAGTCTATGTTGGCGGCGATATCGCCCAGCACCGAGCGGCACAGCTCGCTTTTCTCGTCCTTTTGCGCGCATTCTATGCACTCGCGCATACCCTTTGGCAGGCGGAGGTTCGCTTCAACGCACAGCTCCGCTATCGCTTTTGTTATTTCGTTACTGTTTATCTCTCTCATGGCTGTCCTTTCATTCCTTTAGAAAAATTGCGGTTCGCTCAGTTTGTACGATCGTGCCGCCATAGCTCATTTTTACTTTTTGTACGCGGCTTTCCCTCCGACTATCACAAAATCGGGCGTGACGGTGAGACCGAGCGGGTCTCCCGAGAACAGCGCGAAGTCCGCGTCCCTGCCAATCGCTATCGAGCCTACTCTGTCCGCCGCTCCGAGTATTTCGGCGGAGTTTATCGTTGGATTATGCAAATCGAGCGCGGCAAGACGGGCGGCTTGCAAGCGAACGTACAAAGCCCGCAGAGCGGTCTTTGTGCGGCGCTGCCTTAATGAGAAATTGGTGTTATGGGGGTTTGCTGTAAATATTATAGCACAATTTTACATAAAATCAGCAGCGTTTTTCCGCCTGCACAAATTTTATTTTTTGTACGCGACTTTCCCTCCGACTATCACCAAATCGGGCGTGACGGTAAGGTCGAGCGGATCGCCCGAGAACAGCGTGAAGTCCGCGTCCTTGCCGACTTCTATCGAACCTACTCTGTCCGCCGCGCCTAGTATTTCGGCGGCGTTTATCGTTATCGCTTTCAAAGCGTCCTCGCGCGGCAAACCTCCGCGTACAGCCAGCGCCGCCGTCAGCGGAAGATACTGTATCGGGGTTTCGGGGTGATCGGTGCATATGGCGGCTTTTATGCCGTGTTCGGCGAGTATGCGCGGGGTCGCGATATCGTGGTGAGCAAGCTCGGGCTTGCCGCGGTCGCCGAAAAGCGGTCCGAGTACTACGGCGGGGGAGTCTTCGGCAAGCTCTTCGGGGATAATGCCGCCGTCCGTGCAGTGTATCAGCACGTAATCAAGCGAGAATTCTTTGGCTATGCGTATCGCCGTAAAGATATCGTCGGCGCGGTGGCAGTGGAAATGCGCTTTCAGCTTGCGGCGGCGGTCGCCCGAAAACAGCGGCAGCAGAGCCTCGCATTTCGCATCGAAATCGGGCTTGCTCACCTCGTCGTCTGTGCCTTTTTTGGAGGCGTATTCGTCGAGGTCTTGCTTATATCGCAGAGCCTTTTGCAGTTGTTCGCGGATAAGCGCGGCGGTCGCCATTCGCGTTACGGGAGCTTCGTCGCGGTCGTTGTAGGTGGATTTCGGGTTTTCTCCCAGCGCGAACTTTATCGCTATGGGGTTTTTGACTATCAGCTTATCCACTCGCTTTGAACCAAACGTCTTAATCAGCGCGAACGAGCCGCCTATCGCATTCGCCGAGCCTACTCCCGTACACACGCAGGTAACTCCCGCCGAAACCGCGTCGGCGAAGCACTTGTCCATGGCGTTTATGCTGTCTATGGCTCTCAAATGCGGCGTGCAGGGGTCGGTAGTCTCGTTGCCGTCGTCGCCCTCAAGCTGCATCGAAAGACCATCGCTCCACATTCCGAGGTGGCAGTGCGCGTCCACAAAGCCGGGGTAGAGCGTCTTGCCCGTGCCGTCTATCACCTCTTCGATCATCGGCGAAAGCTCGTCCATAGAGCCGAGTTCCGTTATTTTGTCGGTAAAGCGGACATATCCGTTTTCAATGTCGCTTCCCGTCATAGTTTTTATTTTTACGTTTTTGATTATCATTGTTCGACTCCCATATTAATGTAAATTATAGTTTATTGTATTATA
>DKXD01000072.1:0-836 GCA_002492075.1 Ruminococcaceae bacterium UBA7135
AACGGCGGTAGCTGTCGATCAGCTTTTCAAGCCAAGAATCGGAGATACCCAGCACCTCCGCGTCGAATATCAGCCCAAAATCATCGGACACGAAAGCAGCAATATCATCGTCCTTGCATACACTGTATGCCTTTAAAAAAGCTTTCTCGCGAATCTTATCATTCTCCGATTTAGGATATTTTTCGTTATGCTCGGTATTCTGCACAATGTTAAAAATCCGCACCCAACCGCTGTCAAATTCCTCCGATTCTCTCAATTCAACAGCTTCATCCAAGTCAATGCCGTCAAGAGCCTTTTCGATATTGTCAAGCAAATCGTAAGTATTCATAAATTACCCCTGCTGTTTGGTGTAGTTCAGCAGACCGCCCGCCAGCATCATACCCTTGCCGCGCTCGGAAAGTTCGCACTTCACCTCGAACGAAAAGCCCTTGGTCTCGTCCTCAACGACGATCTTGCCGCCTTTCTCGACTATGGAGCGGATATTCGCTATCTTCAGCCTGTCGCCTTGGTCGATCTTGTCGTAATCGCTCTCGTTCACGAATTCAAGCGGCAGAATACCGTTGTTGATAAGATTCTGGCGGTGGATACGCGCGAACGACTTGCAGATTATCGCCTTAACGCCGAGATACAACGGAGCAAGCGCCGCGTGCTCTCTTGACGAGCCTTGACCGTAGTTCACGCCGCCGACGATTATCGATGTACCTGCCTCTTTGGCGCGTTTCGGGAATGTTTCATCGCAGACCGCAAAGCAATGCTCGGAGATCGCGGGAATATTCGAGCGGAGCGGCAGGATTTTCGCGCCCGCGGGCATAATGTGGTCGGTGGTGATGTTGTCG
>DKXD01000072.1:943-4372 GCA_002492075.1 Ruminococcaceae bacterium UBA7135
GCGAAGCTCTTGGCGATGACGCACCGGATGCCCAGGTACATGGGTACCAGAGCCGCGTGCTCCCGGGAGGATCCCTGGCCATAGTTGCTGCCGCCGACGATGACGCCGTCCCCCGCCGCCTTGGCCCGCTCCGGGAAGGAGGGGTCGCAGACCTCGAAGCAGAATTTGCTCAGGTATGGGATGTTGGAGCGGTAGGGCAGGATCTTGGCGCCTGCGGGCATGATGTGGTCGGTGGTGATGTTGTCGCCGACTTTGAGCGTAACGCCGCTTTCGATAGTCTCGGCGAGGGGCTTGTTTATCGGGAACGGCTTGATGTTCGGACCGCGCAGAATTTCAACGTTCGGCGCGTCCTCAACGCTTGCGGGAGGAGTTATCATATTGTCGTTGATAAGGAACTTCTCGGGCATTACATAAGGCGGCATTTCGCCGACTGTTCTCGGATCGGTGAATACGCCCGTTATCGCGGATATCGCGGCAGTCTCGGGAGAAACGAGGTATATCTGACCGTCCTTTGTGCCGCTGCGTCCCTCAAAGTTGCGGTTGAACGTTCTCAAAGAAATACCCTTGCTGTTCGGGGACTGCCCCATGCCGATACACGGACCGCACGCGCTCTCCAGAATTCTCGCGCCCGAGTCAATCAGTATCGACAGCTCGCCGCCGTCCGCCAGCATATTGAACACCTGCTTAGAGCCGCAAGCTATCGCCAAAGAAACGTCCGGGTGAACGGTCTTGCCTTTAAGTATATGCGCCACCTTGCGCAGATCCTGCAAAGAACTGTTGGTGCATGAGCCGATACATACCTGATCTATCTTGATAGCGCCGATCTCCTCAACAGTTTTAACGTTGTCGGGGGAGTGCGGACAAGCCGCCAGCGGCACAAGCTCGGAAAGATTGATGTTTACTTCTTCATCGTAAACCGCGTCGGGGTCTGCGGATAGTTCAACATAATCCTCCTCTCTGCCTTGCGCTTTAAGGAATTTAAGCGTCGTTTCATCGCTCGGGAAAATCGAGGTGGTAGCGCCAAGCTCCGCGCCCATATTCGTGATAGTCGCGCGTTCGGGAACGGAAAGCGACTTCACGCCCTCACCCGTGTACTCCATAACCTTGCCCACGCCGCCCTTAACGGTCAAGCGGCGGAGGACTTCAAGTATAACGTCCTTGGCGGACACCCAGTCGTTGAGCTTGCCCGTGAGATTTATCTTGACTACCTTCGGCATCGTTATGTAATAAGCACCGCCGCCCATTGCTACCGCGACATCAAGACCGCCCGCGCCCATTGCCAGCATACCGATACCGCCGCCCGTGGGTGTATGACTGTCCGAACCGATCAGCGTTTTGCCGGGCTTTCCGAAACGCTCCAGATGAACCTGATGGCAGATACCGTTGCCGGGGCGCGAGAACCAGATACCGTGCTTTTTTGCCACAGAACCGATAAAACGGTGGTCGTCCGCGTTTTCGAAGCCGCTCTGCAAGGTGTTGTGATCGATGTATGCAACCGAGCGCTCCGTTTTAACGCGGTCTACGCCCATTGCCTCAAATTGCAGATATGCCATGGTTCCCGTTGCGTCCTGCGTGAGGGTTTGGTCGATACGAAGTCCTATTTCCGTGCCCTTTGTCATCTCGCCGTCAACGATATGCGCCTTGATGATTTTTTCCGTTAATGTAAGTCCCATAATCTATCTCCTTGTCTTTGAAAATTAGAATAAACACTCCCTTAGTTTATATTATACTACATATTGTTGGGGTTGTCAAGAATTTCACAAAAAAATAAACGGAAGCACGCTTCCGCTTATTTGCAGCATTATTCGTTTACAGTATTGTTTGCGGCTTTGCTCCGCTTTATGCCGACCGCGCTCAGAATAAGAAGAACAAGTGATGTAAGCGCAATAAAAACCATCGGCGTTATAATATCGGCGCCGCCTCCAAAAAAGTTGAATGTTTCACGTATTCTCTCTTTTGAACACATCGGCGCGAGTTGAAATCCGAAAATAAACCCGGGCAATGAGAATATCGCCGCAACGGTCGACAGCACTCTGAGTTCCCCGCTCATAAACGCCGAAATCGCGGTCAACACGGACATCGCAAAATTCAGTACGGTAAGGCTGCGGGTCGTAATTCCAAAGCTCAGGCAAAATACGATCAACTGATCGTAATTGATCTTCGGATTTATCAGCGTTATTACAATAAACGCCACAGACACCGCCAACGTGGCAATTGCCCCTGCCAAAACTATCGGTCTTGAAATTTTCGCAAATTTTTTCATGTCATTTTCTTCCTTTCAAATGTGTTACATATCGTTTGACGCTTCGAGCATCTTTTTATTGCAGCGAAGCATAACCTCGGTATAGTATGCGCTTTCCGCCGTTGTCAAGTCCTCATTTTCGATCTTGTCAAACTTTTCGCCCATTTCGGAGAGTTTCTCCATATACTTGTTGTAATCGTCCAATATTGTTAGCGTGTCGCTTGTTTTCGACATCTTCTTAAGGAAGTCGCAATACTCGTCAACAAACGCTTCATAGCTGTCGATAGCCTCCTTTATCTCCGGACGGATCACATCACCGAGGATACTGCCCGACGAGCTTTCCTCGGGTGTGTTCTCCTTCGATGGGCTGTTCTCGGATGTATTTTCGGAGTTTTCTTCCGAGGTTTTGCTTTGATTATCGTCAGGCGCGGACGGAGCGTTTTCGATCAACGAATCAATATCAAAATTATCCGAAAAAAAACCGCTTCTCACATTCAGCCAATCACCGTAAAAATCCGAATGTGCGTCCAACCAGTCACTATAAAACCCCGAATACGCGTCCAGCCAGCCACTGTAAAATCCCGAATGTTCATCAAGCCACGCACTGTAATCGTCCGTTACATCCGAATCATCCAGAACACCTTTGTAATATTTATCATACAGTTCATCAAAAAGTTTGCTGTAAACCTCATCATAAATATAATCCATACATTCGCCGTCAACCGCGTCATACAGCTCGTCAAAAGCCTTATTGTATGTCTTGTATTCTTCCCTGTCTTCAGAGGCGGCGAGTGCTTTATAATACTCTATCGACTTCGTTAAAGTATCATAATACAAATTATCGGTTTCGCTCTTTACAAGCTCATACCAATCGTTTATCGCCTGCTTGTTTTTCACATATCCGGCGTATGTATCTCCCACGATGGAATAGGTGTTTTCCAATTCACGCTTCAATTTCTCAACAACGGATTTGTACTTCTGTTTTAATTCCTGCGGAATCTCGGAACTGAACGTTCCTCCCGTCGGAGCTTCCTTCGGTTCAGACGAGTTTTTCTTATCCGATGATGTTTTGTACGAGCTTGCAGAGATGGTAGTTTTACTCAAAAGCCCTGTTTCAGCATACGAATTTTCTCGTTTTGACATTGAACACCCCGAGATCGCCCCCGCCATAATCACCGCGAGCACCC
>DKXD01000210.1 GCA_002492075.1 Ruminococcaceae bacterium UBA7135
AAACAACATTAAACTATAATTTATTCCAATTACAGCCGTACAGTATTTATAAATTAAAGAGCGCATGATGAATGCGCTTTTTATTCGTATAGACAAAATTGTGCAAAATCAACAAAAAAAGCAAAGTAAATTTGTTATTGCGGTGAATAAATTTGTAATAAACTCTCGTTTTGTATAATGTTACTATTGACAAATTATGAAAATTATTGTATTATAATAGAATAGGGGAATTATATCTATATCGCAATTCCTAAAAAAAGAGGTTCGGTATGCATTTTGGCAGCGTTGAATTCTTTAAAGTACTGATAAAAACAGTACTGGCAATATTATTTTTCGTTCCGCTGATACTCGCTGTGGTGTTCGGCGTGCTTTTTGCACAAAAAAATATCAGGGTGAGCGAGCTGGAACAACAGAATTCCGTTGTTCAGCAAGAAAACGACAAGCTTTCCGTGATGGCTGACGTGCTGGTAGAAGAAAAGGCGGGAGACGCGGCGAGTATCCGCGATATAATCAATCGCAGCGGCGTTTCTTACGATGAGGTGATAAAGCTCGCTTCGGAGAAGAAGGATATTGACGCACAGGGACTTTACGATATCTTGTCGAACGCGGGAATATCTGATAAAGATATAATCTCTATGGCGGCAGCAAAGAAAACCGTTTCAGCTGATGAATTTTATAATGTGATGAGTAAAAACGGAATTACCGCGAAAGAGCTTGTAAAGGCGGCTGTGAAAAACAGCGGCACATCCGATGAGGACTTTTACGCCTTGCTTTCCGAGTGCGGAATGTCCGACGACAAGATCCTTGCGATCATAAACAACAAGCAGGGTGGGCAGACAAGCTCTTCCCCCGGCGAAACGTCTGGGGATACTTCAAACACGTCCGGAGAGCCGACCGAGGAAAGTCCTTATGCGGAGCTGTATCCGGATATGTATGTTTCCGTGCCCGAGGAATATACCTATGAGGAGGGAACGATTTATTTCACGTTCGATGACGGTCCCTCGCAGTATACTTATTCATTTTTGGAATACTTGAAGAAGCATAATGTCAAGGCAACGTGGTTCGTTGTTCCAAGCCGAGAGCAGTGGAATATGGACGCTCTTAAGGCGATCGCCGACCAAGGTCACACTATCGGTGTGCATAGCTATACGCACGATTATAAGAAGATATATGCGTCGGTGGAGGCATATCTGGAGGACTTCCACGAGGCGTGGAGCATAATCAGGGAAGCGACGGGGCAGACCCCGCAGCTGTTCCGCTTTGCGGGCGGCAGCAACAACGATTTTAATGTCGATACGCGCGACGCAATAATAAAGGAAATGACGAGGCGCGGCTTTAGGTTCTATGATTGGAACGTAGACAGCGGCGATGTGGACGGAGCGACTTGGCAGGATATGTACAATTCAATTCCGCGCGACTGCCGCAATTTGAAGCGTCCGATAATCCTTATGCACGATTCGGCGGGCACGAAAAACGCATTGTATGTGTTTGAGGACGTGTTGAAGCTGCTTATCGGAGAGGGATATAAATTCGACGCATTGCAAAATGATACTCAGCCGATACAGTTTGTCGGACCGTTTGGGTATTAGCAGTGCATAGCAATAAAGCGGGTGAGGCAGGCAGATCTTTATCCGTTAAAATAGCTCATAAAAAGCTGAAAGGATCGTATTATGGGAATTAAAGATAACTTTTCACAGGCGGTAAAAGAGCTGTGGAAGAAAGAAGGTCAGGATAAGAAGGACGACAACAACAAGCAGCCGTCCGAGCTTGACCGCTATCTTCGCGGCGACAGCGGCGAACAGGGGAGCGCCGCGCCTTCGGGAGTTGAAGTGAACAGCGAAGGCGTTCCGCTTGAAACTCCTTACTACCGCAGTGTTACCGACAATAACTCCTCAAATACATCGGCGGGTCAGCAGGCGCAGAAAGCGGAGCAGTCCTCGCAGGAACAGTCGGCGCAGCCAATGCAGTCAGCGCAGCCAACTCAGGCAAGCGGACAGCCGAACAGAAATGTTCAGAACGCGCAAAGTCGTCCCGAACCGCAGAACAACGCAGGCGTTCAGCGGAACGATCAAGGCTTTGGCGCAGATAGCGGTCGTCCGCAGTACGGCGGCGATCAGCCCGCCTACAATCAGAATGTGCAGAACGCTCGCCGAGATTTTGGGCAAAATCAGCAGAACGGTGCGGGAAATTATGGCGGCGGATATGATAATCAGGGCGGCTACGGCAGTTATGGCGGAGGCTTCGGAGGCGGTAATCCTCCGATGAACGGCGCACCGGTTCCCGAGCGCAACGAGACCGACGAGATAA
This sequence comes from Ruminococcaceae bacterium UBA7135, assembly GCA_002492075.1. Classification (GTDB taxonomy): domain Bacteria; phylum Bacillota; class Clostridia; order Oscillospirales; family Ruminococcaceae; genus CAG-115. The sequence continues at coordinate 2,308 of DKXD01000210.1, forward strand.
CCGTTATCTCCAAGAATACGGTAATAGACGGTAATATCCGTTCTCTTGCAAATATGCAAATAGACGGCAACATAAAGGGGAACGTCGAGACCACGCGGAACATAGATATGAGCGGAAAGGTGATAGGCGATATGACCTGCAACAACGCGGGAATGATATCGGCGGCAATGCAGGGCAACATCTCGCTCAAGGGCAGAATGAGAATGGATCGCGACACGATACTTATCGGCGATCTTTCCTCGCAGTATGCGGACATAAACGGAAGAATACGCGGAAAGCTCGATATAACGGGAAAGGCGGAGCTGAAGCGCGACGCGGTGGTGTTCGGCGATATAAATGCCTCTACTATCGCGGTAGCGGACGGCGCCATTATACAGGGCTATGTAAACACCACATTCCTTTCCAAGGAGGACAGCCGAAACGTATTCCCCGATGCGATCTCTATCGACAGCAAAGAGGTCAAGAGCTGAGAACGCTCCGATTTTTAGCTAAGGTATTCAAAGGATTTTTTAATGAGTGAAAAGAAGAACGGCTCCTCCAAAAAAGGAGCGAGCACGCTTATCGCAACTATTATTGTAGCGGCAGCGGCTGTTGCGGCAATAATAGTTCTTGTGCTGATGACGCGTAAGACCGACTCCCCACAAAGGCTGCCCGACGGCACCGAGGTAACTTTCAAGCCGTCCGCCGAGTTTGTCAATGAATGCGGCGCGAACGCGCAGGCTTTGATGGACGATAATTACAAGGTCGTTAGGATGTTCGTAAGCGAGGGCTTGCCGCACCTTGACGAGCCTTACGGAAACGCCCCCGAGGACGGTCTGTACACGGTAAGCTCCGACGAGTATAAAACCTACGCGGAGCTGGAGACTTTTATAAAGTCTGTTTATACCGCCGAAGAAGCGGAGAGGATACTTACGCGGATGCCATCCGATCCCGGAGCGTCTGTTGACGGCGGGGCGGGAAGTGCGTCTACTGATACGTCGGAGGTTTCGCGCCCCGAGTTTATTGCGATCTATGGGGTACGTGAAATATACGCCGATACCTCCTCAGAGCCAGGGCCGACGGAGTCGAAGGTCCCGGGCGTTGTGGTTCCCGAGTCTTCCGAGAGCGGCGAGGTCTCCAAGCCCTCCGAGCCGAGCAGCGTAAAGCGGAAAGTTCTGGGAATAAACGAATATTTCAAGCCGTATACTGCTTATAATAAGCCGTGGGGCTCTATAAGCATCAAGATAGTTCCGATGAACGAGGACGAGTGCCACATCACTGTTTATCTCGGCGCAGATAAGGACGTAGACCTTTCAAGCGTTGAGGACACCGACATATTAAACACGAAAATGGTGAGAGTAGACGGCGAATGGCGGCTTACGGAGTTGATATATTAATGAAAAAGAATGAAAATCCGTTGTCTGTATATGCAAACGTCAGTCAGCTGGCGTTTGTGATAATAGCGCCGCTGCTTCTTTTTATATGGGGCGGGAGCGTTCTTGTGAAGAAGCTGTCGCTTCCCGATTGGATGATGGGCGTTTTCATTGCGTTGGGTATCATATTTATGATATGCGGCGCGGGCAATTACATTATGAAGCTTATAAAAATGTACGAAAAACCCGAAGAGAAAGCGCCGAAAGCGTTTACAAGCTCGCGTGGCGATAACGATTATTACGATGAGTACAAGGACCTGCGAAAGTAGGGTTTTATGAAAAAAGACCAAATCATATATGATGAAATGCGCTCGCTGTCACCATATTATCTGACATTGAGCGGGATATACCTTGCGATAGTGACGATAGTGTGCTGTGCGCTTGGCGGGAACTACTCCCTTCCGATAGGCGCGGTCTACGGTATCGTTCTGGGCGCGCTGAATTTCTTCCTGCTTGGGAGAGCAGCGCAGGCGGCTATAACAAAGCAGACTTCAAAGTCCGCGCAAACATATATGAACATTATGTACTGTTTGCGGTATCTGGGACTTTTCGCGCTGCTGACGGTAGCCGCGCTGGTGCCGTTTATAAATCTTATCGCGGCGGTCATACCGTTGTTCTTTGTTCGTATAGCCATCACGATAAGAGAAATAATAAAAGAACGCGCAAAGCGTTCCGACAAAAAGGAGGAATGATAATATGCCGACCGCATTAATGTTCGCTTCGGAGAGCGGTATTACCGTAAACGGGCCTCTGAAGGTCGCGAGCTTTAAGCTATTTGGCATAACATTCAACTTGACAGAGAGTATTATCGTGCAATGGTTCGTAATTCTGATATTACTTGCGGTTGTATTGATAATCACGCGCAATCTTAAGGTTATTCCCGAAACGAAAAGGCAGGTCGCTGCCGAATGGATCGTGGAATTTTTCCGCGGTACTGTAAGCGGCACAATGGGTGCGAAATACAAGGTGCATATAACGTATTTCGCGGCGCTTTTCTGTTTCATAATGATCAACAACCTTATGGGTCTGCTTGGACTTCGCAACCCTACCGCTGATGTTTCGGTGACGGGTGCCTTTGCCATTATCACATTCTGTATGGTGCAGTACAATAAGGCGAAAACGGGCAAGTTCAAGGGCTTTATGAAAAGCTTTGTAGACCCGATGCCGTTTATGCTCCCGTTCAACATAATCGGCGAGTTTGCGAACCCCCTGGCATTGACGCTTCGTCTGTTCGGTAATATGGTAGCGGGTATGGTTATCGGGTCGCTTATCTACTTCGCGCTCGGACATTTCGCAATACTTGTTCCCGCCGTTGCGTCGCTTTATTTCGACATATTCTCCGCAGTTATGCAGGCGTACATCTTTATGATGCTGAGTATGTCGTACATCACCTCCGCCGACTGCGGAGAGGAATAACCCAGTTTTGTATCTCAAACACGCTTTGAGATAACGTTCGTGGAAACGAACAAAAAATACATATTTTACGGAGGACAACAAATATGTAAGAATTAGCAAGAGGTATTATGCTTGGTCTTTCGG
>DKXD01000090.1:0-226 GCA_002492075.1 Ruminococcaceae bacterium UBA7135
GGCTGCACTTCTTTGGGAAAGATAGATATTCCCGACAGCGTAACAACAATCGGCTCCTATACTTTCGGTGGCTGCACAGCTTTGAAAGAAATAATTATCCCCGACGGCGTAACAACTGTTGGAAGTTCAGCTTTTGACGGCTGTAACGAGGATATTGTGATAAAATATAAAGGCAAGACCTACAATTCCAAAAACGTCGAAAAGCTTTACGGCAAAGACCTCAGCA
>DKXD01000090.1:509-3460 GCA_002492075.1 Ruminococcaceae bacterium UBA7135
AGCTTTACGGCAAAGACCTCAGCACAATGTAATAAAACGCTGCGCCCCGAGGGGCGCGGTTTTGCTTTTGGAAATTTTTTATGAAAATTGTAAAAAACCTTGACATGTGCTTGATAATATAGTATAATGTAGTACAAGAGTGCCGCCGCTTTATCGGCGCGGCTCGAAATTACGGTTAGGAGAGAAACAATGAGAACGAAGATAATTATCGCCGTTGTTTTATCGGCAGTGCTGAGCCTGACGGGGTGCAGCGGAAACGGCTCGGAATCGTCGAATGTTCCGGCTTCTGTGGCAAACAGCGCGACAAGCACTTCAAGCAAGACAGACAGCACATCAAGCAAGACGAATAGCACGTCAAGCAAGACGGACGGCACCTCAAGCAAGACAGACGGCACCTCAAGCAAGACGGACGACACGTCAAGCAAGACGGACGGCACGTCAAGCAAGACGGACGACACGTCAAGCAAAACGGACGACACGTCAAGCACATCGTCAAGCAGCACAAGCGCCGCGGAAAGCAAGCCAGCGGAAACCAACCCCGTGCAGGTGGATTGGTCTGCAGTGCCCGAGATAGACGAGAAGGATATTCAATATACTATACATAAGGCAGGTAAGGTCAATTTCGACAATGTTCCGAAAGAGGAGCGGGAAAAATTAAAGGACGGCTGTGTCGCTATCAAAAAATACACAGGCGACGCGGAGTACATCAAGATACCGCAGACGATAGCGGGTATGAGCAACATCGCGGTAGTCGGAGTGGATTGGGGAAAGAACGCCAAGGCGATAAAATTCCCCGATGGTATCTCTTTCAGCGTGTATAACGCGGGAACAGGCACCGCGCCGAACGTGACGAGCATTTCTTTGCCCGATACCGTGGAGTATATCCAAGGTTTCAGCGGCTTGAAGGCTATCGAGGAGATAACTCTTCCGAAGGATCTGAAGACGGTCGGAAAAACCACGTTTTTCAGGCTGGAAAATCTAAAAAAAGTTACCTTTGGAGAAAAAGTTGAAGTTATCAATGTAAGCGCGTTTTCCGGCTGCTCGGGTCTGGAAAAGATAACCTTGCCGGACAGTGTTTCGAGCATCGGCAGCGCGGCTTTCAACGGCTGCACGAACGTCGAGATAAGCTTCAAGGGCAAGACCTATGACGAGAAAAACGTCGAAGAGCTTTACGGCAAAGACCTCAGCACAATGTAATAAAACGCCGCGCCCCGAGGGGCGCGGTTTTCGTTTTGTCAAGTATTCTCTGTGATTTCTTCGCAAAGGGGTTGAAAACGGAACGGAAATGGTGTATAATATAAGGGGAGAGTGTACGCTTATGAGAATTTATTTGGATAATTGCTGCTATAATCGTCCTTATGACGATCAAACGCAGGTGCGGATACACATAGAGGCTGAAGCTAAACTTTATATTCAGAATATGGTGAAGCAAGGCAAGCTTGAACTTGTGACATCATATATGCTGGATATTGAAAACAGCGCAAATCATTCGGCAACAAAAAGAGCGTCCATCAATGATTTTATGAAGCTTTATGAAACGCTATATGTCACTGTGGAACAAGCGGAAGAAATAAATCTTCTGGCGGCTGAGATAGTTAAAACAGGTGTGAAGACAAAAGACGCGGTTCATGTCGCGTGTGCGATTTTCGCAAGGTGCGATTATTTTATCTCTACCGATGACCGCCTTTTGAAATACAAGGATGAAAGAGTTCAATTGGTATCGCCGTGTGAGTTTATCCGATTGTATAAGGAGGAAGAGCTATGAATAACGAAACTGTAAATATTATGGAAGCGGGGCTTTCGTATCTGGTTGAAAAGCTCGGCGTTCTCGACGCGGAAAGGTTTATTGTCGAGATCAAGCGCGACAGATTTGACTACACAAAATGGCAGCGCGATTTGTTTAATGATATGTCGCTTGAGGAGCTTACCGAAATGGCTGTTGAATACGAAAAGGAGCACCCTCACGAGGGCGTCGGAAAACGGATTTAAGCCGAGAGTTGGCAGATAAAACGCCGCGCTATTATATGGCGCGGTTTTGCTTTTGGAAAATTTTTTATGAAAATTGTAAAAAACCCTTGAAAAATTCCTCAGAATATTGTACAATATATAGTGTAATGGGTCGGTTAGTAAAGAGGTTTCCGAAAATGCTTACCATTCATTTCACTGCCCCGCGCAGCGGGGAGCGAAATAAGCGGGAATGTTTTCGGACGGCTCTTTCGGTTTTCCGACAAATATTTCATTCACGAAAGGAAATAATCACTATGGCTAAGCTCAATAAGAAGAATGTCGAGGATCTGAACGTAAAGGGCAAAAAGGTGCTGGTGCGCGTTGACTTCAACGTACCGCTGAAAGACGGCAAAATCACCAACGACAACCGTATCACTGCGGCTCTGCCCACGATAAACAAGCTGACTGAGAACGGCGCGAAGGTAGTTCTTTGCTCTCATCTCGGCAAGCCGAAGAACGGTCCCGAGGCTAAGTTCTCCCTTAAACCCGCCGCTGACAGATTGGCGGAGCTGGTAAAGGCTAAGGTAACGTTCGCTCCCGACGACAACGTTGTCGGCGAAAACGCAAAGAAAGCTGTTGCGGCTATGGGCGAGGGCGAGATTGTAGTTCTCGAAAACACACGTTTCCGCGGCGCGGACGAAACCAAGAACGGCGAGGGCTTTTCAAAGGAGCTTGCCGATCTCGTTGACGATGAGGTTTTCGTTATGGACGCGTTCGGTTCTTCTCACAGAGCGCACGCTTCCACCGTCGGCGTTACCAAGTTCGTAAAGGAGACCGCCGTAGGTTATCTGATGAATAAAGAGATCGAGTTCCTCGGCAACGCCGTTGAGAACCCCACCCGTCCGTTCGTTGCGGTGCTCGGCGGCGCTAAGGTAGCGGATAAGCTGAACGTTATCTCCAACCTGCTTGACAAGTGCGACACGCTGATTATCGGCGGCGGTATG
>DKXD01000090.1:3759-8877 GCA_002492075.1 Ruminococcaceae bacterium UBA7135
ACGCTGATTATCGGCGGCGGTATGGCTTACACGTTCCTCAAAGCACAGGGCAAGGAAGTCGGCAAGTCGCTCGTTGACGACGAGAAGATCGACTACTGCAAGGAAATGATCGCTAAGGCAGAGAAGAATGGCAAGAAGCTGCTCCTCCCGATCGATACCACTATCGCGGCGGGCTTCCCCGATCCGATCGACGCTCCCATCGAGGTTTCCACGGTTGATTCCGATAAGATCCCCGCGGATATGGAGGGTCTGGATATCGGTCCGAAGACTATGGAGCTGTTCGCTAATGAGGTTAAGGGCGCAAAGACCGTTGTTTGGAACGGTCCTATGGGCGTATTTGAGAACCCGATCCTTGCAAAGGGCACTATCGCGGTCGCAAAGGGCATGGCAGAGGCTGACGCTACCACGATAATCGGCGGCGGCGACAGCGCGGCGGCTGTTGTACAGCTCGGCTTCTCCGATAAGATGAGCCACATCTCCACGGGCGGCGGCGCGTCTCTCGAATATCTTGAGGGCAAGGGTCTTCCCGGCATCGACGCTATTCAGGATAAGTAAGCATATTCATACGCCGCCGCGCAGCGGCGGCGTACTTTTGTTAGATCGTAGGAGGCATTTATTAAAAGAAAGTATTTTATAGACAATCTCAGAATACTGTGTATCTTGATGCTGTTTCCGTTTCACGCGTCGATGTGCTTCCTGTCGGGCGGCTATTACAGCTTTTACGTTTACGGCGGGGAAATTCCCGCGCTTAGATATATCGATCTCTCGGTGTATCCGTGGTGGATGTCCTTGCTGTTTGCGCTGGCGGGCGCTTCATCGTTTTTCGCTCTGAAAAAACGAACAGCCGCCGAATACGCAAAAGAGCGCGTTTTAAGACTGCTTGTTCCGTTCGTGAGCGGGCTGCTGCTTTGGATACCGATACAGAGCTTTATAGCTGACGTTTTTTATAACGATTATCAAGGCGGTTTTTTCAGACACTATTCGGTTTTCTTCACCAAATGGACCACCCTTACGGGATATGACGGCGGGTTCACTCCGGGACACTTATGGTTTATACTGTTCCTGTTTGTGATTTCGCTGGTGTTTCTGCCCTTAAACGTTTGGTACGCCAAACGGGATAAAAAACCGGAGCTGTCGAAAATACCCGTTGTGTTACTGATAATCGGTGGCTTTGTGCTGTTAAGCGCGGGCGGTCTTGTCGCGAACGTTGGCGGAAAAGGCGTTCTTGAATTTGCGATATGCTTTCTGTTGGGCTTCTTTTTGTTTACCGACGACAAAGTAATTGAAAAGCTGAAGCGCAATTGGATATTGCTCGGCGGCTTGTGGCTTGCGATGATGATCTTCCGCTGCGTTATGCAGAGTGTCGGCGTACAAAGCGAGCTTTTTTGGTATCTCGATTTCAGAGCCTTGGAGTGGACGGGCGTTTTGGGAGCGACAGCGGTCGGAGCGAAGTTCTTGGATTTCAAAAACGGGTTTACGGACTATTTTTCTCCCGCCTGTTTTCCGATATACTGGCTTCACCAGACAGTGCTTGCCGCGGCGGCGTTTTTTATCGTAAAGATAAACTGCGCTGATTTAATACAGTTCGTCTTGATAACCGCAGTCAGCTTTGCCGTTACTTTAGGGCTATATGAGGTCTGCAAAAGGGCGGCTCCGTTTCGGTTTATTACGGGAATAAAAAATCGGAAAAGGTCGGAGGTGATATCACCGTAGATAATTTAAAACAGATTTTATTTGAAAGGAAAAGCCGATGACTATTAAAAACGAAAAAATAGAGCGTATGACCGACTGCACCGTAATGAAGCCTACAGACGGCGGCGCGGAGATAAAGACCTCAAGGGTCTGCGCCGTTGTTTCGGAGTGCGATTTTGAGGGTTCGTGCTTTGAGCAGACTAATATTTCGGGAAATCATTTCGCAAGCTCCGATATGAGCGGAGATTACTTTGAAGAGGTCAACCTGTCGGGCGCGTCTTTTGAGGGCTGCGACCTTTCGGGCGTTGAACTCACCGATTGCAGGCTTGATGGAATGACGGTCAACGGCTACGATATTTCGGAGCTTATCGGATTTTACAAAAACAATCACAAGTAACCGGAAGGAGAATGAGTAATATGAAAAAGAATGTTAGAAAGGCGATAATCGCCGGAAACTGGAAAATGAACAAGACCCGCCCTGAGGCTAAGGCTTTGCTTGACGAGCTGAAACCTCTCGTAGCGGACGTTAAGGGTGTTGAGATCGTGGCTTGCGTGCCGTTCACAAATCTTGAAACGGCTCTCGCGGCTACCGAGGGCACGAACATCAAGATCGGCGCGGAGAACTGCCACTTTGAAAAGAGCGGCGCGTTCACGGGCGAAATTTCCGCGGATATGCTCGCGGAAATGGGCGTTGAGTACGTCGTACTCGGTCACTCCGAGCGCCGTCAGTACTTCAACGAAACCGATGAAACCGTCAACAAGCGCACAAAGGCGGCTCTCGCGGCGGGTTTGAAGCCTATCGTTTGCGTGGGCGAACTGCTTTGGGAGCGCGAGTGCAACATCACCGAGGAAGTTATCGCGCGTCAGATCAAGCTGGACTTCTTCGCGATCTCCAAAGAGGACGTTAAGAAGTGCGTTATCGCTTACGAGCCTGTTTGGGCTATCGGAACGGGCAAGACCGCTACAGCCGACCAAGCCGAGGAGGTCTGCGCGTTCATCCGTGCGCAGCTCGCGAAGCTCTACGATGCGGATACCGCAGAGAGCATTACCATTCAGTACGGCGGCTCTATGAACGCGGGCAATGCGGAGGAGCTTGTTTCCAAGACCAACGTCGACGGCGGTCTTATCGGCGGTGCTTCTTTGAAAGCTCCCGACTTCACGACCATCATCAAGGCGGCGGAGAACGGCTGATTTTTCGTTTGGTGAGTGCGGTTATTATTAAAGGAGGTTGCATAGTATGAGCGCACGAGAGAGAGTTCTGGTTTTTTTTGAGCAACTGACAGAAGAACAGCTTAGTGAGCTTATCGGGATATTCGGCGATTGTGACCCGTCCGATCCTCTTGATGAGGATACTTTTGAGACACTTGCCGAGGTCGAGTATATGAAAAGACATCCCGAGGAATACAAGAGCTATTCTTCGGCTGAGGAAATGCTTGCGGATATTCTCGGAGAGGACGACATTTGATGAAATACGAGATCAAAACGGCAAAGAAATTCAAAAGGGGTTTAAAGCTTGCGGCTAAGCAAGGGCTTGATGTCAATGAGTTGAGAACCGTTGTTGATACGCTCGCGGCAGGTGAAAAACTTCCGGAAAAATATGTAGATCACGAACTTAAAGGTAACCGCAAGGACGAGCGTGAATGTCATATAAATTCCGATTGGCTTTTGGTTTATCAATATATCAAAAGTGACTTGGTTTTGTATTTGCTTGAGCTTGGTACTCACAGCAAATTGTTCAAAAAATAAAAGAAAGAAGGTAATTCCAATGGCAGTAAAACCTATTTTATTGGTAGTAATGGACGGCGTGGGCTACTCCAAAACGGGCTTGGGCGACGCGGTAACGTTGGCGAACACGCCGACGCTGGATTGGCTCTTGAAGAACTGTCCGAACACGCGCCTTAAAGCGCACGGCGGTGCGGTGGGACTTCCCACGGACGACGATATGGGCAACTCCGAGGTAGGACATAACGCGCTCGGCTGCGGACAGATATATTCGCAGGGCGCGAAGCTCGTAAACGAGAATATCGAGAGCGGAAAGATGTACGAATCCTCCGCATGGAAAGAGATAGTCGGGAACGTTAAGGCAAAGGACAGCACTCTGCACTTTATCGGACTGCTGTCGGACGGCAACGTTCACTCAAACATCTCTCACCTGTTCAATATGCTCCGCGAGGCGAAAAAAGAGGGCGTCAAAAAGGCGCGCGTTCATGTTCTGCTTGACGGACGCGACGTTCCGTCCGATTCCGCGCTTATCTATATTCAGCAGCTTGAGGACATTTTCAAGGAGCTGAACGACGGCTCGTTCGACGGCAAAATAGCGAGCGGCGGCGGACGTATGACCATTACGATGGATCGTTACCAGGCGGATTGGGCAATGGTAGAGCGCGGCTGGAATATTCACGTTAAGGGCGAGGGCAGAGCGTTCGCGTCCGCGACCGAGGCTGTTCAGACGTACCGTACCGAGCTTGGCAAGGCGGACGATCAGAACCTCCCCGGCTTTGTTATCGCGGAGAACGGCGTTCCCGTCGGCAAGATCGTTGACGGCGACAGCGTTGTTCTGTACAACTTCCGCGGCGACCGTGCTATCGAGCTTTCCATGGCTTTCGATATGGACGAGTTCAACCACTTCAACAGGGGACCGAAGCCCGACGTTTGCTACGCGGGTATGCTTCAGTATGACGGAGATCTCAAGCTCCCGGCGCGTTTCCTTGTAAATCCTCCCGAGATACATGACACGATGAGCGAGGTGCTTGTAAAAGCGGGACTTCGTCAGTATGCCGTTTCCGAAACACAGAAGTACGGTCACGTTACTTACTTCTGGAACGGCAACCGTTCGGGCAAGTTCAGCGAGGAGCTGGAAACATTCAAGGAGATACCCAGCGACAACGTTTCGTTTGACCAGAGACCGTGGATGAAGTCCGCGGATATCGTTGATGACCTTATCGAAGCGATAAAGTCCAAGAAGTATGATTTCCTGCGCTGCAATTTCCCGAATGGAGACATGGTGGGTCACACAGGCTCGCTTGACGCTACGATAATCGGCGTGGAGAGCGTGGATATCGGGCTTGCTCGTCTTAAAAAGGTCTGCGACGAGGAGGGCGTTACGATGCTTGTCACCGCCGATCACGGCAACGCGGATGAGATGCTCGAAAAGAACAAGAAAGGCGAAGTTCAGGTCCGCACCGCGCACTCGCTGAACCCCGTACCTTTCATCATTTACGACAAGGACGTTTCTTACACGATAAAGGACGGCAATTACGGACTTTCCAACGTTGCTCCCACGGTCGTTAAGATGTTCGGGCTGGAAGCTCCCGCGAGCTGGCAGCCGTCGATGAGCTGATAGTTGTTAGTATTTAGTTATGAGGCGGCGGCGTTATTTTCCATCTTTAGCCGTCAAGCAAAACCGAAAAGCAGTTCTCCCCGCCT
>DKXD01000193.1 GCA_002492075.1 Ruminococcaceae bacterium UBA7135
CCCGCTTTGGTTCTTGACTCTTTGCTCTCGGTCTCTTCAGACGGCTCTGTGTCAACGAACTCTGCTCCGTCTACTCCGTCTAGCATCACTGTTCCGAGCAGCATTATGGGTGGAACTACGATTACGGTTAAATGGGGAACATCTACCGATAGTGACAGCAACCTTGAAGGGTACAAGGTAGAGCGCAGCACCAACGGCGGTTCGAGTTGGTCGCAAATTTATCAGGGCAATGCCACAAGTACGACCAACACGGTGGCGATGGGGACTTCAAGCGTTATGTACCGCGTTAAGGCATACGATTCCGCCGGAGCTGAGTCCGGTTACAAGACAAGTTCTCAAATCACGGTAATAAACAACCATGCGCCTACGGCACCTGCGACGCTTTCTGTTCCTACGGCGGTCAAAGGCGGAGGAAGTATCACGATCACTTGGACTGCTTCTACCGATGAAGATGGGAACCTTTCGGGATATAAGCTCGAAAGAAGCGTGAACGGAGGCGCTTATTCCGAGATTTACAAAGGAACCGCTCTCACCTATAAGGGCAGCATCACCAAGGGATGGAACACCGTTCAGTACAGAGTTAAGGCTTATGACCCTTATGCCGAGTCGGGCTACACGACCTCTACTTCCAGAACTGTTGACAACAATACCGCCCCTACGATAACCTGCTCAAACGCAAGCGGTTCAAACCTTGGTACGAAAAACTCCGGATTTGAGGTGTCGTATTCCGTAGATGATGTTGACTCGGCTGACAGCGTAACGGTCAAGGAAAAACTCGATGGTACCGTAAAGAGGACATTCACAGCAACAAAAAAGGCTACGAACAAGTTTCAGGTTACCGGAGAGTACTTTATGAAGGTACTCAACGGAAGCCACACATTAGCTGTTGAGGCTTCCGACGGAAAAGCAACGACCACTCATTCACTTACATTCACCAAGTCCGTCACATCTCTTAGCGTAACGCTTTCCTCTCCGATCGCGCTTGATGCCGCTCCCGAAGTGTGCGCTATCTCGATTACCGGTTCAATTCCCGGTGACGCGGTTCTGACTGTTAAGGTCACGAATAACGCAAATGACGCATCGCCCGTATGGGAAGATGCGACAAGCGCAGTGAAGAGCGGACTCAACCACATATTTGAGAATAAGACCGCAAGCAACGGCTTTGCTTTCAACTTCCTCGTAACCGCAGAACGCGGAGCATCCGGAAACGGCGGGTATATTACTTCTATTCAAGGAGGCGTTCAGTAATGGGCTTTAAACAAATCACTCGCAACTCCATAAAAGAAATGCAAGAAAACCGAGTAAAATCCAACGCGGAGCTTACAGCAGAAAACAAGCAGCTCCGCGAGGAGATAGCCGCTCTCAAGGGAGAGTATGATGCGGCGCTTATAGAGCTTGCCGAGATGCTGGAAGGGGGTGATAAAGGTGGCTAAAATCTATTACAGAAATGTCAAGAACAACGGCTACCCGCTCGAACGAGTACCCGATAAGTGGAAGGAGATCGTGGCGGATATGCTGAAAGCTGGCAGCGACAAGGAAGGATGTGATGGTAATGAATGATGAGCAGAACTTCGTTCCTCGCACCGAGTGTCAGATAAGATGCCAAAAGCTCGAAGACGAGGACAGAAGGCAGAACGAGCGAATAAGAAAGCTCGAGGACAGCGTAGGAGAAATCGACCGTATAGCGAGGTCAACAGAACGGTTGGCTGTTTCAATGGAGCAGATGCTTGAAGAGCAGACCAAACAGGGCGAACGTATCTCTAAAATCGAGGAGCGCGACGGGGAGAAGTGGCGCGGAACGGTAAAGACCATAATTACCGTGACCGTTACGGTTATTGTGACCGCCATCGTTACCGCCGCTCTTTCGTTTATTCCTAAGTGAGGTGGATAATATGGCAGCAAAGAAAACCACAAAAGCAAAAAAGGCATCGGAAAAGCTCACGGCAAGCAAGAAAATAATCATCGCAAGCTATGTTATCGGAGCCGTGCTTACCGCAGTAACCATAGTTGGGGCGTTCAAGGGATTTGACGTTTCTACTATTGGCATTGTTACTACGGCAGCATACGCCGAGATCGCAGCAAGCAACGCCTTTTACTTCGCAAAGGCGAAGAAGGAAAACGTTTTGAAAATTGCACTGTCAGCAGTACAGGACGTTCCTGCGGAAAAGGTCGATGACGTAGTTAAGATGGTAGGCACGTTAGGAGGGATAGTATGACTTTCGATATTACCGCTATAGTCAATGCGATTATTGCAGCTCTTGCTGCGTTTATCACGGTGTTTCTTGTTCCGTGGATAAGAACTAAAACGACATCTCAACAGCGCGAAGATTTGATAGCCTGGATAAAAATCGCTGTCTCTGCGGCAGAGCAAATGTACAAGGGCGACAAGCGAGGCGAGGAGAAAAAGCAGTTTGTCCTCGACTTCCTTGAAAGCAACGGGTTTACCGTTGATGATGAAAGCGTTAATGCTGCCATTGAAGCGGCGGTTAAACAGCTTAACAGCGTCGGCGTTGTCATTTCGTAAAGGAGCGTGTTCGTATGAGTACAGCTATGAAATACGTTCCTCGGCTCAGCGCTCCGTCCAAGGCAGACAAGCATTGGATCAAATCGACAAAAGGCGGACTAAACATCTGCATTGAAATCGAAAATGGCTCGGTTCTTCCAAACTGTGTAGGGTACGCGTGGGGCAGGTTTTATGAGATTATAGGAGCAAAGCCTAAACTTGCAAGCCTTAATGCAGAAGATTGGTACGGAAACGCCTCAGACGGCTACAAGCGTTCACAAGCTCCAAAGCTCGGAGCGGTTGCGTGTTGGCGTAAAGGAAAGGTGTGGAACGGGGCTGACGGATACGGGCACGTCGCAATCGTCGAGAAAATTAAGCCAAACGGAGATATTGTATGTTCCAATTCTGCATACGGCGGCTCACGCTTCTATATGCAGACATATCTCAAAAGTAATGGCTATAATTCGGGTTCACTTACTTTTCAAGGCTTTATCCTGCCGCCCGTTGATTTCCCTGCACAATACGAAACGCCACCTGAGACTTCTTCGATTTCAAGTTCTTCTTCAAGTACCGCAGCATTTAAGATAGGAGATATTGTGGACTTTACGGGCAGTACTCATTACGTATCCAGCACAGGAACAAAAGGAACTGCCGCCAAACCCGGCAGAGCGAAAATCACGATTATCGCTCCGAGCACCGCACACCCGTACCACGTCATCGCAGAGTGCGGAGGCGGTTCGACCGTTTACGGCTGGGTCAACAAATCGGACATCGTTCATAAAAAGAGCGTTGGCGATCTTGCGAAAGAAGTTATACACGGTGATTGGGGCAACGGTGATGAGCGCAAACGGCGGTTGACAGCGGCAGGATACGACTATTACGCGGTACAAAAACGTGTAAATGAATTGCTTTAAGGAGGGCAGATTATGGCATTGAACATTCCAGGTGTAGACATCAGCTACTGTCAGCAGGGGCTGAACTACGAAAAGCTCAAGGCAGACGGCATTAAGTTCGCAATTATCCGGTCAAGTGTAACAGGTACAAGCTCGCACAAGCAGTTTGTTGACAATTTGCTTAATCGCCACGTCAATGGCTGCATCTCACAGGGCATCGACTACGGCTTCTATCATTACTCTTGCGCCGTGAGCGTCGCGGAAGCGAAGAAAGAGGCTCAATTCTGCGTTGAACAGATCAAGCAGTTCCCTCTGCCCAAGTACCCCGTGTTTTTCGATGCGGAGGAAATGCAGATGGCTAATCTTGGCAAAAAGACCGCAACAGACATTGCCCTTGCGTTTATTGACGAGGTTGAGAGTCTCGGATATCCCAGTGGCATTTACGCAAATCCCAGTTGGGTCGAGACGTATCTCGACAAGACACGTATACTCGGCAAAAAGGACTTGTGGCTCGCGCATTGGGTAAAAACGCCTCGGCAATATGGGCAAAAATTATGGCAGAGCGGTCTGCTATATTCTGCCGGTATGAAAATTGACGCTGACTATTGCTTTGTTGATTACCCGAAAGAAACAGCGGCGTGGTATTCTGCGCACGGAAAGCTGCCTGTGAATGCCACTAAGAAGCCGCTTGATGAGATCGTTGCTGAGGTTTGGGCGGGAAAGTGGGGCATCGGGCAGCGGAGATACGATGACCTTACCGCTGCCGGTTATGATTACTATGCTGTTCAAGATGCTATCAATAAACAGATAGCCGAACAGAGCAAAAGCTCCGCTTCCGCTATAAAAGTCGGTAGCAAGGTTATGTTGAAAAATGGAGCAAAGACATACGACGGCGGCTCCCTTTTCCCGTTCGTGTATGCTAGACCACATACGGTTTCTGAAATAGTTGGAGATCGTGCGGTGATTTGCTATGGAACGGTTACGGTCGCTGCGGTTAAACTCGGCGATTTGACCTTAGCTTGATATTATAAATTGTTGGCTCCTCGGAAACGGGGAGCCAATTTTTTATTATAAAAGAAATGTAGAAGCACTTTCTAAGAATTGAGAGCGCTTTTTCGGCTGTTAGATTTGTTGAAAGTCTGTTGAAAACCTGTTGAAAAAGTGGAAAATTCTCTCGCTTTAAAGCGGATTTCAACCGAAAACCGTTTTAAAATTTTTGGCGTTTGAAAATAGCCCGTTGCCGTTTGGCTTTTTACCAAAATTTTATGTCCGTGCCCAGAACTATTCATCATTGTCGGTATGGTTGTTCAAAATTATTCGTTCAATAAACTTATCAATCTTGCTCAGGTAAGAAACTCCTTTCGCAAGGCATTTTGGGAGCATTTAAATAATGCGGTAAAAACATAAATATTTTTGAAAAATTAAGAAAACCTCTTGACTTTTACGGAGGATATGTTAGAGTACGTACGTAAATAAAATCTACATAGCCAACAGATAGGAGGAACACAATATGAAATTTGTTTTCGATGATGGCGGAAGGCATACCGCCGGATTTAAAGGAACCGCAGATGATTGTGTGTGCAGAGCAATATCCATAGCCGCTCAACTTCCGTACAAGGAGGTTTATGATCTTATCAACCAATACGGTAAGCAGGAGCGGGTTAGCAAGAACAAGAAAGACCGCAGCAGTGCCAGAACAGGCGTTTACAAGCCTACGATACGAAAAGTGATGGAGCATCTTGGATGGAAATGGGTGCCTACTATGAAAATCGGGCAAGGGTGCAAGGTTCACCTTAAAGCGGAAGAACTTCCGGCAGGGCGTATTGTGGTAAATCTTTCAAAGCACTGCACGGCAGTAATAGACGGAGTTCTTCACGATACATACGATTGCAGCAGAGAAGAGACTCGCTGCGTGTATGGGTATTTTGTAAAGGGCGATGGGGCGTAAAGAATATGCCTTTGTTGGTGCGGAGTAAGCCGCTCCCTGTCTAAATGAATGGCACGCGGCAATACGGAGAAGCAAAGTGGCAATGTTCAATGAGTTGATGGGTTGCGCTTTGAGAACAAACACCTGCAATAAACGAAAATGAAATTTTTTGAAAATTTTTGAAAAAATTACGAAAAACCTATTGACATTTTCCAAATGGTATGGTAGAGTATAGTTACAGAAAAGGAACAAGCCAAGTGGCAAGTAGGGCAATTCAGGTGAGCACCTGCAATAGTGGGAGCAAAAAGAACCTGTTTTGGGTGAAAGCCTTAAAAGGCAAGTAGGGTAATTCGGGCGAGTTCTCGCAATAGTGAGGGCAAAAAGCCGCTCGTTTTGGGCGAAAGCCTTTAAGCGTAGTTTGAACGGAATAAATTGATTGGGAGGTTACTGATATGATTGATTTGCCTGAGCGCCCGTGGAGGCTCGGAGACGATTTGAATGAAAACGATAATCTTTTGGACGGCATAACATTCGAGGAGCTGATTACAACAGTTCGCTGCAACTGCTCTGTGATTGATGACAAAGCCGTTTACACCGAGTTCAGACGTATTTTGGAAATCCGAGAGCAGGATATGCACTGCTTGCTTAACAGGAATTTGAAAGCGATTATTGCTGCGGCTAAGAAAGGAAGATAACAATGAAAAAAATGAGGAGGAATCGCGATGCACACAAAAGACATCTCTGATAAACAGCGTGAACTTGGCTATCTGAAAGACTTCTCTTGCGAGGCTTATTTCGATACCGAAGTTGGTCGAGAGCAGCTTCGCAGCTTATGGACAGCGTATTGCTTGCATAACGGCTTGATGGTCGACACCGGAACTTATGATAATGACATTCTGGAGCTGTGGAGTGCCGTATCACAAGTCGAGGATGATACGGCGGAGTGGAGTGATTTTGACAGCTTCGATAATTTTATGTGCGCTTATTTAGTGTGAGCAGAAAGGAGCGCGTAATGTGTAAAAGCTGTGCCAGCTGCACATGGATAACCGAATACTGGAACAATGATGGCGAGATGTATCGGGATTTAAGCAGAGAAGATGACGGAACCCTTGTCGAAGAAATAAGCAGATATGAAATCGTATTTGATTATGATGGGCAGAGATACTATTGCTTTGTAGATGCAATCAGCATAGACGAGGCATTAGGCATCTTTTTTAAAAATCACGATACGGTTACATATAAAGACGTGACAGACCATATTGAAATTTAACTACTAAAACAGATTTTAAGGAGGTACACAATGAGTATTAGCGTTGAACGCAAAAAGGAAGAAGCAATCAAAAGGATGAAGCTCCTCGGAATTATTCCGGACGTAATTCATCAGTTTGAGAAGGATGACTTAATCAACCGCAGTGAACCGCCTTTCGGTGCCCTTTATTGGGTACAGGGCGACGATCTGAAGCACCTGCATAAGTTTGAGGAAGAGCATAATGCTCTGGTTTATGCGGTTATCCGCAACTATTACAACATTGGCACAATGGACTCATACCTGTATGTAAGCGACTATGAAAAAGACTGGGAAAACGACCGCGAAGAATTGAAAAACGGCGAAGCCTTTGCTTATGTACGAAATCTTGACGATGACGAGTGCTCGGAGTTTGGCAGCATCGGCGTAACAAGAAGCCCTGCAGCAGGCTTGGTAAGAACGTGGTAAAGACTTAATGATGTGCAATACATTAGTATCACATCTAACTGAAGGGAGAAAAAATGAAGATTAAAGAAGAAATCCAAAAGGTTTACGTTGCTTTCGATGACACCAAGTTTGAAGATGAAGCTTCTTGCGCCGCTTACGAAGAGGAGATTACATTAAAAATGAACTTCGATACCTTGCAAGCAAAGGTGGACAAGATAGAGTGCATCGAATGTGGCGAGGCTCCGTTTTCCTTGTGTTACGTTGATGATGATAGATACGAGTACCGTTGGTACAGACCCAAAAACATTGAGGAAGTATCTGCACTTAACGACTTTTTCCGCATCTCGCTTGAAGCGTCGGAAATGGTTGGAGAATGGGTCTGCATTGAAATAGACGGAGGATATGATGACTACACGGGCGTCGAGGATGTCTATATTACAATTGATTTTGATGTCTCAAATGAGCACATTGTGAATTTTTACAAGCAGCTTGGCTATGATGTCGAAATCAAAAAGGAACCGAGTGCGGTAAAGATCCGTGATGATGCCGTCGAGAAACTGTGGGAACAGCTAGATGATATTCCTATGGACCCTAAGACCGAGTGTATAGAACAACCGTTCTGCCATTTTCCTGCGGGAACTAACAAATACGATATTTGGGAGTGGTTCGGTGCTCAACACAGCAAGGGCATTGATGCCTTGATTGGGAAGTAAATTTTTAGAGGAAACGGCAAGTTGCCGTAACAAGGAGACTGGCAACATATGAGAATACCAAAAGAAATTTCGGCGGCGCTGAAAAAGCGTACTAAAGCGGCAAAAGACCTTAACGAGGCTGATGATATCGTATCAAACTTCATTATGGATAACGGTATAGAAGCGGACGAAGCAGACTTTTTGACAGGTGTTGAAATGTATGTTAATCCTTATTCCACTGAGTGCCGTATTCGCGAGGCGATAAAGAGGCATAAACCAACAGAGAAAAATAGGAGGTCTGACAATGGCTGAATACATAGAGCGCGAATTTGCAATTAAACAGTTTGAAGAATGGGTAGGCGAGAGCAAATACGCGTGGGAAAAAAGCGTTAAAAGAAAGCTACAGCAGATACCCGCCGCCGACGTTCGCCCCGAAAGGCGCGGGGTGTGGTCAGACGCGTTTGGGAGTTTGCCTAGACACGCTCCGTATGGGTGGAGATGCTCCGCTTGCGGTGATGTCGCATTTTGCATGCATTTGTACTGCCCTAACTGCGGCGCGAAGATGGACGTAAAGAGCGGAGGATAAAATGACTATTGACATTCTTGTTAAGAGAAAAGATGAACACGCCTCCGAGAAAATGCTTGAAACGCTTCCAAATTGCCCAATTTGCGGAGCAAAGGCATACTTGGAGGGCGATACAGTTGATGGATTTTGGTTCGGTTGGTCGGTCGGTTGTCCGAGATATTGCCTTAACGACGGCATACACGGGCACAATGATAACACCCCTAAAAGAGACCGCCTTGCGGCACACGGGTTTAGTACAAAATATACCGCCAAAAGGTGGTGGATAAACCGTATAAAACGAGCGGGAATAGGCGGAAAGGGCGGTAAAATGAAAGCAAAAACTAAAAAAATACGGAGAGGGCTTTACAAGTATAAGGGGTACGAACTTCGTCGTTTTGGATATCATCAACCAGATCACTGCGTTTTATGGGAGGGCGTTAATATTGAGACGCGAAATGCTGATTTTCACGCGAGAACAAAAAGGCAGTTGGTTTTGCTAATCGATGAATATGAAAAAAGCACTTGCGAATCGGCAAGCCTACGGGAAGGAGGGAAACACAATGGCTGATTATCTAAGACGCGACTCGGTAATTGATATAATGAACGAGTGGACGAACGAATGTGTCATGAGCGACGATCATGAACTGTATAGCATTGTTGTTGAAAAAACATTGAATATCCTTGATTTGCCTATTTACACTTCACGAAGTGGAGAGTGGCTTCACAAATCCCTTGACGATCAAGACGAATTTGCGTATGTGTGTTCGGAGTGCAAGGGGGAAGAATCTTTTTATGATGAAAGCCTACTCTCCAGGTTCTGCCCGAACTGTGGCGCTGAAATGGCTTTCAAAAAAAGGAGGTCAGCGAATAATGAATCGGCTCACTACAACGGTTAATCTTCCTCCTGAAGGTGTATTCCGAGTTTTCTCGGATGAAGAACGAGAGCAAATAAAATACGCCGATAAAGTATCTCAAAAAGAGATATATCGGCGTTTGCAAGAATACGAAAACACAGGCTTAACGCCCGACGAGATTAGACGTATGATGGAACGCTTGACAGAAGACCCTTCGTGGAGCGATAAAATTGACGAGCTTGAAGAAGCTATTGAATTTATCAGGTTCGAGCGCGATAATCTCAAGGCTGAAAATGCTAGGCTTCATATTCTGCTCGATGATATTGAGAATGTACTGAAAGGATGATTTAAATGGTGCATGACGCAAAAACTCTTAGCAGAGCATTAACCGCTGTTATGTCGGCAAGCGTAGGAGTTGAGAATTACTACGGTTCTTATGTTGGCATTGCATCCCGTGAGCGTGGTGAAATTTTGGTTTACGAGGTAGACCCCAACACACTCGGCGAATGCGCAGGAGCGCCTGACAAAAATGGCAAGCCGATTTTTGAGGGAGACATTGTTCAAACCAAACACGGAAGATTATGTAAGGTCGTGCGACGTATCAATTCAGCTGTTAATTGCTGGGATCTTGTTCCATTGGAATGCAAGCACCGTAGTCCCGATGAATGGGATTTGTGGAATAGCAATAATCTGTTGGTGGTCGGCAATGTCCACAACAACCTGAAGCTTTTGGAAGGCGGTGAATACGATGAAAGATGATCTGATACACCGTGAAGAAGCCCTTGACGTTATGCTGGGCATAGTGAGAGATATTAAAGATGTTCCGGAGGGCGCATTTTCCGATGAATATATTCAAGGGTGGCAAGACGGTGTAAACAGCGCCGCTGAACTTGTAGAAAAGATTGCTGCCGCTGACGCTATTCCTATCAATCGCGGACGCTGGATTAAAGACGGCAGCGGTGTGATTATTTGTTCCGAATGTGGAGAAGAGCACGAATGGGAAACTTATCGCGCTTCTTATTGCGATACCTGCGGA
Source organism: Ruminococcaceae bacterium UBA7135 (assembly GCA_002492075.1). Lineage (GTDB taxonomy): Bacteria > Bacillota > Clostridia > Oscillospirales > Ruminococcaceae > CAG-115. The sequence continues at coordinate 10,164 of DKXD01000193.1, forward strand.
GCTAAGATGAGCTGGGAGGAAGGCGAAGATTAAAATGGAAATAACCTCAGTCATTTGTGACCGCTGTGGCGAAGATATTCCAAAGGTAGAAAAAACTGACTTTTTTGGAATAAAGCGCAAGTATTACAGGTTCGGAAAAATAAGCTTCGGGGAGCCGTTTAACAACATAGACCCCTATTATTTACTTGGCATTGATTTGTGCGAAAAATGTGCTGCGGCGATTAGTATGGAAATTATGCAGTGGAGAACCGAGGCACTTGTAGAAGCCGAACGCCGACGAAAGGGGTGACGATAATAAACACGCTGCTGAAATACCCCGGTTCAAAATGGAGAATAGCATACTGGATTATCTCGCACTTTCCGGAACATAAGGTATACTGCGAACCGTTTTTCGGCTCTGGGGCGATATTCTTTAGCAAGAAGCCTGTTTATATCGAGACGATAAATGACCTCGACGGCAATGTCGTCAACCTGTTCAGGGTGTGCAGAGAACACCCGGAAGAACTTGCCAAGCTTCTCGCACTGACCCCTTTCGCGAGAGACGAATTTCAGTTTTGCTATGAAAGATCTGACGACCCTGTTGAGCAAGCGAGGCGAACGGTAGTCAGGTATCATCAATCATTTGGCACTTCCAACAGCAGCAAAAACAGTTGGCGAAACGTTCAGACCTACGGAGGACCCCGCTGCGCCACAATGTGGAACTATCTCCCCGAGGCGGTTATGGCGTGTGTTGAACGCCTGAAGGAAGCGCAGATAGAAAACATAGATGCCGTGGAGCTTGTCAAGCGATATGATGATAAGGACACTCTGATTTACTGCGACCCTCCGTATCTTCCCGGATTGAGGAGGCACCACATCTACGCTTGCGAGATGAACGAGGACAAGCACATTGAGCTTCTCGAAGCTCTTAAAAAGAGCCGCTCGATGGTTGTGATAAGCGGCTATGACAGCGACCTTTATAACAGGGAGCTGTCTGACTGGAACGTTGACATCAAGGAAACGACGGCACAATTCGGATTTCATCGCACGGAGAAAATCTGGGCTAATTTCGATTTTGATACTGACGGGCAGATGAAACTTGTTTAAGAAAGGAAACGGCTGTAAATATGATTGTGAATAGACTTACGTTTCTTGATAACGGTAGCCCTGCGTTTAAATTAGGGGACTGCATTTACAAGAACGATATTGCACGCAGACTATACGCCTATGAGAGCACGGGGCTTACCCCGGAAGAAATCAAGCATTTAAAACCGCAAAGTGAGGATAGCTTTATTGAACACCTTAATATGCTTTGCGATGTAAAAGACAAGTATATCGCCGTTCTCCAGTTGCTTTGTGAGGACGTGGAGAATACGGCCATAAAATACCGTGCGTTTAAAGAATATTTCGATAAACTGTACGGGCAAGGCTTAACCGTTGGGAATTGGCATTTAAATGGAGCTTTAGAGCCGTTTGACAACTTTTATGATAAAGCCGTAGACGGAATGAAGGAGGGACAAAAATAATGTCACTTACAGAAAGCCAAAAATCGCTTATACTTTCGGTAGCCAAAAACGATATGGAAACGGCTAAGAAGTGGGCGGTGGTATGCTGCGACGAAGATAACACGCAGAAAAGCGCGTATTTTGTAAAGGATTGCAAAGAACTTTTGCAGAAGGCTACAAACCCGTTTGAGCTTCCTTCCGATATAAAGAACTTTGTTACTGCGGAAAATGCTTCTGAAATGTTTAATGCAAATAGGTATTATCTTTCGGAACGAGAGCATGATGTGTCCGAAAGAATAATGAAAATGGCAAAGGTCGCGAGGAGATTAAAGGAAATGATAATCCCGTATCGAAATGCGACATTGCTTTTCGGCGAGAGCGGAGTAGGAAAAACCACCTTCGGAAGATACATCGCGTATAAATCGGGGCTTCCGTTTTACTATTTGAATTTCTCGACGATAATTGACAGCTATATGGGCGGCACATCGAAGAATATCGCAAAGGTGTTCGAGTTTGTAGCTCAAAACCCGTGCGTGTTTATGCTTGACGAGATAGATTCCATTTGTGAAAGTCGCTCCTCAGCATCGGGCAACGGCAGCGATAAAGAAAATAACAGAATAACCGTAACGGTTATGCAAGAGCTTGATAAGCTCTCCAACGACACTATTTTGTTGGCTGCTACCAACAGGATAGACAGAATAGATAAAGCTGTTTTACGGAGGTTTTCGATAAAGCACGAAGTCAAGCCGTTGAACGACGATGAAAAATTTGAAATGCTCGATACGTTTTTGAAAGATGTTGGCGTTGATTTCTCCGACACGAGGAAAAAAACCATATTGTCTGAAAGCACAAACCAATCCGGAGTCATCAACCGAGCCGTTGAAGAAATCGCAGCGGAGATATTAAGCGATCTCGAGCAATAAAAGGAGGACGAAAACGATGGCTAATCGAAAGGCTATTTCAAAAACCACAAGGCAGAAGGTTTATGCAAAGTATAACGGGCATTGTGCCTACTGCGGCAAGGAAATAACATACAAGCAAATGCAAGTAGACCACTTCGTTCCCGCCTTTAAGGTCGAACTTGGCTATGATGCTGAAACGCTTGAAGCGGAAAGCAACTTGATGCCTGCTTGTTGGAGATGCAACCATTACAAGCGTGGAGAAACGTTGGAACATTTCCGCAGGAACATAGAACAGATACCTTGCAAGCTGAACTCACGGCAGTACATCTTCAAAGTGGGTGTTGACTATGGCTTTTTCAGCCCAGAGCCTCGCGAAGTTGAGTTTTACTTTGAGAAGATCAAGAAAGGCGGCGAAGATGAATGACGCGGAAAGAACTGCTTTCGGTCAAGAAGAGAAAATGGAATGAGATTTTGCACAACGTTTCCGGCGTTTATGTTATCCCGTCCAGAAGAAAGCACGATAGTGGCTACGCTTGTATTGACTTTGTGGCAGAAACACCCGAAGGGCTCGTTGGCTTCGGGGGAATGTGCGATGATGTGTGTTTCGAGGGGCTGCATTTCAGAATGGACTGTGATTTTAAGACAAAAATTATCCACATCTGGAACAAAAAGTGGTTTTCGATTTCCGATGATGTGTCAAGCATTACTTTCACGGAAGAATGAACTATAACGATACGCGGCTTGGCAGAATGTCAAGCCGCTCGCTTTCGCTTACCTTTCATTATTTATGCTGAAAAAAC
>DKXD01000160.1 GCA_002492075.1 Ruminococcaceae bacterium UBA7135
GATTTTGGAAATTTTTTGTACATTATTACATAATATTTACAGGAGGCTGTTATTATGAACGATAAAAACTTCGAGAAGCTGATAAGAGCGGCAAGCCAAAAGCTTGGAACGTCACCCGACGCATTGCGTCAAAATCTTGAAAGCGGCGATGTAAAGGCTCTTTCCGCTTCGCTTTCCAAAGCGGACAAAGCAAAGCTGCGGGCGGTATTGCAGAACGAGGAGCTTATGAAAAAGCTGAAAAACGCGACCGATCCGCAGGACGTTATGCGTATGCTTAACAACAAATGAGTTTTTGTGCGGCGAAAAAACATAGCAGATCAAGCTGAAAGGGGCGGCGCATGGATAACATCGAGGAGCTTCTCCGTGCGCTGGCGGAGGACGATGACAATGGTAATGACGGCGGGCACGACAGCGGGAGCTCGGATGAAAAATCCGATGGGTTGTTTTCGGGACTGGACCCGGAAATGCTTATGAAAATGCTCGCGCTGTTTGAGACATTAAATCAGCCCGACGATAACGAGCGTTTTCTTTTGGCGCTAAAACCGCTTTTACGCGAGGAAAACCGCGCCAAGATCGATTCGGCTATACGCCTTATGAAGCTGTTTTCGCTGCTGCCGCTGTTAAAGGACAGCGGATTGTTCGGAAAGCTGATGTGACGGTTCGGAGGTGAAGATATGGTTTGGAATACGCCGCAGTCTGCAACGTATCAAACAGAGCGGTATTCTGATAAATGCGCCAAGCCTTGCGAGACTTGTGCCGAGGAACAAGCAAAAGCCTGTGAGGAATACCACGGCTGCTCCGAAAATCGCGCCGAGCCATGCGCCGATAAACGCCGCCCGAGTTCGCCGAAAACCGTTTCCAAAGGTCTTTTTGACGACAGCGATATGCTGCTTGTTTTCGGAGTGCTTATTATACTTATGCGGGAAAAGGCAGATCAAAAGCTGCTTTTCGCGCTGCTGATCGCTATGCTTATGTGACGGCAAAAGCGGCATTGTATGCTTGGCGCTTACGAACTCGCTAAAAACCGAAACACTGTTTGTTCGGCGTTTCGGTTTTTTATTCTGTCAAAGTCGGTAAAGTAAAAAACTTATATTCGGACGCTTATAAGAGCATGATTATTACACAATTTCCCGCAGAAGCGCGAAATAAATAGCTGAAATTTCGTTTTAGGCAAGTTTAAGTAAACGATTACAGCGCATAATTTACTTAAATTTTCTTGTTATAATGAATAATGAATAAAATCACATTTTGTGTATTATGTCGAATTTGTAAAAAATCACAAAAAATTGTTGACAAAACCGAAAAAATGCTGTATAATATAATCAAACAAGCGGATCGGATTTAACTCCGTATCATTTGTTTGTTTAGTTGTCTCCTTTCTTTTGTTCTACACATAATTATAATTTGATTTTATCCCCTCAATGAGGGGATATTTTTTTGCCTTTTTTGTAAAAAAAGTATGGAAAAATTCGCAAAGATGTGCTATAATAAAATAAGTATGTTTGCAGAACTCCAAAAGGGGCGTATGCAAAGCGAAGGAGGGCATTTAAGATGGCGGCGAAAAAAAGCGGAGGACTTAAGATCCCGGGCGTTTCGTTTTCATGGAAGCGGGCGTTGGGAATAACGCAGGCAAAGCAGAAGTTCGCGCGGAAAACGGGTATACCCACAACAAAATCGGGTCTTGAACGCAAGGTAGGCAAAGCGGTTTTGGACATGATAAACCCGGGAAGCTCCAAAAAAACAACAAAAAAGAAAAAGTAAGGACTGATAATTATTTTTGAGCAGAAACAAATAGGAAACGGTATTACATTGTATAAATATACGGACAAGCGCTTCAAAACCAACCAGATACAGGTGTTGCTGCATACGGAATTGGACGAGCTTTCCCGTGCCGATTACGCGGTGACGGAATATATCCTCGCGGATTGCTGCAAAAAATTCCCGACTTATTCCGAGTTATCAAAGCATTTGGCGAACCTGTACGGCGCGTCGCTTTGGTCAAAAACGGTCACAACGTGGTACGGCAAACGCTGCACGAGCCTTGTGGCTTCCGTGCTGGACGACCGTTACGCTTTGAACGGTGAAAAGCTTGAGGATGAGATATGCAGCGTCTTGTGTGAGTGCTTGCTTGCTCCCAACGCCGAAAACGGTGCTTTCGACGCGCAGATAACCGAGCTTCAGAAAAAAGAGCTTATTGATAATATCGACAGCGTTATCAACGAAAAGTCGAGCTATGCCGCTCAACGCGCAAACATTGCGGCATTTAGGGGCGAGCCGTTTGAGTTTCCCATCACGGGTTCTCACGAGGAGGCGGAGCGGGTAACGCCCGAATCGGCGTACCGTGCGTATAAGAGAATGCTTAAGACCGCGCGGATAGATATTCTTTGCGCGGGGGCAAGCTGCTTTGAAACCGCGGAAAAGGTGTTTTCCGAAAGGCTGGCGGACATCGAGCGCGGCGAGATATGCAAGCTTAGCATAACTCCGTCAAGGCTTAAATCCGTGCCTGAGATATTCGAGGATACGATACCGATGCAGCAAGCTATTTTGCGGATGTATTTCAAATCTCCCAAAATTTACGACCGCTTCGCCAATTTTTTGTTCGCAAGCATTCTGGGCGGAATGACGACCTCAAGGTTTTTTCAAAATATCCGCGAAAAGCAGTCGCTGTGTTATTATTGTTCGTGTTCCGCCGACCGAGCGCTTCGCACGCTTACCGTTTACGCGGGCATAGAGCCGCAGAACATCGACCGCACGAGAGCGGCGATCCTCGCGGAAATTGACGATATATGCCAAAACGGCGTTACCGAGGAGGAGATACGCGCAGCCAAGCTGGAAGCGCGCAACACAATTTTGTCAATGAACGACAACCCCGGCGCGATGATAACATGGTATCATAATCAGATACTTGATGATAAAATACTGACCCCGGAGGAATGTTGGGCTGAGATAGATTCGGTGACCGCCGACAGGATACAAGCGGCGGCGAGAGAGTATACGCTCGATACGTTGTATACGTTATGTTCTCTCGATCATAACGGAGAGGAGGACGCGCAGTGATAGATAAAATATACAACGATATCGTTAAAGAAACGTGTCTTAAATACGTTCACCCAAGCGGAGTGCGGGTCTATATGCTGCCGATGGCGGGCTATTCAACGGCGGTGGCGCAGTTCACCGCGAAATTCGGCTCGGCGGACAACGCGTTTTCCGTAAACGGCGGCGCGGTGCAAAAGGTGCCCGACGGAACGGCGCATTATCTCGAGCATAAGCTGTTCGAGAGCGAGGAGGTAGACGCGTTCGAGCTGTTCTCCCAAACGGGCGCGTATTGCAACGCGGGAACGAGCTTTGATTACACGCAGTACTATTTCAGCTGCGCGAACAGCTTTGACCGCAATCTGGAGATATTGCTTGATTTCGTGCAGTCGCCCTATTTTACTCCCGAGAACGTCGAAAAGGAGCGCGGGATAATCGGGCAGGAGATAACCATGTACCGCGACAGTCCCGGTTGGCGCGCGTTCACAAATATGCTCAGCGGAATGTACAGCGTAAACCCCGTGCGGAACGATATAGCGGGCACGGTTGAGAGCATAGCGGATATAACCGACAAGACGCTTTACGACTGCTACAACGCCTATTACAATCCCGCGAATATGTTCCTGTGCGTCGCGGGGAATTTCGACCCCGACGAGGTGGTGCGTATCTGCGGCGAAAAGCTGAATGACCGCGCCCCGCTGCGTATCGAAAGCGAAAGCTTTGACGAGCCTTACGCCGTAAGCGCTAAGCGCGTTGAGCTTGCGATGCCCGTAGCCAAGCCGATCTTCGAGATAGGCTTCAAACGCCCCGCGCTTTCGGGACAGGCGCAGCTTGAAGAATATATGGGGTTCGATATATTGTTTGAAGCTGTTTTTGGCAGGACCTCGGAGCTTTTTGAAAAGCTGCGCGGCAGGGGACTGGTAAACGAGCAGTTTTCCAACGGCGTGGTAAGCGGGCGCGGCTTCTTTTTCCCGTTTTTGCGGGGGGAGAGCGACACTCCCGACGCAGTGCTTGAAGAGGTGCAGAGCGCTTTGCGTTCCTTAAAAAAGGAGCCGCCGTCCAAAGAGGATTTTGAACGCATAAAACGCTCGAATTACGGTTCCTTTGTGAGAAACCTTACCGACGCCGATTCCGTGGCGGGTATGCTGACAGCCGAGGCGTTGAGGGGCGGTTCGCCGTTCGCGTCGATAGACGCGGCGGCAGCCGTAAAATACGAGCAAATGACGGCGCTGCTTGACGGCTTGGACGAAGAAAATGTGTGTATTTCAATAATAAAAGGAGAAGACGAATGAACAGCTTAATGTTTGCCGCGGCAAATACTCTCGAATCAATGGACGTCGAGTTCCCGAACCTTTTCGGGGGCACGGAAATATCCTATCGCCGCGGATTTAATCTTTTTGGCAGCGGTATAACGATTTATTGGTACGGCGTTCTTATCGCCGTTGGCGTGGTGTTGGCGTATCTTTACGTGATGCGAAGAGTAACGCGGGATTTCGGTCTTGTGAAAGACAGAGTGTTCGATGTGGTGTTTGTGACGATAATTTGCGCGTTTTTATGCGCTCGAATATATTATTGCGTTTTCACTAATTTGAACCCCGAGACCCCCGAAGACCAAAAGTACACGTTTATCACGATGTTTACGAAAATAAGAGACGGCGGAATAGCAATGTACGGCGGCACTATCGGCGCGGTGATATTCGGATTGCTGATGTGCAAGCTGCGCAAGGTGAAATTCACGGCATTGGCGGATATTTCGGCGCTCGGTTTTCTGATAGGGCAGACGATAGGGCGCTGGGGCAACTTTATCAATCAAGAGGCTTATGGCTCAGCATGCGACCCCAACTGGCTGTTCGCTATGGGCGGAAATGTGATCCGTGCTGACATCGAAATACCTGCGGGATCATTCGTTCACCCGTGCTTCCTGTATGAGAGCGTTTGGTGCCTGCTTGGATTTATTTTCCTGCATATCTACAGCAAAAAACTGCGGACGTTCGACGGAGAGATCGCGCTGCTGTATCTCTCATGGTACGGATTTGGGCGCTTCTTTATCGAACAGCTCCGCACGGACAGCCTTTATATAGGCTCGCTCAGAGTGTCTCAGTGGGTCGGCGCGGTTTCGTTTGTCGGAGCTATGGTGTGCTTCGTTATTTTCAAAGTACGCACCGCCAAGAGCAAAAAGCCGCTGTACGTAAACACCGACGCTTCAAGAGAGCTTATTGAGAGCGACCTCAGAGCGGAGGAAGAACGAAAAGCGAAAAAGGCAAAGAAAGAAAAGACGGCGGACAGCATCATTGCCGAAGAGACTGAAAGCGTTTCGGAGAGCGAAGAAGTGTCCGAAGCCGATAGGTCCGATGATACCGAACACGCCGATAAGGCTGACGAAACCGATGAAACGGCGGCTGATGAAGAAAAGGAGAGTAAAGATGGCAGCGAAGATAATTGACGGGAAAGCGATCTCGGCGGCAGTTAAAGAGCAGGTGCGCGCGGAGATCGAGCGCGATAAGATAAAGGCGGGGCTTGCGGTGGTGATAGTAGGCGACGATCCCGCGTCGCGAGTTTATGTAAACAACAAGAAAAAGGCGTGCGAGCTGTGCGGGATACAAAGCTTTGAATACGCTCTGCCCGCGGAAACCGAACAAAATCAGCTTTTGGAGCTTATCGACACGTTGAACGCGGATAAGAACGTCAACGGCATATTGGTCCAACTGCCGCTGCCCGATCATTTTGACGAGAAAGCGGTTATCGAGCGTATTTCTCCGTTAAAGGACGTAGACGCGTTCCACGAGAGCAATGTGGGCAAGATAATGATAGGGAATTACGCTTTCCTGCCGTGTACTCCCGCGGGCTGTATGGAGCTTATCCACAGCACGGGCGTTGATGTGGCGGGAAAGGAGTGCGTGGTCATCGGGCGTTCCAATATTGTCGGAAAGCCTATGGCTATGCTGCTGCTGCACGAGAACGGTACGGTGACTGTCTGCCACAGTAAGACGAAAAACCTTACTGAGGTATGTCGGCGCGCCGATATACTCGTTGCGGCGGTAGGCAGACCGAATTTCGTCACCGCCGATATGGTAAAGGACGGCGCGGTTGTCATTGATGTGGGCATAAACCGTCTTGAAAACGGCAAGCTTTGCGGCGACGTGAAGTTCGACGAGGTAAGCGAGAAAGCCGCGTACATAACTCCCGTGCCGGGCGGCGTGGGACCTATGACTATCGCGATGCTGATGAAGAACACGCTGACGGCGGCTCGCATACAGAACAGCTAAGATGAAGCAGGGAAATTACAAGTCTTTTTTGAAAAGCGCGATAATACTGACGCTGGCGCTCATTATGCTGTGTGTGCTTATGCCCGAATGGGGCGCGGCGCAGGTGGCTATTATCGTGCTTGTGGCGCTGTTGACGGGATTTCAATGGTTTTTGTTCTTCTTCGTGAGAAAGTAAATTATAGTTTAATGTTGTTTCCCACAAGCGTCCGGGGA
>DKXD01000014.1 GCA_002492075.1 Ruminococcaceae bacterium UBA7135
AGGAAATTGAATTATGAAAAAAGCTCTTAAACCAATATCAATAATACTCGCTTTGGCAATGCTTGTCGGGTGCAGCCGAATAGACGACGATCCCGACGCGTCAAGTGCGCCGTCAAGCTCGGTCTCGTCTGATACAAGCGAAGATACAAGCCAATCTGCAGACGAGATATCGCCCAAAGAATTCACGATAGTACGACAAAGTTTCGTTAAAAAATTTGAAGCTGAGAAAGGCACGTTTAACGGCACAGCCAAGGACAAGAACGGCAATGAGCTGGAAAATTCCGACAACGACGGCTATGTTTCTTTGAAAATAGGGCAGCATCTCTCGCAAGTGGCGACTGTCACGACCTCTCAATTTTATCGGGTAGTAATTTCGGCGCGTTCAAGCGAGGGCGCACACATCAAGTTCCAGATAGGCGATCTTGTTGAGGGTGGGTATGTTATCCCAAAATCCGATAATACGGAAAGCGGCGGCAAATTTGAACTCTATGAGATAGACAATCTGTATATGTCGGTCGGAATGAACACGATAAACTTTACCGTTGAAAACGGCTCTGCGGAAATAGATTGTATCGTCATCGAAAACTCAGATCCCGTCGGCAGGGAGATGTACAAAACAGGCAACGCGTGTGTTGCCGAGACCGCGTCCGTAAGGACCGCTATGCTTATGCGAACGCTTGCGGACAACTACGGAAACGTCAGCTTTACGGCGCAAAACGTATCCTGCGGAACGAACGCCGAGATCGACGCGGTATACGAAGAGACCAAACGCTATCCCGCGATACGGTCAAGCGAGCTGGCGCTTGCGCTTAAGGACGACGAACACTCGGCGGAGGTCGTCAAAAACGACTTAGACCTGGCTAAGGAATGGGATCAAAACGGGGGTATCTGCGCATATACATGGCACTGGTATTCCCCCAACCCGATACGCGGCACTGCCGTCAAGGACTTCGACCTCGGTCCCGCTCTTGAGGGCAAAGACGCGGAGGAGCTTGGTATGCTCGACAACGACGCAATACAATTGCAGCTTGATAACGAACTCTTAACACAAGACGCCGCAGAGCTTCTTTATGATCTCGACAAACTGGCGGTCTCGCTGAAAACGCTTGACGACGCGAACATACCCATACTCTTTTCGCCTATACCGGACGGCGATACGGGGCTGTTTTGGTGGGGCAGCGACGCCGAGAGCTACAAAACGCTCTGGCAGTTGGCGTTTGTGCGGCTGTGTAAATACAATGGGCTTAAAAATCTTATCTGGGTGTGGAACAACAGCGATTTCGACTTTTACCCCGGAGATATGTACGTTGACATCATAGGTCAAAGCTTCTACGAAAAATCGACCTCGTCCTTTGCGGGACGTTTCAAAGCACTCGCCTCCGATTCCGCTACGGGACGCAAAATGCTGGCGATAACCGCATGCGATGCGCTAACGAACATTGATTTTATGAACCGCGACAACGCCATGTGGCTCTGGGTCGCTCCCGACAGCGGTGAGTACACCATTGAAAGAACGGGCAAGCTCTCCGAAAAATACACAAAAAAATCGGCGCTGCGAAACGCCTACAACAACGAAAAATGCGTTACTCTCGACGAGCTTGCGGAGCTTGAGTGGACAAAAGACATTCAATAAAACGATATGATAAAAATCTCCCCCGCTTCGCGGGGGAGATTTTTATTCTGTTAGCGCGTTGGCTTGTTTTTGCAGATGTCGCTTAACGCGCACTCGCCGCACTTCGGAGAACGCGCCGTGCATACCCCTCTGCCGTGCCACACCAGCCTGTGGCACATCATAAGCCCCTCTTCGGGCGGGATCACCGCTCGCAGCTGCTTTTCAACCTGTGCCGCGTCCTTGCCCTCGGACAAGCCGAGCCTGTTCGTCAGGCGTATAACATGCGTATCGCAGACCATCGCGGATTTTCCGTACAGGTCGCCGACTATAAGATTAGCGGTCTTGCGCCCTACGCCCGGAAGCTTCACAAGCTCCTCTATCGTGTCGGGAACTTTTCCGCCGTAAATATCGCGGAGCATACGGCACATCTCGATAATATCTTGGGCTTTCGTGTGGAATAACCCGCACGACTTTATGTACTCCTCAACCTCCGAAACACTTGCTTCAGCGAACGCGTCCACACTCGGAAAACGCTCGAACAGCGCGGGCGTTACCAAATTCACGCGTTTGTCCGTACATTGTGCCGAAAGCCGCACCGAGATAAGCAGCTCATGCGGCTTCTGATATGTCAGCGCGCATTTCACATCGGGATATTCCTTTTTTAAGCGCTCTATTATTTCAAGAGCGCGGTTTTTTTTCGTCATTCTCATTTGATCTCTTCCTTGGGTCGGTGATCTTTTATCGCGCGAATTTTAACTATATTCCTGTCCTCTATCTGCAAGACCACCAGCTTAACATTTTCGTATTCGACTATGGGCGGCTTTGAACCCACGCTTTCGGGAATATAACCCAGCTTATCCGTCACAAAGCCGGAAATCGTCTGGTATTCATGATCTTCGGGAAGCTCCACTCCGAACAGCTCGAAAACGTCTTCGGGATCGGTCTCGCCGTCCACATCGTAGACCTCGCTGCCTATACGCGTTATCTGCTGCTTTTCGTCGTCGTACTCGTCCTGAATATTGCCCATAACAGCCTCTATGATATCTTCAAGGGTAACTATCCCCGCGGTGCCGCCGTACTCGTCAACCACGACAGCCATACCCGAACGCATGGAGGTCAGCGTTTTGAAAATATCGGGGCAGGTTCGGCTTTCGGGAATGAAGCTCACCTCGCGGATAAAATCGTGCAGATCGAAATCCGAAAGATCGCTTTTGCCGATAAGGCAAAGCAGATCCTTAACTATCACAATGCCGATTATTTTGTCTATGCTGTCCTCATAAACGGGTATGCGCGAAAACCCCATATCCAGCGCTAAGTAAATAAGGTCGTCAAGCGTTATCGTGTTGATATCCACGCCGACTATGTTCGTTCTGTGCGTCATAACGTCTGCGGCGGTGAGGTCGTTGAACTCGAAGATGTTGTTTATCATCTCCGCGGACTGTTCTTCTATGCTGTCCTCGTCCTCGTCCTTAGCGAGCGCGTCAACAAGGTCGCGGACCTCCTCCTCGGAAACGTCCGCGTAATTCGTGCCCAGCGCCTTTTTCAGCAGCGCGGATATTCCCTTGTCCAGCCCGATAAGCGGCGCTAACAATACCCGCGCAACTTTATGTTCCTGCTGTGTACTTCGACTGCCGTCACTGTCCATATAGTCCTCCGAAAAAATAAAAAAATCGTGCTTTTTCTCCGTTATCTACAATTATAATATATTCTCGCCGAAATGTCAAGGGAGATTTATTCCCATATTTTCCTCATTTTCCTTGAAACCGAGAGTTGTGTAAAGCGGTCGCCCGTTTTCGGTCGCGTCAAGCGAAACATAAGTAACGCCGCGCGTTTTCGCTTCATCGAGAAGTGTTGTTACCATTTTTCGCGCTATTCCACGCCGCCTGTAATCCGCGTTCGTGTAAACATTCATTATGTGAGCGCGTTTTCCCGATGGGTGGTCGAACGTCGGCATAAGCGTGATGTAGCATATCGTCGCGCAGCCGACGGGCTTGTCGCCGTCGCATGCGAGTATGGTGGTCTGGTCGCCGTTTGTGAAATACTCCGCCGATAACCGCGTGAATTCGCCCTCAAACTCGCTTTCGTCCTTTCCGTAGATTATGCCGAGCATTTCGCGCCGCAGCTTCAGCGCGGTTTCCAAAAGCTCCGCCGTGACTTTTTTATACTCTATCATTAAAAAACAACCTTTCCGCGTTTTGATAGGCAATATCTATCATTTTCTCTGTCGAAACGCCCTTTATCTCCGCCATTTTTGCTGCGGTAAAAGCTATCATCGAACTGTCGCAGCGCTCTCCCCGGTGCGGCACGGGAGCCATATACGGGCAGTCCGTTTCCAGCAGCAACCTGTCTATCGGGGTTTCCGCGCAAGCAGACCACGCCTTTTTCGAGTTCTTGAACGTAAGCACTCCCGTAAATCCGATATACATTCCCAGCTTTACGACCTCACAGGCAGTTTCGGGGCTGCCCGAAAAACAGTGAAGAACTCCGCGCGGCTTGTACTCCCGCAGTATCTCAAGGGTGTCGCCCGAAGCGTCTCGGGAGTGTATCACCACAGGCATTTCAAAGCTTTTCGCGATCTCCAATTGCCGAACGAAAACCGCTTTCTGAACGTCCTTCGGCGGCTCGGGATAATGATAGTCAAGACCTATCTCGCCCAAAGCTATCACCTTGTTTTTTCGCAAAAGAGCTTCAAGCCCGCTCTCCCAATCCTCGGGAACATCGGCGGCGTGCTCCGGGTGGATACCCGCCGCCGCGTAAATGTAGCCGTATTTTGCCGCAAGCGCTATCTCCTCCTCGGAGGACTGAAGATCGCAGCCGACAGCGAGGACTTTTTCTACATTTTTGCTCGGCAAATCGGCGAGAAGCTGCTCCAGTTCCCCGCCGAAATCTTCTTTATAATAGTGCGCGTGCGTATCAAAAATTCCCATAATTTTTCTTTCCGTATATTGTCATATTCCCCCGTCAAGCGGGGGAATATGTGATATTACTTTTATGCTGCTCCCTTGAAGTAGCTTTCAAGCACAAGCTGCTTTGTTTCGTAGCTCTCCAGCGGCAAGCGTCCTCTTCCTCCGAAAAGCTGCTCGGTCTCGCTGAACGCGGACAAAAACGAACTCTCTAACATCTTATGTTTGTCGCCGTCCTCGACGCTCACTGCGTCAAAGAACATCAAAAGCCGCGCGGCGGTCTCATCGGGCTGCCAGAATTCGGGGGTGTTTTCCTCAGCGGGAGTGTTGCCGTACAAAGCGCGGAGCTGATCCAAAAGCTCCTCGGCGTACATCTTCGCGCCGATAGAGGGAACGTTCCCCGAAAGTATCTCGCCTTGCTTTACAAGCATTGCGCGGATAATATGTGATATTCCCTTGGTTATACGCGCGCCGCGGCTGCCCTTGGCGGCTTCCGCGTCCACCTTGTCAACGGTGCTGTCCGAATCCTCGCGCTGCGTCATATTGTTGTCCGAATTTTGCTTCTGTGCGGACTTCTTCGTGTAGGCAGGGCTGAATGCCGCTTCGCTTTTCACGAACTTATCCGTGTGCTCAGACGCCAAAGAGGATGTTTTGTTTTCCGTGCGGTGATCCGCCGCTCGTGTCTGGCTGACTTGATTTATGGTTCCTATATCGGCTATTCTTGAAATATCCATACTTCTATCCCCCTTCCATGGGTAAAAAAGCCATACGGCGTATCCTTATACGTTACTGTCGTCGTGATCCGCATCACAAAGCGCGTTGTCATGCTCGTGCGGCTGAACGCCCAGAATGTCGCGCCCGCGCGTGCCGTATCTGTCACGCTGATCGTCCACATACTTTTCGAGTATTTCCATAAACTGACGCGGCTTCTTTATCGACTTGACCTCTTTTACGGGCGTATCAACGTCCTTACAGTTGAGTATCACCGTGCCCGTGCCGTCAAGCCGCTGTCCGAACGATATTTTAAGGCTCTTGTCCATGATACGGTAAAGCTCTATCTCGTCCTCGGTTATGCTTAAAAAGCCCTTGCGTGTTATAAATTTCTTTTCCGTGAGTATATATCGCGTGAACGACCACGGCAGACCCAGAAACGTCCGTTTCTTGTCTGTCCACACTTGTCCGGGTACAGGTTTCATAGCAATACTTCCTTTCTTGTCGGCTGTAAACGTTGAATTATCTTATCGTGCTGCCGTTGGGCACGTCCTTATCGAGGAACAGCACTCTTACATCGTCCTCGCCCGCGTCGCACGCGAGTATCATTCCCTCGGACATCTCGCCGCAAAGCTTTGCGGGGGCAAGATTTGCCACGAAAACTATCTTCTTTCCGATAAGATCCTCGGGCTTGTACCAGCTTGCAATTCCCGAAACGATCTGCCTGCCGTTCCGCCCGTCGTCCACGGTGAGCTTCAAAAGCTTCTTGGACTTCTTTATCTTCTCGCACGCGGTGATCTCTCCGCTGCGGAGCTTCACCTCGGCGAATTGGTCTATCGTGATAACGTTCGCCTTATCTAAGTCCTCGTCCTCTTTGAATGTCTTTTCAGGAGCCAGCAGAGCGTTAAGCTCGTCTATCTCCTTTTCGACGTCTATTCTCGGGAAAAGCGCCTCGCCCTTGTGAACGGTGACGTTCGCGGGGAGTTTGCCGAACTCGCTTAAACTGTCGTAAACGGCAAGAGAAGCGTCCGCGCCTATCTGCTCCCAAACCTTGGGCATGGTTTTCGGCATAAACGCCGCGAGAAGTCCCGAGCAAATTCGTATCGTCTCCAAAAGATTATAAAGCACACTCGCAAGACGCGCTTTCTTCGTTTCGTCCTTGCCGAGTATCCACGGCTCGGTTTCGTCGATATACTTATTTGCTCTCGCAACAACTTTGAATATCTCCTCCAGCGCCTTGGCAAGCTGCGCCTGCTCGATAAGCGGCGTTACCGTGCCGCAGAGAGCCTTTGCCATTTCGATAAGCTCATTATCAAGCTCGGCAGGCTCACGCTCCTCGGGAAGCGTTCCGCCGAAATATTTATCCGCCATAGCCACGGTTCTGGAAACAAGGTTGCCGAAGCCGTTCGCGAGGTCGGAGTTTATGCGGTTTATCATTATCTCGTTAGAGAAGTTGCTGTCAGAGCCATACGGCATATCGCGGAGTATCTGAAAACGAACCGCGTCCGAGCCGTAGCGCTGCGCAAGCACGAACGGGTCTATAACGTTGCCGACGGATTTCGACATCTTCTGCCCGTTGAAGTTTATCCAGCCGTGCCCATAAAGGTGTTTCGGCAGCGGCAGATCGAGCATCATCAGTATCGCTATCCAAATTATCGAGTGAAAACGCACGATCTCTTTCGCCGTCATATGAAGATCGGCCGGCCAGTATTTATCGAAATCGTTATACTCGTCGTTTTCGTAGCCTAAAGCGCTGATATAGTTTGAAAGCGCGTCCACCCACACATAAACAACATGCTTGGGGTCGAAGTCTACCGGTATTCCCCAAGTGAAAGAAGTGCGCGAAACGCACAGGTCTTCAAGCCCGGGCTTTATGAAGTTATTTATCATCTCGTTGACACGGCTTTTCGGTTCGAGGTAGTCCGTTTCGGTAAGGAATTTTTCGATCTTATCCGCGAATTCGGAAACCTTGAGGAAATACGCCTCCTCGTGCGCGTCGATAACGGGTCTGTGGCAATCGGGACAGCAGCCGTTTTCGTCAAGCTGGCTTTCCGTCCAGAAGCTCTCGCACGGAGTGCAGTATTTGCCCGTGTATTCGCCTTTGTAGATGTAGCCCTTGTCATAAAGGGTCTTGAATATCTTCTGAACGCTTTTGACATGATATTCGTAAGTGGTGCGTATATAGCGGTCGTAGCTTACGTCCATGGTCTCCCACAGGCGTTTGAAGTTCGCCACTATCGGGTCTACATACTCCTTGGGAGTAACACCCGCGTCCTTTGCTTTCTGTTCGATCTTCATTCCGTGTTCGTCCGTGCCAGTGAGGAACATCACGTCGTATCCCTCAAGCCGCTTAAAGCGCGCTATAACGTCACACGCCACGGTAGTATAACAATGTCCTATATGCGGATTGCCCGACGGATAATAGATCGGGGTGGTTATATAATATTTTTCCTTGCTCATTCAAGCTGCCTCTTTTCAGATCGGTAACATATAATCGATAATTCGGTCTTCGTAAGGACGCATTGAACGAGAGTTTTCCCGAAACACATACCATATTTCCCCATTATCTATTACATATTACTACATTATTTAATAATATTATATTACATTATGAGTAAAATTTCAAGTATTGGTGAAAAAAACAAGAAAATTTTACATTTTACATAAAAAGGGGTTGATTTTTTTGTGAGTTTTTAGTACAATAGAGATAGGCACAAATTTTTGATGTTAAGACTGTGCACTTTGACAACATCCGGACGCAGATCATACAATCAAAAAACTACCGCTTCAAAAGCGAAACGCCACAGGAATTTCCTTTTGTGCAAGGCGAAGCCGGGCAAAAGAGAAGAGAATTCCGTTAAAGGCTTTCGCCGTGTGCAGAGGCACGACCCACACGCGGGTTCGCGTAAAATACAGAAAGAGGTAAAACAGATGTCAAACAGACTATTCCAAGGGATCGTTCATCAGATGAAAGACACAGTCAACCGTGTCATCGGAGTTATCGATGAAAACGGGACGATCGTTGCGTGCAGCGACCTTACAAGAGTAGGAGGCGGAAACGACTTCTTCGCGACGGAGCTTAACGATTCGCACGAGTCGTTTATCCGCGACGGCTACACCTACAAGCCGTTCGGAGTGCACATAAAGCCCGATTACGCGGTGTTCGTTGAGGGTATCGATGAAGCTGCCGCAAAATACGCGGGCATAATCGCTATCTCCCTTTCGGGAATAAAGCAGTATTATGACGAAAAGTACGACAGAAACAATTTCGTTAAGAACATAATCCTCGACAACGTTCTTCCGGGCGACATAAGCCTTAAAGCGCGTGAGCTGCACTTCAACGGCGATATAAGCCGCGTGGTGTTCCTGATAAGCGTTGTCAACGCGAACGACGTTTCCGCTTATGACGTTATACAAAATCTTTTCCCGGACAAGAACAAGGATTTCGTTTTCAACATAACCGAAACCGACATCGTGCTTGTAAAAGAAGTTAAAAACAACATAGACGTAAAGGATCTCGAAAAGCTGGCTCACAGCATTTCCGACACGCTTTCAACCGAATTTTTCACCAAAGTGAACGTCGGGATAGGCACCCCCGTGCTCGGCGTAAAGGAGCTGGCGCGCTCGTTCAAGGAGGCGCAGACCGCTTTGGAAGTCGGCAAGGTGTTCGATACGGACAAGACTATCGTTTCCTACGACAATCTTGGCATCGCAAGACTTATCTATCACTTGCCCACAACTCTTTGCGAAACGTTCCTCAAAGAGGTGTTCAAGAAGAACTCCATAGAAAGTCTCGACCACGAGACTCTGTTCACCATACAGAAGTTCTTCGAGAACAGCCTGAACGTTTCCGAAACGTCAAGAAAGCTGTTCGTGCACAGAAACACGCTTGTTTATCGCCTTGACAAGATAAAGAAGCTGACGGGACTGGATCTCCGCGAATTTGACCACGCGATAATCTTTAAGATAGCGCTTATGGTCAAGAAATATTTGGCGGCTAACCCCACCAAATTCTGATATGAATATTTTTCGGCAGACCCCGGAGCGGCAATGCGGAAGGCTCCGAGGTCTGCTGTTGCAGTGTGCAGCCGATAATTGGCAGTTAAAAGCGATGTAACGATCCGAAACGCCCGTAATAACTGTCAATCGGCAACTATACACTGTCAACTGTAAACGAGGGGGATATTATGGTTGATATGAAGAACGTCAACGTCCACTACTCAAGCGGCGTTGACGCGTTAGTGGATATCGACCTCCACGTAAACGACGGGGAATTTGTCTTTATTGTGGGAGGAAACGGCGCGGGAAAATCCACGCTGATGAAGCTGATGATGAGGGAGATCTCGCCAAGCTCGGGAAGAGTTTTTGTGAACGGGCGTAATCTCGGAACGCTTAAAGGCAACAAAATAGCGATGTTCCGCCGCTCTATAGGAGTGGTGTTTCAGGAATTCCGCCTGATACAGGATTACACGGTATACGAAAATGTTGCTTACGCTCTGCGTGTGGCGGACAGCTCCGCTAAAACGATCCGGCAGCGCGTGCCGTATGTGCTGAACCTTGTGGAAATGGGTTCAAAGGCGCGGCAGAAAGTAAAGGAGCTTTCGGGCGGCGAACAGCAGCGTGTGGCTATCGCGAGAGCCTTGGCGAACGATCCGGGGCTTCTTATCGTAGACGAGCCGACGGGAAACCTCGACCCAAAGCACTCTTACGAGCTTGTGGGTCTGCTTAAAGAAATAAACCGCTGCGGAACAACGGTTATTATGATAACTCACGAACACAACCTTGTGCGGTATTTCGGAGGACGCATAATCAACCTCGACAAAGGCTCGATAACCTTTGACGAAACTATCGGGGGGAGTGATTATTATGAGGAGTAATAACGTTTCCTACCTGGTAAAAAAGGGCGTTTCGTCCGTTTGGAAGAACTTCGTAATGTCGTTCGCCAGCTTTTCGATACTGCTTGTAAGCCTGCTTCAGATAAGCGTTGTGGTGCTGTTCATAATGAACGCCAACATCATTATGGGCAATATCGAGGATACGAACCAGATAGCAATCTTCGTTGAAGACAACGAAAACGAGACTAAGGAACAGCACGAAAAAAAGGTAGAACATATCCGCGACGTACTCACCGCGAACAAAAACCTCACCGACGTGAAGTACGTATCAAAGGAAGAAGCGGCGGAAAAGTGGAGCCAGTCGATGTCGGGCGAATACGGCAACCTTATCAATATGGTGCCGGGCGGCAACCCCATGCCCGAAACCTTCACGGCTCGCGTTACCGACGTGAAAACGATACGCTTTATCGTAACCGAGATAGAAAGCATAGAGGGCGTAGAACAGGTAAACGCGCCCTATGACTTCGCGAACGCATTGATCAATATCAGGGACGCGTTCACTGTCATTATATTCGCCATGCTCGGAATTCTTATAATAGTAAGCATAGTCGTTATCTCGAACACGATCCGCACAAGTGTTTTCGCGCGGCGCAACGAGATAAGCATTATGAAGTACGTGGGTGCTACGAACGGATTTATAAAGCTGCCGTTCTTTGTTGAGGGCTGCTTTGTGGGTATTCTGGCGGGCGCCGCCTCGTGGGGGCTGAGCTGCTTTATTTACAGCTCCGTGTTCTCGCTTTTCACCGACAACATCACGCTTTGGCAAATGTTCGGGTTCTTTAACCTGATACCGCTGGACTCTATCCGCTGGATACTGCTGCTTGCCAACTGCGCGGCGGGCGCGCTGCTGGGCGCGGCGGGAACGCTGATCAGCATGAACAAATACTTGAAGGTGTAAACAAATGGATAATTGACAATTGACAATGGACAATTAAGGAGCGCGCCGCGCGCGTAATTAAAATAAAGCGCCGCGCAGCGGCGCACCAAAATTGTCAATTATAAATTGTACATTGCCAATTGACAAAATGAAAGGGTCTTTCTGTGAACAAAAGAATATCATTGGGGCTTGCGATA
Organism: Ruminococcaceae bacterium UBA7135; assembly: GCA_002492075.1. Classification (GTDB taxonomy): domain Bacteria; phylum Bacillota; class Clostridia; order Oscillospirales; family Ruminococcaceae; genus CAG-115. The sequence continues at coordinate 11,196 of DKXD01000014.1, forward strand.
AGTCTTGTGGCTATCGGCTGCGCCATCACTTTTATATTAACATGGACGGTTTCGCTGAACAACTACAACTCCAAGATCGCCAGCACGGAAAAATACGAGGGCGTATTTAAAAAGCTGAGAGAAATGGACGCCACCGTGCGCGGCAATTACATCGGCACGATAGATGACGACGACCTCGACGCCGCCATTATAAACGGATATGTAAACGGCATTGGAGATCAATACGCATCCTACCTTACCGCCGACCTTTACCACGATCTTCAGCAGGCGAACAGCGGCGTTATAAACGGTGTGGGCTTCGAGACCGAAGCGGACGGCAGCGGATATCTGAAGATCACCAAGATCTACAATAACAGCTCCGCAGATGTAAACGGCGTAAAGGTCGGAGACGTTATCACCGAAATAGGCGGCAAAAGCGTGCTTTCGATGACCATTGACAACGCTCTGAAACGCATTTCGGGCGAAGTGGGCACAACGCTTTCTCTGCGGCTGGTAAGCAATGGAGAAGAACGTTCCGTTACCCTTATCCGCCAACAGATAGACGTCGAATCCGTAACGTATAAAATGCTGGAAAACAAAATAGGATATATAAAAATAAACTCATTCAACGCGAAAACGCCCGATCAGTTTTCAACCGCGCTAAGCTCTTTGAACGCAAGCGGCGCGAGCGCTTTTGTGTTCGATGTGCGGCACAACAGCGGCGGAGTAATGTCAGCGGTGCGACCCATGCTCAACCGACTTATTCCCGCGGCAGCCGTTATTACCGCCGAATATGCCAACGGCGTCCGCAAAACGCTTATAGAGACCGATTCCGAAGAAAGCGTATCTCTTCCGATAATGGTGCTTACCGATAACCTCACGTCCTCTGCGGCGGAGGTGTTCGCGGTGGGTCTGCGCGACGAACAGGGCGCGCAGCTTGTGGGTACGCAGACGGCGGGAAAGGCGGTGCTGCAAAGCACTTATGAGTTCTCGGACGGCAGTGCGCTGATACTCACAACGGCGAACATCATTCCGTCAAAATCAGAGAAGTTCAACGGAGTGGGTCTGAAACCCGACTACATTGTCGAGCTTTCCGCAGACGCGCCGTATGAAACACTGACACAGGACAACGACGCCCAGCTTAGGAAAGCCGTTGAGGTGCTTTCTCCCAAAACGGGCGACAACACAACGAGCGATACAACAAGCGGTACAAACTCCGCAAACAGCGAAACCGAATCCGACAGCGAAAGCTCTGATAATTCGGACACGACAAGCGAAGATAATTCCGACAGCACAAGCGGTTCGGATAACTCAAACGCGGAAAATACCGAAAGCGAATAAAGCAACTAATTCTTTTAGGAGGAACAACATAATGAACAAACCCATTACAGTGCTTACAAGAAAAGGCGAGCAGCAGCTTAAGGACGAGCTTAACGAGCTTAGATCCGTGCGCCGCCGCGAGGTCGCGGAAAAGATCAAGGTCGCGCTCTCATTCGGAGACCTCTCCGAAAACTCCGAGTACGATGAGGCTAAAAACGAGCAGGGTATGATCGAATCGCGCATAGCGGAGATCGAACAAACGCTCGCGCACGCTCAGGTCATCGACGACGACGATATTTCCACGGAAAAGGTCGGCATCGGCACTACGGTAAAAATACTCGATATGGATATGGACGAGGAAATGGAATTCAAAATGGTCGGCACGAAAGAAGCGGATATCGACAGCGGAAAAATGTCCGACGAATCGCCGATAGGCAAGGCTATTATGAACCATGAGGTCGACGAGGAAGTAGAGATAGAAACGCCGTCGGGCACGGTCAAAATGAAAATACTTGAAATAAGAAAAGACGATTGACGGTATTATGATGTTCCGATCTATGCTTTCCCCCGCCGCAATCGGGGGAACAAAAAATCGATCGACGGAACAGCAACAGCCGATTAAGGAGATAATATGGCAGACGAAATAAAGAATGAAGAGCTTTCCGAGGAAGAGCTTCGGGCGCAGCTGGACGAGCAGCACCGCGTTCGCATAGAAAAGCTGGAAGCGCTTAAGGCGGCGGGTAAAGACCCATATACTATAACCAAGTTCCCCGTTTCAATATATAACAGCGAGATACGCGAACGCTTTGAGGAGCTTGAAAATCAAGACGTTACTATCGCGGGACGCATAATGTCCCGCAGGATTATGGGCAAGGCGAGCTTTTTCGACATTCGAGACAGCTCGGACAGAATGCAGGTCTATGTACGCATTGACAGCGTTCCCGAAGGGGCGTTCGCGGAGTTCAAGAAGTGGGACTTGGGCGACATCGTGGGCGTTACGGGCTATGTTTTCAAGACGAAAACGGGTGAGATATCCGTACACGCCAAAGAGATAACGCTGCTTTCAAAGTCGCTGCTGCCCCTGCCCGAAAAATGGCACGGACTAAAGGATAAGGAGGAGCGCTACAGAAAGCGCTATCTCGATCTGATCGCAAACCCCGAGGTCAAGGACGTGTTTGTGAAGCGCTCGCGGATAATTAGCGAGATACGGAAATTCTTGGACGGTCACGGCTACATCGAGGTCGATACGCCCGTTCTGCTCCCGCTGGAGATAGGCGCGGCGGCGCGCCCGTTCAAAACGCACCACAACGCTCTCGACATAGATATGTATCTCAGAATAGAAACGGAGCTGTATCTGAAGCGGCTGATAGTCGGCGGCTTTGATAAGGTTTACGAGGTCGGGCGCATTTTCAGAAACGAGGGAATGGACGCGACGCATAACCCCGAGTTCACGACTATCGAGATGTATCAGGCGTATCTTGATTATTTCGGAATGATGGACTTGATAGAGGAGCTTTACCGCACGGTAACGCTGAACGTCTGCGGCACGGACACCGTGGAGTTCCAAGGAAAGCAGATAGCCGTGGGCAAGCCGTGGGAGCGCCTTACGATGATAGACGCGGTGAAGAAGTACGCGGGCGTGGACTACAACGACTGGAAAACCGACGAGGAAGCGAGAGCCTGCGCCAAGGCAAAGGGCGTTGAAGACGGTGTGGACGCAAACTCCACAAAGGGTCATGTTCTTATCGCGTTTTTTGACGCGTTTGTTGAGGACAAGCTTATTCAGCCTACAATAATTTACGATTATCCCGTGGAGAACTCTCCGCTTGCGAAGCGCAAACCCGAGTTCCCCGCGTTTACGGAGCGGTTTGAATACTTTATCAACGGCACGGAATTCGGCAACGCGTTCTCCGAGCTGAACGATCCGATAGATCAGAAGGATCGCTTTGTAAAGCAAGTGGAAGCAAAGCGCGCGCAAGGCGGAAACGACGCGCAGGTTGACGAGGATTTCGTTACCGCGCTGGAATACGGCTTGCCGCCGACGGGCGGTCTCGGGTTCGGTCTGGACAGACTTGTCATGCTGCTCACCAATCAGCCGAGCATACGCGATGTGTTGCTGTTCCCGACAATGCGCCCGAACTTTAGTTAAAAACGCAGGGAGAGAGTACTATGGCAAAAGCGGTTAAGATACCCTCCTTGGAAGAAATGCGGGAATACTTAAAAGAGTACAGTGCCGACCCGCTTCACAACCGCATATACGACGCGGATCACGCCGCTATGCACAAGGAAATGACGCTGCGTATATTTTCGGTCGATATGCCGGACGATGTGAAAATTACGGCTTGGAAATTCTGTAAAGCCTTAACTAATTTTGCGCACGCGCCCGTGTCTTCCGCAGAGTACAAAAGAATGGAGAAATGGCTGCCCGAAACCGCGCTTATCGACGTTCTGCTGAAGGCATGCGACGGTTATTATCCCAACCCCGCGTTCAAGTACGACTTTGATACGATAGGTTTTTCGTATTCGATAGCTCTTATTTCGCAGTCGCAGCACCGCCGCGCGGACTGTCTCAGGCTGCTCGACAAGATAACGCAGTATTACGTCAATACCAAGGACGATTGGTATACGGTGCTGCTGCGCAATATGACGAAGCTCGTAAAAGACTTTCCCGACCTTGCGTCATTTAAATCGGCGCTTGAAACTATTTGAGCAAATTCAAGCCTGTCCGCGGAAGAGACCGGACAGGCTTAAAAATCGGAGTGATAAAATGGCAAACAAAAAACGAGAATCGGAGGCTGAAAAAGCCGCCCGCGAACGTCAAGAGCGTATAGAGCTTCTGAAAATGAAACAGGGGCTTATAGAGGAAAGCGACATCATTCCCGAATCGGGATATGTTAAAATGCCCGAACTGCACGGCTGGGAAAAGTTCAAAAACTTCTTCTACCACAACAAGGCGTTTATCCTTTTGGGCGCTTTTTTCGTTTTCGTTATCGGAATATGCGTGGGACAGGTCATATTTAGGGAAAAGGACGATCTTTACGTCATAATTGTCTCAAGCTCTAAGGATTCCGAACTCGGCTGGCGCTACTACGATTTTGAAAGGGCGCTGGAACAGTACTGTCCCGATTTCGATGAAAACGGAAAAATACACGTATCCGTAAATTATATCGACCGCAGCGTCGCCGGGGAAGTCCTCACCGAAATGGAGTCGATAAACTCCGAAAAGCTCACGGCGGAGCTGATGTCGGCGGACGCGCAGCTGATAATCGCCGATGAGGATTTTGCCGATTGGATGATGGACGACAACAAATCGGGAAAGTTTTTCCAAACTCAAACGGATAAGTGTTCCGAGGATATGCTTTACAAGGATGTCGGCGTTCGTGTAAACAAAACCGAGCTTACCAAAACCGTTCACTGGAGCAAATGCCCCGACGATGTTGTTTTGCTTATCCGCGAGGAGCTGAACAACGGCACGGGGAGCATCAAGAAAAACGCGCGAAACCGCGAACGGGCACAGATAGTCTTGCAGAATATCCTTGACGGCAACATCATAAATCCCGATATGGAGACCTCCGAATAATACTAATTCCAAATCAGCGTATTGACATTAATTTTATACCCCGCACCTGTCATCCTGTCAGATTTCGTCTATACTTTGAGTGGGAATTAGTATAAGAGCTTCATAAACGAGAGTCTATATCCTCTTCGACGGCGGCAACGGGGGTGTGAAGCGTTTTTCCGCGCCCCGTGCCGATGTCGCAGGGGATACGCTCAGTGCCGGCGCGTCTCATAGGAACCTCTTGAGGTCATCGCAGAACTGCTGTTCGCGTTTCAAGAGCTTCTCAGCGCTGCCGCGGACATTTTCGTCCGCCATGCGCGAGCGGTTCAGGGTGCGCTGCATATCTACTATCCCCGTTGACGTTCCTCTGAACATTATTTCCGCAAGATGACTTGTGTCGTTATTCGACGCCGTTTTCACCGCGATCCCCGTTTTCACCATAGCCCGCACATAGGGTGACGCCTCATGCGCCGCCTTGCCCATTCGCGAAAGCTCGCGCCGCGCGTTAAGCGCCACGCTTTTATAACGATCCTGCTCACGCGAAAGCTCACCGTAAAACTCGTTGTTTTTGCAGCGGCTCATCACATCCATCGTCGCGTCATACGCAAGCTTCGCGTTGCGGTAAACGCTTTCCAATATAAGCGATGTTTGCTTATCCTTGTAGTTTTGTTTAAGTTCTGACATAATAACACCTCGTTTAAGTTTTGGGAGCAGCCGAATTTTCCGCAAAACGATTTGAATATAAACCGCTTTATTCGGCGATTTACAGTATTTTTAGCAAATCTGCGGGTAATATTACTGCCAAAATCTTCCGCAGCGAGCGGACCTCGATTTATACTAATTCTCAATAGAATAAAGTGCAAAATTTATTTTCTCTCCCCCGCTTCGCGGGGGAGAGAAAATAAGATAAATGTGTCTGCTTTTAATGAACAATTAGTTTTAAACCCACACCGCCGCATTTGTAAGCATAGGAGTAAAAATGAAAAGAAATTCTTTCGGAAAGCTTGTTTTAAAAGGTATTGGCTTTATAGTTCTCGGGAACGTTATGTGCCTTGTGATGACAATGGCAATATTTATGTTCGGCAGCCATGCGATAACCAAAATTCTGGCGATACTTTTCGCGGCGCTGATTTTCTTTTCACTGGTCTTTACCGTGGCATGGAAAGACGGGGAACGCGAGCGCAGACTTGTTGCGCTCCACCCCGAGCTTGGCGAGAAGAAGTATCGCTGGATAGGTATAGGCGGGATCATGTTCGCGTTTGCGGTTGCTCCCACAATATTTATTCTAATTAACAAGCTGTTCTTTCCCGAATTCGATAACCTTATCATCTATCAGTTTGTTTCGGGCAGTTCGTATCCGTTTGTTATCGCGTTCACGCCCCGTCCCGAAAGCCTTTCGGACAGCGTAAGCCGCATTGAAACAATGAGCGCTCTGCTGCCGTCGCTGCTGATCGCGTACTACGCGCTGATACCCGCCGTGACACAGCTCGGCTTTATATTCGGATACAAGGACAAACTGAACCCCGATAAAGTGATATACAAATAAGGAGCGAACATAATGGAAAACGATCTCAGGCGCAGATGTCCTTGGTGCGGCACAGACGCGCTCTATACCGCCTATCACGACAACGAGTGGGGACGCCCCGAACACAATGACCGCAAGCTTTTTGAAATGCTGATACTGGAGGGTATGCAGGCGGGACTTTCGTGGATAACCATTCTCCGCAAGCGGGAGAATTTCCGAAACGCTTTTGACAACTTTGATCCTCAAAAAATCGCGGAATATGACGACAACAAAATATCCGAGCTGCTTTCCAACGAGGGAATAATACGCAACAAACGGAAGATAAACGCCGCCGTGAGCAACGCCAAGGCGTTTTTGGATATTCGGCGCGAGTTCGGAAGCTTTGACGCGTATATCTGGGGTTTTGTCGGCGGGGTTCCCATAATCAACAGCCCGAAAAAACCCGAAGATGTTCCCGCGCGCACTCCGCTTTCCGACAAAATAAGCGCGGATCTGAAAAAACGCGGCTTTTCTTTCGTGGGTTCTACGATAATCTACTCGTTTATGCAGTCGGTCGGTATGGTGGACGATCACTTGATATCCTGCTTTTGCCATACCAAGCTCAACAAATAGAAACAGCGTACACCCCCGTTTCGCGGGGGTGTACTTTTCTAAAATCAACGCTCCCGCAGAATTACTTGCGGGAGCGTTCTTGGTTTAATATGAAATTACAGGTCTATCTTTCCGTAAAGCTTGGCGTTCTTTTCCGCGTCTACGGTCTCCTTGCTGAAATCGCCCGCGTCGGCGTTTTCATCGGGCTGATACTGACTGCGCTTGTATTCGCGCTCGAAGCTGGTCGAAAAACCGCCGCTGCTGCGATAGTTTCTCGCACCCGCCCCCGAACCGCTGCCCGAAGAACGGCGGCGGCGATTGTCATACTTGGGTCTGTCAGCGTAGATAACGACCTTTCTGTAAGGCTCCGTGCCGGTGGAGCGGCTTGAAACGCCCTCTATCTCGGCAACACAGCTGTGGATTATGCGGCGCTCATAAGGGTTCATCGGCTCAAGAGCGATCTTTCTGCCCTGCTTTATTACCTTAGCGCTTGTCTTTTTCGCAAGAGCCTCCAGCGCCTCGTTGCGCTTTTCGCGATAGCCATTGCAGTCAAGCGATATACGGCAGAAGCTCTCCTCGCTGCGGTTGGAAGCGAGTATCGCAAGATATTGCAGACTGTCCAGCGTCTCTCCGCGCTTTCCGATTATTACGCCCAACTTCTCGCCGCTGATGTCGAGAATCACGTTTCCGCCGCGCTTTATGGGGGTTATGGCGAAGTTCTCCAAACCCAGCGCGTGGAATACATCGGTAAGATATTTTATGGCGCTCTGCACCTTAACGCTCTTATTTACGTCAAAATCATCGGGAAGAGTGTTTTCGCCGATATCCTCGGTCTTCTCTGTTATCTCTGCGTTATCCGACGGCGCACTCGACAGCTCTTCGGTTTCTGCCGCGGTTTTGGAAACACCGGCTGAGATCGTTTCGGTCTGCGCAGACTCCTCATATACAGCGCGCACGCGAGCCGTGCCCTTTATCCCTCCGAAAAGAGTTTTTCTGGGCTGTTCGAGAATATCAAACTCGATCTCGTCAATGCCGACGCCAAATTCCTCGGCAGCAAGAACTTTTGCCTCGTCAAGTGTTTTCGCCGTGAATTCTTTTTCCATACTGAACCCCTTTCCGACAACGATCACTTATCATCGCTGTCGTCATCGTGATATTCTTCGCCGTACTTCTCCGCTTGGCGTCTTCGCGCCTCGGCAAGCTTGCGGCGGTTTGCTTCTTTTTGAGAAAGCGTTTCCTCGTTTCCGTTCTCGTCCGTGACCTTAACAGCCTCCACATCCACGCTCTTTTCTTTCTTGCCCTTCTTCTGCGGGTGCTTCGCGTCCCACTCCGCTTGTGCTTGTTCGCGGAGCTTGGCGGGATTATACAGCTTATTGAGAACCAACGTCTGGATTATGCCGAACAAATAGCTTATCGTCCAATAGAAGCCCGCGCCCGCGGGAACGGTAAACGCTATCCATAGCGAGAACAGCGGCATAATGTACATCATGACCTTCATTGCGCCCATGCCCTGCATAGCTGCCTGCTGCGGGTTACTCTTCGCATTGATGCGGTTAGTGATGAAGGTCTGCGCCAATGCCATAAGGAACGAGATTATCGGCACAAGTATCATCGGGAAGCCCATGTGATCCTTCGGCACCTGTCCCAGCTTGATACCTATAAAGTTGAGATTGTCATACAGCTCGAAAAGCTCTTCCTTGACTTCGGGGCGAAGCACAGCTTCACTGAAGCCGTCAGCGCACTTGTACTTTCCTTCCTTTTCCGTGCCGAAACGCTCCAGCACATACAACTCGCGCTGCATAGTGCCTATCGCCTGGAATGTTACGGTATCATCGCCTGTTACCTTATACGAGCCGAAATGCACCGCCGCCGTGCTTATCGCGCTCGAGGTATACTCGCCAAGAGCATGCTCGGCGCGGTATTTTTCCTTTTCCTCGTCCGTTTCCAACGCTTCAAGCTCGGTCTTCTCATCGGAAGTCAGCCCATAAAAATCGGAATTTGTAAACTGAACGATATCGGTGTTCGCCGCATACTCGTTAAGCATTATGGACTTCATCGTCGTTTTAACATACTTTACGGTATCGGGAGTAAGTTTATTGAATACCGAAATATCGGTTTTGCTGTCGCCATCTTCAAGGCAATGCTCGTTATGCCAATCAACGAACTTCTGCGCGTCGTTCAAAACGCTTTCGCGTTTTTTCAAATCGGACTCGCTAAGCGACAGCGCCTCGTCATCGGTGATCGTCACCGCGTCTACGAAAAGCGTCGTAAGCTCGACGTTATATGACTCCTCGACCACAGAAGTGATCTTATCGGACTTCATATGTACGATATGCGTAAGCGGCTTGTACACAACGTCGATAACGCCGAACAATATCAAAAACGACAAGAGTATGGAGCCGCAGCCGCCCATCGGCTTGTAGCCCTCCTGCTGGAGCTTCATCAGCTCCTCCTGCTGCTTTTCACGATTGTTCGCGTATTTCTTTTGTATTTCCTGAACCTTCGGCATAAAGATCGCGCTTTTTGCCTGGTTCTTTTGCTGTTTTATGGAGATGGGCAGCATAGCGCACTTTACGAGGAACGTAAAGATCAAAATAGCTATACCAACGTTTGAGCATATAAAATTGTATATAAAATACAAAAGATAGCCCAACGGATAACCCGGTAACGTATACAGGAACTGAATAACACTCACTCCTTATTAAAATCGCAAGCCAACGGCTTTTTGTTCTACATCTGCGCGGCGTTTTCACGCCGTGTATCTTGAGTTTCGTCTGCGAAGAAATCTCTTTTGAGAATGTCGCTTTTTGTAGCACGCGGCACAATTCACCGCGCGGTCGATCGGTCTGTTTACGGTGAGCTTATCCGGTCGGAAGCAGAACTTCTCCGGCACGGGGTCTATACCCCCGTTGCAAAACGGATTGCACCTAAAAAGCCGCCATAATGTTAAATAACCGCCTCTTACCGCCCCAAATCTCCGAATAGCTGTCATGGCATACACGGAACACGTTGGGTAAAAACGGCAGCAAGGCGGCAGAACCTTTGACAGCGTAAGCTTATACAGCTTTATAATTCCCAATAATAAATATTTCATTGCAGTTTTGGCAGGATATTCTTTTTCAAAAGGCTTAATATCTGTTGCGTTTTAAGCGTCGGGGTCTTTGCCCTAGCCACAAACACAAAATCAAAGCGTTTGTCGGTTTGTTCTTTCAATATCGGTTCAAAAAGGCGGAATGCTTCTCTGATAATCCGCCTTGACCGATTGCGCTTTACCGCGTTCCCCACTTTTTTGCCCGTAACTATGCCGAGGCGGTTTTTCCCCGCCCTGCGCGGCTTCATATAGCACACGAACGCATAATTTACGACACTTTCGCCCTTTTTGAAAAGGTAAGAAAAATCGCGGTTGCTTTTAATGACAACGTAGCGCTTTTTGTATTTTCTCGCGCCCGTCTTTTCCTCGCTCATCTTAATCAGTGAGAGAGTCTTTTTCTGCCCTTTGCGCGGCGGCGAGCGAGAACCTTTCTGCCGTTCTTGCTTGCCATTCTCTTCATAAAGCCGTGCTCATGCTTTCTTTGAAGCTTCTTGGGCTGGTATGTTCTTTTCATTTTTCATTCCTCCTACACAATATATACCATTGCTTTCT
>DKXD01000052.1 GCA_002492075.1 Ruminococcaceae bacterium UBA7135
AAAGATATTGACAAATTATTTACTTAATGGTAAACTAAAAATACAAAAAACATTAAGTTCGATGTAATCGATTACTCGAATTGTGAACACGTGTCTAAAGGACGGTTGAATTATGACAACGACTAGTAACTTCAAAAAAGCTGCAAGCGCGGTGATGGCACTGATAATGTTCATCTCGCTGATTTTTGTATCCGATGTCACAAATGTTGACGCATATGCAGCGTCGGCAGACGGATTTTATGTAAGCGGAACGACACTTCGAGATGCAAATGGAAATGCGTTTATGATGCGCGGAGTGAATATCGCTCACGCGTGGTTTCCCTCCGATACGCAGGCTTCCATTAAGGCTGCGGCAAATCTTGGCGCGAACACCGTAAGAGTGGTTCTTTCGGACGGCGCGAAGTACAACAAAACCTCCTACAGCGAAGTAAAGAATATCATTGAGTGGTGCAAGAGCAACAAGCTGGTATGTATCCTCGAAGTTCACGACGCTACGGGCAGCGACAGTATGTCCGATCTGAACAAGGCAGTGAACTACTGGAAAGAGCTTAAAGACCTGCTGAACAACAACCGAAAATACGTTCTCCTCAACATAGCCAACGAATGGTATGGCACTTGGGACGGCTCTGCCTGGGCAAACGGCAACAAGAACGCAATTAAGGCTCTCAGAAGCGCGGGCATCAAGAACACCATTATCGTTGACTGCGCGGGTTGGGGACAATATCCCGACTCTATCCGTTACAACGGCAAGGACGTTTTTAATGTCGACAGTGAGAAGAACACAATTTTCTCCATCCATATGTACGAGTACGCGGGCGGCAACGCAAGCACCGTTAAGAACAACATCAACAATGCGCTCAACACAGGAGTTCCCGTGATTATCGGCGAGTTCGGCTGCTATCACACAAACGGCGACGTTGACGAAATGACTATAATGAGCTACTGCAAGAGTAAAGGCGTGGGCTATCTCGGTTGGTCATGGATTGGCAACGGTTCGGATTGGAGCTATCTCGATCTCGCAAAGGATCGCGACGGCAAAAGCCTTACCGATTGGGGCAATACTCTGTTTTACAGCACAAACGGGATCAAGAACACTTCTTCAAAATGCTCTGTATACATGGGCAGTTCTTCTTCGTCAAGCTCCTCTTCATCATCAAGCTCAGGCACCGACAAGAACGGCGGCGTACTCGGACTGGACGGCACTTATTACATAAAGAACAAAAACAGCGGCAAGTATCTTGACGTCGATTATGGCAAAGCAGACAACGGCACAAATATTCAGCAACACGATTTTAACGGCTGCCATGCTCAGAAATTCAAGCTGGTAAGCGATGGTAAGGGTTACTACAGCATACTTACGGGCAGCACCGATTTTAAGGGCGGATTGGATGTCACCAATGCCAGCAAAGCGGATGGCGCAAATATTATTCAGTGGTCAAACCGCGGCGGAGATCACCAAAAATTCCAGTTGGTAAAAATCGGCGATGCGTACGCAATAAAGACAAAAATCTCCAACTGCTACTCTGCTGTTGAAGTTTATGCTCATAGTAAATCAAACGGAGCAAACGTTAATCAATGGAAGTATTTGGGCAACAACAATCAGCTTTGGTATCTCGAAAAATGCGGCGGAACAAGCAGCTCCGGCAGCTCTTCGTCCAACAATCAAAGCAGCGCGTCTTACATATCGGCATTTTGGGGCAAGTCAAGCTGCAGCGCATGGAAACAGGCAGTATGTATTGATACCGCAAAGAACGGCGGCTCGTTCAATACGAACTCCATTACTTCCAACTGTCATTTCTATGTGGAATATTCCGGCTCGAAGAACGAGATCGAGCTGATCCTTCAAAGTTGGTCGGGCGGCGCGGAATGGGCAAAGGTGCAATCCTTTGAGAACGGCTCCGCAAACGGTCATTACTATGCGAAGTTTAGCTATAATGATATGGTAAAGGCATTCGGTTCGAACTTCGGCAAGCTCGACAGAATAAACATCGGCGCAAAGAATGGCGGCATTACCGTTTACTCAGTATGCTGCAGCTATTCATAATAAAGATTTCCGATCATTCATAGTCAGAAAATTCAAGCGCTTAAATCGATAACTCTGCCTCCTAGTAATACTCTATTGGAAGAGCCGCACTTTGTGCGGTTCTTCTGTTTTTTCGCTTTATAATACCATTCGCGTTTTATGTCCTGTACATTTTCAAGATTTTTTGGTATAATAAAGAAAACGTATCAAACTTACAGAGAGAACGTTATATTTCAAATCAACACAAGATTGGTACTGAAAAGATGCTATAATATAGACAACAGAGGTGATGGGAATGGATACGGTTAAGATTGGCAAGTTCCTAGCGGAGCTGCGCCGCGAAAGGGAACTCACGCAGGAGCAGCTCGCGGAAAAGCTCGGCACGTCAAACAAGACTATCTCGCGCTGGGAAAACGGAAACTATATGCCGCCCGTGGAAATGCTCTGCGAACTGTCGGAGTTTTACGGAGTCAGCATAAACGAATTGATTAGCGGCAAACGCCTTGAAGAGCGTGAAGAAAAACAAGCGGCGGAGGAAAACCTTAAGGAGGTGTTATCTGTGAGCACATTCAGTCTGGAGGAACGTAAGGAGTTCTATACCAAAAAGTGGAAACGCGAACACACTTTTGAGCTTACAGTAACTCTTTTGGTTCTTGTTGCGGCGTTGATTGTCGGAATAGCGCTCGACAAGGGACTTGTCGTTACAGCGGCGGCGATTTGCGGCTTTGCTTACAGCGTTATCAGCTATAACCGAATGATGGGCTATGTTGAAAGAAACGCTTTTGACGGAAAAAATAACGACAGCGATAAAAAATCGTAAAAGCAAACAGACGGAAAACGCCGCAAAAGGTACTTTCCGTCTGTTGTTGATTAAAAAGAAAAAAATCAGTTGAAATTGCGGATGTCGATCTCTTGAAGAACGCCTCCGTTGGTATTGTCAAACCCGAATTCAACGCTTACATAAATTTCCTTTTTATAGGTGATGGTGGGGTATTTGTCGCTGTCATAGCTGTCGTCCGGTTCGCCGAATGCAGCCTTAACGTCCGCCATAGTCGATTTGCCCAGAACTATGTTACCGTACTTTATATCGTGGGAATCCGATTTAAGATCGTCCATATCAAGCGTTACCTTACCGATATTTGCATCCTTTACGGCTATCTCCTTGTCGGTCTTGTTAAGCGGCTGAATTCTGATAGAGATATCGTCTTTTTCAACCTCATATCCTATAGCATACTGATTGCTCTTAAGTGTAGCGTTCTCGTCGCCTCTTGAATTCTTCCAGCCCTTTGCGATAAGATCGGAGTACATAAACGGAAATTTATAGATTTCGCCGTCTATGGAGAATTCAAAATCATAAACCGATGCGTTGGAAACTGTGCTTTCGGGAGCAGAGTTGTTTCCGCTTTCCGTTGTAGTGGAATTCTCTGTTGCTGACGAGCTTTCCGTACTTGATACGGTCGGCGCGCTGCTCTCATTCACAGGGCTGTTGCTCTCTCCGTTTGCGGAGCTTACCGTATCGGAAGTGCCTGCCGTGCTGCTTGCATTTGAGGAACCGCTTTCCGTCTTTGGGGTGTCGCTTGAATTGCCCGCGGACGAAGTGCCGCTGCTTTGGGACTGTGCGGGGCTGCTTACGGGAGTTGACGTCTCTTTGCCGGCGCAGCCTGTAAGGCTTAAAACTACGGCAGTGCAAACAGCTGCCGCTAAAATTCTTTTTTTCATAATGTTATTATGGTTCCTTTCTTTAATGCTTGAGGTAATTCTCAGTATGCTTTTCATTATAGGTCAATGGTTAAACAAAGTCAATACTTTTCAAACAAATTTGTATTATACAACAAAAATAATGAACATATTTTTTAGGTTTTAGCAAATATGCGATGATTTCATGCTTTAATAATATTTTACGGATATCGGTATGTGGAATTGCAAACATTTATGGTCGGGAATATTTTTAAAATACCCCTTGAAAAAAATCTGTGAATATGCTATAATAAATAACAGCGGTTATCGCGAAACATTTATGAAAGAGGTGTACCCATTGAAGCATGTAGTAACTATTAACAAGGCGAACCTTAAAAAGAGCGCCGAAAAGGGCGGCTGCGGCAAGTGCACAAGCTCCTGCCAGTCCGCTTGCAAGACATCCTGCACTGTTGCAAATCAGAAGTGCGAGAGCGTAAAGTAATTGCTTTACAAACAGCTTTTGGGCGGGGTTTCTCGCCCTATTATTTTGAGTTTGAGGTTTGTTATGGTTCATAAGTTTAAACAGTTAGGATATAATATAGTGATAGATTCGGACAGCAATGCCGTTCACGTTATGGACGATTGCGCCTTTGATATGCTGGACTATTTATCCGCGCCTATGTCGGAGGAAATGCCCGGGGATCTTCCCGAAAAGCTGTCGCAATATTCCGCGGAGAACGTCCGCGAAACATACGGCGAGCTTTACTCTCTGTACAATGAAGAGCAGCTTTTTACCGAGGACGATTACGAAAAGTATTCGGAGACCATGGTGAAAAGTCCCGTGAAGTCGATGTGCCTGAATGTTGCGCACGACTGCAATCTGCGCTGCGAGTATTGCTTCGCGCAGACGGGGGACTTCGGCGGCGAGCGCTGTATAATGCCGCCCGAGATAGGCAAAAAGGCTATAGATTTTCTTATCGAAAAGTCCGCCAACCGCGAGAACATTGAGCTGGATTTTTTTGGCGGTGAGCCGCTTATGGCTTGGGATACCGTTGTTGCAACGATAGATTATGCGCGTTCGATAGAAAAGCAGCATGGTAAGAATTTCAGATTTACTATCACAACAAACGGAGTTTTGCTTGATGATGAGAAGATCGATTACATAAACCGCGAAATGGTGAATGTGGTACTTTCTCTTGACGGTCGGCGGGAGACCACCGACAGGATACGTAAGACGCTCAACGGAAAAAGCGCTTATGACGTTATCGTGCCGAAGTTCCAAAAGTTGGTAAAGGGCAGAACTAACGCCGGCAGAACAGATTATTATGTCCGTGCGACGTTCACGAAATACAATCTTGATTTTACCGAGGACGTGCTGCATATGCGCGAACTTGGCTTCGAGCAGCTATCGGCGGAGCCTGTCGTTACCGACGAAAAGGAGCCGTTCGCTATTACCGAGACGGATCTGCCGCGCATTTTCAGCGAGTACGACAAGCTGTGTGAGATAATGGCGAACCGCACCGAAAATAAGTTCAACTTCTTCCACTTTATGGTTGATCTTGATCAGGGACCGTGCGCCATAAAACGTCTGCGCGGCTGCGGCTGCGGCAACGATTATGTCGCGGTAGACCCGCATGGAAATATTTTCCCGTGCCACCAGTTTGTGGGTATAGAGCAATGGAAAATGGGCAGCTTATTAGATGGAACGTTCAATGATGACATAAAGACTTATTTTGCGAAAACGCATCTTTACTCAAAGGACGGTTGCAGCGACTGTTGGGCGAAGTTCTACTGCTCCGGCGGCTGCAACGCGAACTCGTTTATTTACGAGGGCGACTGCCGCAAGCCGTACAAGCTCTCCTGCGAGCTGCAAAGAAAGCGTCTGGAGTGCGCGTTGGCGCTGGCGGTTGATAAGGCGGTAAAATTATAGTTTTGCGCAGCAC
>DKXD01000060.1:0-2924 GCA_002492075.1 Ruminococcaceae bacterium UBA7135
CCCTGCGGCGAGGGAGCGGGCTATGCGGGAGGAATAATGTCCGCGGCTGTGGACGGAATAAAAACCGCCGTTAAGATAATGGAAAAGTATTCGCGAAACAACGCTCCGTAAACAGTGTTTGTTAAGCGAACATAATCCTCCTCTCGGTTTGAATGAGCCGAGGGGATTTTTATAGCTTATCCTCTTGATTTTATAAGCGGAATGTAGTATAATAATATAAGCATAAAACGTATTCATAAGAAGCGCCGCCCGTAAAAGGCGCTCCGACAATAACAACATTTGAAAGGGAGCAAAACTATGAACATCTGGCATGACGTAAACCCCGCAAGAATAACTGCCGAGGATTTTATCGCTATCGTGGAGATAGAAAAAGGCAGCAAGAAAAAGTACGAGCTTGACAAGCAAACGGGATTTATCATCCTTGACCGAATCTTATATACATCGACGCACTACCCCGCCAACTACGGCTTTATCCCGCGCACTCTCGCCGACGACGGCGACCCGCTGGACGTGCTGATACTCTGCAACGAGCCTATCGACCCGCTTGTCGAGGTTCGCTGCTACCCTATCGGAGTTATAACCATGCTTGACAGCGGAAAAAACGACGAGAAAATAATCGCTATTCCGTTTGAGGATCCCACATACAACGCTTATCGCGGAATTGAAGCGCTGCCCTCCCACATCTTTGAGGAAATGCGGCACTTCTTCTCCGTATATAAACAGCTTGAGGGCAAGGAAACAGCCGTCAATGAGGTTCGGGGACGCGACGACGCCGTTAAAGTCATCAAATCGTGTATAGATAACTACAACGAGATATACGCGCCGCAGCACCCATTCGTTCCCGAACACGCGCCGAGCAAGGAGAAGAAATGATACTGGCAAGTCAAAGTCCGCGCAGAAAAGAGCTTTTAGGCTACATAACAAAGGATTTTAAGATAATCCCAGCAGTCGGCGAAGAGGTAGTTCCCGAAGGAACATCGCCCGAGGGAACCGTTCTTGCGCTTTCGCGTCAAAAAGCGGAGGAGATTTATGCCGATAACAAAGGGGAAACTATAATCGCCGCCGATACGATAGTAGCGATTGACGGCGAGATATTGGGAAAACCGCGCGACAAAGCCCACGCCGCGGAAATGCTTAATAAGCTTTCGGGGCGCGTTCACAGCGTATTTACGGGAGTATGCGTGATATTCGCCGACGGCAGCCGCGAGAACTTCGCCGAGGAGACCAAGGTCGAGTTCTACCCGCTCACCGAACGCGAAATAGCCGACTATATAGCCACAGGCGACCCTATGGACAAGGCGGGCGCATACGGGATACAGGAAAAAGGCGCGGCGAATGTCAAGGGCATAGTCGGCGATTTTTATAACGTAATGGGCTTGCCCGTTGGCAGACTTGCGCGGGTTCTGCGGGGGCGGTTATGATACTGACGGAGTTTCCGTTCGCGTTTTTCTGCGATAAGGAGTGTTTTTCGGATATGTGGGCGGAGCGGCTTTCAGAGCTTTCGGGCAGCCGTATCACCGATATATTCGGGGCGTGGGATAACCTTGATAAGGAGTGGTTTGGCGAAGCGCCCATGCTTGTGCAGACCCACAGCGGAACGCTTGCCGTAAACGTGCTCTCCGAGAAATATCTTGCTCTTGCATGGAATGAGATACTCCCAACCGAAAAGCCGCGCTGGTTTGGCGAAGCTCCGCCTGTTCCCGATTGGCGCGAGGACTTGGATTGGCGCGGTTATTCGCCGCTTTCGCGGTTCAACGGTGCGGTAATTCTGCGCATTGAGGTGATCGAGGGTGAAAACGCGCTGAACGTCCTGAACGGGCTGCGCTTTGAAACGGATAAGGGCGGTTTTTCAATAGCCGACGTCGGTGATATTATCGCGGGTATCCCCGACAGATAAGACGCAAAGGAGAGCGGCACATGAAATTGCATCTGGCAAAACCCGACCTGTATTTCTTTGAACAATATAATGAAATGATGACAGAATGGCAGACAAGCGGCACTCAGATCGCCCCGTGGTTTTTGGATAAGCCGTTTGATAATATGGAAGATTTTGCGGAATTTATCCAAATGCTCGACAACTGCGAGCGCGGCAATCTTGACAAGAAATACTCGTCAACGACATCTTATTTCGTAACGGACGAAAACGGCAAGCTTATCGGTGCGGCTTCTCTGCGACATTATCTGACAGCGGAAGGCTACAACACATGGGGTCATATAGGCTACGGCGTCAGACCGAGCGAAAGGCGAAAGGGATATGCTGTTTGTATGCTGAAAATGGTGTTGGCAGAGGCAAAGGACAAGAAAATCCAAAGAGTGCTGCTCGGCTGTCATTCCTCAAATATCGGTTCTGCCAAGGTGATAGAAAAATGCGGCGGCATACTCGAAAATATCGTCCCGGACCCCGATGATAAAAAAGAAACAATAAGACGGTATTGGATAGACAATAAGGAATGAGGACGTAAATGCAGGAAATAAGACAAGTCACGGAAAAGGACATACCCGAATGTGTACGGGTCGTTCGGCGGAGTTTTCAGACCGTCGCGGACGAGTTCGGATTCACAGCCGAAAAAGACCCGAAATTCACCTCGTTTGCCACAACAGAGGAGCGGCTGCGCTGGCATATGTTCGCCGAAAAGCGCCCTATGTACGCGTATTTTATCGATGGGAAGATCGCGGGATATTATTCGCTGCACATCTCAAACGGCGAGATAGAGCTATCCAATCTTTGCACAGCGCCCGAATTTCGTCACCGCAAGGTGGGCGAGAGCCTTATGCTCCATTCGTTCGACAGGGCACGCGAGCTGGGATTTCCCGAAATAACTATCGGCGTTGTCGAAGCGAACGAGCGCGTCATACGCTGGTACGAAAGCTACGGCTTCACAAAATCGGGCGAATGCGGCGAATATCAGACTTTTCAATGCATT
>DKXD01000060.1:3267-3998 GCA_002492075.1 Ruminococcaceae bacterium UBA7135
TTTCCCCGCCGGAGGCGGGGGAAAATACGATAAAAAAGTGTTTCTTTAGAAAGGATAAAATTATGGCAAAAACAAAGTTTTCCACCAAACAGCACAAGTACAAATTAAGCTATAATTCCCCGGTGATACTCACGTTTTCGGCAATTTGCCTTATATCGCTTATTCTCGGATGGATAACCGATCTCAACACAACGCGGACATTTTTCATCTGCTATGGGCACGGAAGTTTGCTAAATCCTCTGACGTATCTGCGGGCGTTCACTTATGTTTTCGGACACGCGGATTTCTCGCATTTTGCCGGAAACATCTCTATGATGCTGCTTATAGGTCCGGCAGTTGAGGAGCGGTATGGAAGCTGGAACCTTGCTATTATGATGATTGTGACGGCTCTGGCGGGCGGCATACTGAATACGGCTTTTTTCAGTACCGGCATACTGGGAGCTTCAGGTATCGTATTTATGCTGATAATCCTCTCGGCGTTCGGGAATATGAAAAAGGGCGAAATACCGCTCACTCTGATACTTGTAGCGGCGATATATCTCGGCAAGGAGATCTACACGGGGATAGCCGTCACCGACAACATCTCACATTTCGGACATATCTGCGGCGGCGTTTCGGGGCTGGGTTTCGGGATCTGGTATCACAAAAAGAAGTTTGAAATGCACGGCTGAGCCAAGAAAAAATGGGTGTCTATTGACTTTTTGCCCGAAAGAGTACAAATTTTATTTTCT
>DKXD01000060.1:4304-5524 GCA_002492075.1 Ruminococcaceae bacterium UBA7135
GAAAGAGTACAAATTTTATTTTCTCCCCGCTTAGCGGGGAGAGAGAAAAAGATAATGTGTCTACTTAATAATAAGGAGGAGCTATTATGGAACATCACAATCCGATCCTGCCTAACGACGGCAACGGGAAAACATTTATCACGATAGGCGAGATAATGCTGCGCCTCACGCCGCCGAACTACGAGAAAATACGCATGACTTCGACGTTCGAGGCAAGCTATGGCGGTAGCGAGGCGAATATAGCGCTGGCGCTTGCGAATCTGGGAATAGACAGTACGTTTTTCAGCGTCGTTCCCAATAACAGTCTTGGAAAAAGCGCGGTACGCTGGCTGCGCTCCAACGACGTGCACTGCACTCCCATGATCCTGACCACGCCCGAGGAAACGCCCACGCACCGTCTGGGCACATACTATCTCGAAACGGGTTACGGAATACGCCCCAGCAAGGTCACATACGACAGAATGCACAGCGTAATAACAGAGTACGATTTCAGCAAGGTGGATCTCGACGCATTGCTGGATGGATTTTCGTGGCTTCATCTCAGCGGAATAACTCCCGCGCTGGGTCAAAACTGCCGCGAGCTTATAATGAACTGCCTGAAGATAGCCAAGCAAAAGGGGCTTATCATAAGCTTCGACGGGAATTTCAGAAGCCAGCTATGGAGCTGGGAAGAAGCGCGCGATTTCTGCACGGAATGTCTGCCTTATGTGGACGTTCTTCTCGGTATTGAGCCGTATCACCTTTGGAAAGACGAGAACGATCACTCCAAGGGCGACTGGAAGGACGGCGTTCCGCTCCAGCCGAGCTATGAACAGCAGGATGAGATTTTCCGTCATTTTGTTGACAAATACCCGAATATCAAGTGCATAGCGCGTCATGTGCGTTACGCTCACAGCGGCAGCGAAAACAGCCTGAAAGCCTTTATGTGGTACGATGATCACACCTTTGAAAGCAGGCTCTTTACCTTTAACGTGCTGGATCGCGTGGGCGGCGGCGACGCTTTCGCAAGCGGACTTATCTACGCTATGATGAACGACTTCAAGGCTATGGATATGATAAACTTTGCCGTGGCGTCAAGCGTTATAAAGCACACCATTCACGGCGACGGCAATATTACCGACGATGTACAGAGTATCCGCGATCTTATGAATATGAATTACGATATCAAGCGGTAACATATGCGCAAGAAAAAGCCTTAGTAAACGACAGAGAGTTTCGCA
>DKXD01000060.1:5873-6086 GCA_002492075.1 Ruminococcaceae bacterium UBA7135
GCAATATAGTCGATACAACCTTTGCATTTATGCTGCTCTCAAAAGGGAAAACCGTTATCTCCCCCGTGTAGCGGGAGAGATAACGGTATAATGCGCTTTTTCCGCAAATCGGTACGCTCTTGATCATAAAGAATCCATAAAATTGCCAAGTACCTTGAACGCCTTTGCCGTGGCTTTACGCTTGAAACGGCGGTTGTTGGAAAGCGACTTCAG
>DKXD01000060.1:6392-7090 GCA_002492075.1 Ruminococcaceae bacterium UBA7135
GGCGGTTGTTGGTAAGCGACTTCACCGCAAGAAACGCGATACCTCCCGTAACTACCGCAGCCGCCGCGCCTTTCATAACGCTTTGAGTTTCTCTGCTCATATAAGCTCATCTCCTTTTTGAAGTTTTACGGTGATATTTTCTGCAAAATCAAGGAATATATTCCGACAAAATCATCGGAAATAAATGATAATCCAAGCGGAAATCAGTGGATATTCGCAAAAAATTATGCCTTAATCTGCGCACTTGTACAGTTTTTGTGTAAATTTTAGCATTGACGGGCTTTTTTGGAGTTGAATTTGTATAATTCTACAAATTGCAAGTTATGAGAAAAAATCTTGCAAAAAATTCTTGACAAATCAACTTAAACGGAGTATAATGTAAACATAGCAAAGAGGCTATGACAGGAACGCTCAAAGGCGAGCGCCCCTGCCATAGCCTATTTTGTTGTAAAGACAAATCGAACAAATGAAAGGAGCGGTCTTAAATGAACGCAATTTTAACGACGGTATTGGAAGCTGCCGCGGCAGCCGAACCAACCGCCGAGGAGGTCGTGAACTCGACGATGTTCAACGTCGGAGACGGCAACGGCATTTGGTATCTGATAGGAGCGGCGCTGGTATTCTTTATGCAGGCGGGCTTCGCAATGGTGGAAACCGGTATGACAAGAGCAAAGAACGCCGGCAACATCATCATGAAA
>DKXD01000060.1:7376-9452 GCA_002492075.1 Ruminococcaceae bacterium UBA7135
AACGCCGGCAACATCATCATGAAAAACCTTATGGATTTCTGTATCGGTACGGTGGTATTCGTGCTGATAGGCTTCGGGCTTATGCTCGGCGAGGACGCTCTGGGAGGCTTGATAGGCTTGCCGACGCTGGATATTCTCGGAAACTTCTCGAATTTCGACAGATGCGCGGAATTCGTGTTCAACTTAGTATTCTGCGCGACCGCGGCGACTATCGTGTCCGGCGCAATGGCGGAGCGCACGAAATTCATAAGTTACTGCATTTATTCGGGAGTGATCTCCGCAATAGTATACCCGATAGAGGCTCACTGGGTATGGGGCGGCGGCTGGCTTGCAAACCTCGGTTTCGTTGACTTCGCGGGTTCTGCGGCGATACATATGTGCGGCGGTATGTGCGCGCTTATCGGTGCGGCTATGGTGGGTCCGCGCATCGGCAAATTCGGAAAGGACGGCAAACCCCGCGCTATTCTCGGTCACTCGATGACTTTGGGCGCGTTGGGCGTATTCATTCTGTGGTTCGGCTGGTACGGCTTTAACGGAGCCGCCGCAAACAGCGTGGAAAGCCTTGCGAGAATATTCCTCACAACAACGGTTGCTCCCGCAGTCGCGACGTGCACGACTATGATCTTCACTTGGCTGAAGAACGGCAAGCCCGACGTTTCGATGTGCCTGAACGCGTCTCTGGCGGGCTTGGTAGGCGTTACCGCTCCCTGCGCTGACGTTGACTGTTTAGGCTCGGCTATAATCGGTCTGGTTTCGGGATTCCTCGTAGTATTCGGCGTTTGGCTGCTCGATTACAAGCTTAAGATCGATGATCCCGTCGGTGCGGTCGGTGTTCATTTCTGCAACGGTATCTGGGGTACTTTGGCAGTCGGTTTGTTCGCTACCGGCAGCGGTCAGAACATCGGAGTTGGCGGAGAACCCGTTAAAGGTCTGTTCTATGGCGGCGGCTGGGGGCAGCTTGGAATTCAGGCGCTCGGTGTCGTATCGATATGCGCTTGGACGGCGGCGGCAATCTCGCTTACATTTCTGATCATCAAAAAAACCATCGGTCTGCGTGTTTCCCGCCACGAGGAGATCGTTGGTCTGGACGCTACAGAACACGGACTTCCAAGCTCTTACGCGGACTTTATCCCCTCTATGCAGGTTGAAACTACCGCTTCGGGACGCGACAAAGAGGTCGATACGCTTGCAAAGGTCGAGGCAAAGGCGGCGGACGCGGCAAGCGATGTGCCCGTAATTCACAAGAAATATACGCCCTCCGAGGGCAGCCGTATGTCCAAGGTCGTTATTATTACCAAACAAGAGCATATCGAAGCTCTCAAGAACGCGATGTCGGCAATCGGCATTACGGGTATGACCGTCACGAACGTTCTCGGCTGCGGAATGCAGAAAGGCGCTACCGAATATTACCGCGGCGTTCCTATCGAAACGCATTTGCTGCCCAAGATAAAAATGGAAATAGTTGTATGTAAGGTTCCTGTGGAAACTGTCGTTGAAACAGCGAAATCCGTTCTTTACACCGGAAAGATCGGCGACGGAAAGATATTCGTTTATGATGTGGTTGATGTTGTTAAGGTACGCACGGGCGAAAGCGGCTACGACGCTCTTCAAGACAACGAATGATCCTCTAAGATCTCAATAGTAGAATACAAGACGCTCCCTCGCAGCAGCAGCCGCGGGGGAGCGCGTTATTTCAAAAGCAGATTTGCGGCAAACGCCGCCATAATGTCGTACTCGGAAACGCTTTCCAAAGCTTTTACGGGGAGCTCCAGCGGCTCGCAGATACCGCTTGCGGTGCGTATCGAACGGTTCAGCGACAGCGTAAGCTTTTCGGGTGTTCGCGATGTTATCGAAACGGTGTTTTTCGGTGAAACTCCGCAGGATATAAGCTGAACATCGCGCGGAAGACTATCGAACAGCTCGTCGCCGTCAACTATCACGCTCAGTGCCGAATTTATCTTGCAGCGAGCGTTTTTTCCCAGAATAACGACCGCGTTTTCGCTGTCAACAGCCGCATAATCTCTTGCCTTAATTATAGGATACCCCGACAACAGCTTTTCCGCGCGGCTTTCTCCG
>DKXD01000047.1:0-741 GCA_002492075.1 Ruminococcaceae bacterium UBA7135
TGCCGGAATATCCGTTCTGAGATTTAGGCGCGGGAGCGTCAGTCGACAGCGAATCGATTACCACAACGGGCTGCTCCGCTGAAAGGAGCTCCTCGGGGGTCTGCTCGTTAGGAGATGAAAACTTTATTGTAATAATTTTGTCGAAAAAGCCTTTAACATATGTCTCTATCTTTTTGTCTATCCCCAAGCCCTCGAGAATATTCATTCCGCCCGATTTCAGGGTTATTTCAAAAACGCTGCCGTCATCGGAGATCTCCGCGCCGTCAAGATACCCGTTCACGGAGCTGTTCTTCTTTTTAAGAAGCTCAATTATATCGTATATGTAATCCTCCTCAAATATCTCCGGGAAATACTTCGGATAGATAGTTACATTAACGCCTTCAAGAGCGCCCGATATCAAACCGTTCGCGTTAAAAAGCTTTTCCATCGGAACAAGCTCGTCCAGCTGTAAATTGATATTCAAAGCATTCCTCTGTTTATCTTGAACTATCTTAATAACTTTACCGTTTGCAATTGTCGGCTCAAATTCAATACTTTCAAACAGCTCCGAAAGCGTACTGCTCATTTGCGATTTTCCTTTCTCATAACAGATCTATTTCTTTTTTCAATTCTTCCAATATCTTGTCCTCGGGAACCTTGCGAAGTATTTCTCCCTTTTTGAAGAGAAGCCCCTCTCCATTTCCGCCCGCAACACCGATATCGGCTTCCCGCGCTTCTCCCGGACCGTTCACCGCGCAGCCC
>DKXD01000047.1:1036-11106 GCA_002492075.1 Ruminococcaceae bacterium UBA7135
CCCGGACCGTTCACCGCGCAGCCCATAACGGCAACCTTTATGGGCTTGTCCACTCCGCGCAGCATATCCTCCACTTCTCTCGCAAGTCGGATAAGGTCGATCTTTGTTCTTCCGCAAGTTGGGCAGGAAACGATCTCCGCGCCGCCGCCCATTCCGCATACTTTAAGTATATCTTTTGCGGCATAAACTTCTCGAAGAGGATCTGCGGTAAGCGATACGCGTATAGTTTCGCCTATGCCGTCGCACAGCAGCGAGCCTATCCCTACAGAAGATTTTATAATCCCCATTCGCTCCGTTCCCGCTTCGGTAACTCCAAGATGAAGCGGATAAGACGTTTTTTCCGCCAGCATCCTATAAGCGGCTATCGTAAGTTTAACGTCCGAAGATTTGATACTAATGACAATATCGTCAAAGTCACATTCTTGAAGCAGCTTAACATGATTTAACGCGCTTTCCACAAGAGCTTCGGGAGTAGGCTTGCCGTACTTCGCCAGTAACTCCTTTTCCAAAGAGCCGCCGTTTACTCCAATGCGTATCGGAACTTCGTTTTTGCGGCAAGCGTCCGCCACTTTGCGAACGTTCTCCGCGCTGCCGATATTACCGGGATTTATGCGAATTTTATCAACGCCCGCTTCAACGCACGCCAGCGCTATTTTGTAATCGAAGTGGATATCAGCGACTATAGGAACATTCACCGCATTTTTTAAAGCCGTGATAAGCGGAACGTCCTCAACTCTCGGCACGGCGGCGCGAATTATCTCGCAGCCCGCTTTTTCAAGAGTTTTAGCTTGCTCTACACTCTTAGGGATATTCTCGGCGGGAACGTTCAGCATAGACTGCACGTATATTTTTCCGCCCCCAAACTCCAAAGCCCCGATCCTTACTTTTTTTACATTCCTCACGCTGCAAAGCCTCCCGTAAACAGCTTAATAATGTCATTAAACGTCACTACCACCATAAGAACCATCATCAAAAGCATTCCTACAGCGTGAATGTTTGCTTCTACTTCGGGTTTTACGGGCTTTCGGCGGATAAGCTCAATAAGCAGGAAAATAAACCGGGCGCCATCCAACGCGGGTATCGGCAGCAGATTAAACACACCGACGTTTATCGTGATAAGCGTTATGATATACAGCAAGTCCTCAAGCGACATTGTTTTTACCGCGTCCGAGATCACCGTGCCTACGCCGATAGGTCCGGAAAGATCGTTTAAACCGTACTTGCCTCGGATCATATCAAACAAAGTCATAATGATTATTCGTGCCGTAGAACAGCTTTCGCGCCAGCCTTGCTTTATCACCAAGCCGAATGTCTTTTCCTTTGCCAATATCGCAAAGTCATAGTGTATATTCGCAGAACCATCCTCGTTTTCCGTTGTCACAAACTCAACTCCGGGGATATCGATCACCTCGCCGTTTCGCATAACCCTAAAGTCGAAGACCATATTTCCCTTGTCGTTGCGTTCGCCGCTTGTCTGAAGCTTATAGCTTATATCTCTGTCGGTGAACACGCGCATACCCTCGACGCTTATAATTTCATCGCCGGGATGCAAATACTCGCTTGTTACGCTGTTTTCTTCAAAAGAGTGAATGATCGTTGTGGGTACAGAGTCCATACTGCATACCATAATAACAGCTACGATAAGTCCCAGAATAAGATTCATAAGCGGTCCCGCAAGAATAACGATCATTCGCTGCCATACGGGACGAGCGTTAAACGCTCTGGGATTTTCGGCGATCTCTTCCTCGGTCGCGCCCCCGTCCTCGCCCTCAAAAGCGCAAAAACCTCCTATCGGTATCGCGCGCAAGGTATACAGAGTCTCCTTTCCCTGTTTTTTCAGCAATTTCGGACCCATTCCAAGCGCAAACTCTTTAACATATATACCGCACGCCTTCGCGGCGATAAAATGCCCGAATTCGTGCAGCAGAATTATCACGCAAAAGACCAGTATAGCTATAACTATCGACATATTTCCTCCCGTTTATTTGGAGTATCCAAACCTTTTCATAACATATTCTTCGGCTGCCTTTTGAGTATCAAGCAGATCATAAAGTGTTGGTTTTTCTATAAATTTTATATTCTCAATAGCTTCAGATACCGTTTCTCCGATATCAAGGAAGCGTATTTTATCCTCAAGAAACAGCCGTACCGAGGCTTCGTTAGCGCAGTTTAACGCGCAAGGGACATTCCCGCCCCTTGCTATCGCTTTCTTTGCAGCCGCAAGGCACACGAATGTCTCCTCGTCGGGCTTGGCAAACGTAAGCTCCCCGATCTCCGCCAGTGAGAACTTCTTCGCGGGACATTCCAGCCGTTCGGGATAAGTCAGCGCATATTGTATCGGCAAACGCATATCAGCGCTGCCAAGCTGCGCTATTATCGCTCCGTCAAGAAACTCCACCGCCGAGTGTATCACGCTCTGCCGCTGAACCACTATTTCGATCTCCTCGGGCTTCGCGCCGAACAGCCACACAGCCTCTATATGCTCCAAGCCCTTGTTCATAAGCGTGGCGCTGTCTATCGTGATCTTGTTGCCCATATCCCAGTTCGGGTGAGCAAGCGCCTGCTCTTTAGTGACGGCGGCAAGCTCTGCGCGTGTTTTTCCGAAGAACGGTCCGCCCGACGCTGTGAGTATGATCTTTGAGAAACGATTTTCACCCGCGCCCTGCAAACATTGGAAAATCGCCGAGTGTTCGCTGTCAATAGGTATAAGGCTCACTTTGTAACGCTGCGCCGCGTCGATCACAAGATTTCCGCCCGCGACCAACGTTTCTTTATTTGCAAGAGCGACATCGTTGCCCGCTTTTATTGCGGAAAGAGTAGGAACAAGCCCCGCCATTCCCACTATCGCGTTTACTATCTTGCAGCCCGGCAAAGCTGCGACTTCGCACAGCCCTTTTTCGCCCGCAAGGACTTTCACGCTCGTATCCAAAAGGCGCTGCTTTAAGTCGCCGAAAAGCGAATCGTCCGCAATAACGGCGTATTCGGGCATAAACTCACGCGCTTGCTGTTCAAGAAGCTCGACGTTGTTGTTAGCGCACAACGCTCTCACTGCTATATTATGCGCCTTGCACACTTCTAATGTCTGCTTGCCTATCGAACCCGTAGAACCCAACAATACTATTGTATCCATAGTTACCCCGCTTATTTCTTCAAATTTCCGCATCTGCCCTTGACTTTTACCGCCCAATGCGGAATAAAGCCGAAATGCGGCAGCTTTCGCTCCCTATCGACAAAATCACCCATTCGGTTGTCGAATGGGGACCGTGCATATTACATAACCGGTGACAGAAAACTAAACACCATGTAAATAAATGGAGCGACAAACAACACGCTGTCGAACCTATCAAGTATCCCTCCGTGACCCGGCATAATGTTGCCGAAATCCTTGATGCTGTACTGACGCTTTATAACCGACATGGAAAGATCTCCCAGAACCCCAAGTACGGAAGCCACCATTCCAACAGGAATGATTACCGCGTAATTCATCTTCAAAGTGCTCGGCAGCACGAGATTGTAAACAAGACATTGGATAGTTACAGCAACGCCTACTGTCAAAATACCGCCGATCATTCCCTCAACGGTCTTTTTGGGGCTTATTTCGGGGCAAAGCTTGTGCTTACCGAGAAACGTTCCGACAAAGAACGCTCCCGAATCTCCCAGCCAAGCGCAAAAAAGAAGATACACCAGCAAAAAAACTCCGGGCAGATAATCTTCATACAAATTCCGTGTCGAAATAATGCAGCTAAGAGCCATGGGAATTATGAAAGTCGCGGCGCCGCAGCAAGCAACGTCAACAAAAGTTACCGACTTATGACCGAACAGCATCGTACACGACAATATCATAGCCAGAAACAGAAACGCCATAAACCTATAAGGTTTTAGCTGTTCAATAACGATAAGCGACGGCACCGCTAAAGCGAATATCACGCAGAACCAAGTAAGAAACTTATGCTTGTCGCACTTCACCGCGTGAATAAGCTCCCACACGCCTATTGCAGAAAATACCGATATCAGTCCAAGATAAACGTAGAAGTTATCCAACACCAGCGCGGTTACTCCGATAACTACTCCCACAGCCGCGGATATAATTCTTTTGAGCATAAACGCCCCTTTCCGACCGAGCTATATTCCGCCAAATCTGCGGGAACGCCCCGCGTACTCTTGGATCGCATATTCCAGGTCTTTTTTCTTAAAATCGGGCCAAAGCACGTCCATAAAGACAAACTCCGCATACGCCGCCTGCCATATAAGGAAATTGGATAAACGCTGCTCGCCGCTGGGTCGTATCACCAAGTCAAGCGGAGGAAATTCACTTGTATAAAGCCGCTTTTCGATTAAGTCCTCGGTGATATCCTCCGGACGCATTTCACCCAAGACGCATTTTGCCGCAAGTTCCCTCGCCGCTTTGGCGATCTCGGCTCTGCCGCCGTAGTTTAGCGCCACGCCCGCAATAAAATCCGTATACTGCTTGGAATCCTCCATTATATCTAAAAGCTCGGTTCGTATGTCCTCGTCAAACGCTGTCAGTTCGCCGATAAAGACAAACCGCACGTTCTCACGAGCCATTTCCCGAATGTCCTTTATATACTGACGCAGAAGATTCATTATCCCCTTTACCTCGTCCTCAGGACGTTTCCAGTTCTCTGTTGAAAACGCATAGAATGTCGCCGCGCGAATTCCCAACTCGCGGCACCAGTTTATCGTTTTCTTGAACACCGCCGCGCCCTGCTTGTGTCCGAAATTACGTGGCATTGCGCGTTTTTTCGCCCAGCGCCCGTTTCCGTCCATAATAAAGCCGATATGACTCGGTACATTTGTTTCGTTCATCAAATAGCCATTATTTCCTTATCTTTTTCCTCACCGATCTTGTCGATCTTCTCAACGAACTTATCGGTCAGCTTCTGAATATCCTTTTCCGCTTCCTTAACATCGTCCTCGGTGATCTCGTTCGCCTTTTTCTTTGACTTAATCTTGTCCATCGCGTCGCGGCGAACGTTACGCACAGCGACCTTGCTCTCCTCGCAGATCTTTGACACCTGCTTGCAAAGCTCCTTACGCCTGTCCTCGGTAAGTTGTGGGAACGCTATTCTCAGCACTCTGCCGTCGTTCGTGGGATTTATTCCGAGATCGGACGCCTGAATAGCCTTTTCGATAGGCTTCAGCTGCGAAGCGTCATACGGCTGAACGACAAGTATTCTCGCCTCCGCCACGGAAACGCTTGCCATCTGGTTTATCGGCGTGGGCGCGCCGTAGTAATCCACTGTGATCCTATCAAGTACAGTGGGATTTGCTCTGCCCGCACGGATAGTGCCAAGCTCACTTTCCAAAGCGTTTATGCACTTGTTCATTCTCTCTTTAGTATTATCAAGAACTTCTTTCATAATATTACTCCTCTTTCGGTTTATGTTTTGTAACGAGCGTTCCGATCTGCTTGCCGATAACAGCGTCATAGATGTTATCGGGGCGGTGAAGATCGAAAACTATAATAGGAATATTGTTGTCGGTGCTTATTGAAGCCGCTGTGCTGTCCATTACCTGCAGCCGCTTAACAAGTACCTCATGATGAGTGATAACATCATACTTCACAGCATCGGAGAACTTCTTGGGGTCTTTATCATATATTCCGTCTACCATAGTCGCCTTGAGAATAACGTCCGCTTTGAGTTCCGCCGCGCGAAGAGCCGCCGCGCTGTCTGTCGAAAAGAACGGGTTGCCGGTTCCGCATCCGAAAATCACAATGCGACCTTTCTCCATGTGCCGCAGCGCTTTTCCCAGTATAAACGGCTCCGCCACCTGCTGCATAGTAATCGCGGTCTGCACGCGCACCGTAGCGCCAAGCTCTTCCAACACGTCAGCCACAGCAAGCGCGTTCATAGCGGTCGCCAACATTCCGATATGGTCTCCTCTGGCGCGGTCGGTGGTCTTGTCGTCTCTGCCTCTCCAGAAATTTCCTCCTCCGACAACGATCCCTATCTGCGCACCCGCATCGGCAGTCTTTTTGATACTCATGCAAATATTCTCGATAGTCGGAAAATCCAGACCCATATCCTTGTCGCCCGCCAGCGCCTCGCCGCTAAGCTTCAGCAATATGCGTTTATACTTCAACTCACTCATCGCACTTCCTCCTCAAATCAATAATCCAGAACACGAATCCTAGCAGTGACCTCCGCGCTTTCCGCCATTTTACCGCAGGCGTCAACAGCTTCCTTTTCGCTCATAACACCCGTCACGAACGCAAGCTCATTTTCGGGCTGATTTTTTGAGGACAAATACTCAACGTTTCCAAATACCTCCTTAACACTCGCCTTGGCAGCGTCCGCGTTTTTGGCTGTGAGCCTGATGTAGTTCCCGCACATAAAACGCTCGAAAGGACGAACAAAGCTTTGGTCGCTGTCCGACCACGTAAGCGAACGGCTTGTATCGGAATGTTTCACAGCCGATACGATATCGCTCACCACCGCGGAAGCCGTAGGCAGCTTGCCTGCGCCCTTTCCGTAGAACACCACGTCTCCCGTGGCGTCCCCGCGAACCAAGATCGCGTTGAACACATCGTTTACTCCCGCAAGCTGGCTTTCGTCCTTGATGACCGCAGGGAACACTCCGATAGATATCTCGTCGTTGTCCTCACGGCGTGCGCAGCCGATAAGCTTTATTTTTGCGCCGAAGCTCTCCATATATTCAACGTCACGAAGCGTTACTTTCGTAATGCCCTCGGTGTGTACATTATCGGGATAAACGTGTCTCCCGAACGCCAAAGACGCCAGTATGCATATCTTTCGGCAAGCGTCTATGCCCTCTACATCGGCGGTAGGATCGTGCTCGGCATAGCCAAGCTCCTGTGCTATTTTAAGCGCGTCGGCAAAATCCATGCCTTCGCGTATCATTTTAGTCAATATGAAGTTGGTCGTGCCGTTTAGTATGCCTGCTATCTCGTCTATCTCGTTCGCTTCAAGACACGCGTGGATAGGCTTGATTATCGGGATACCGCCGCCAACGCTCGCTTCAAAGAAGAAGTTTACGTTCTTTTCCTTGGCGATAGCCAGAAGCTCCGCGCCCTTTGCGGCTACCAGCTCTTTGTTGGAGGTAACGACGCTCTTTCCCGCTTCCAAAGCCGATTTAACATACCCGTAAGAATATTTCAGACCTCCGATGACCTCCGCGATAACTCCGACCTCGGGATCGTTCAGGATAATGTTGAAATCCTTGACGAATTTATCGGCATACGGGCTGTCGGGAAAGTCCCGAACATCAAGTATATACTTGATATCCAGCGGTTCCCCCGCCTTTTTTTCCAGATTTTCCTTATTTTTATAGAACACCTCGACCGTACCCGAGCCAACCACTCCATAGCCGAGGACAGCTATTTTAGCCATAACGCCAACATTCCTTTCAATTATATTTACACTTATCCTATTTATTATATCACATATCGGTAAATTTTTCAAGGGTTAAAAACAAAAAAAGTGAAATTTACCTAAATTATCACATATCCCCCGTCAATGACGAGGGATAGTTCGCGTTATACCGCTGTTTTTTCTTTGTCAGAGGTGTCGGCGCACTTTTTCAAGCTGATGAGCAAAAGTACTATTCCAACTCCCACAAGAATATGCCCTATACCCGCGATACCGGAGATCGCCGCGTTCGCTCCCTTGGAAAGCTCCGTGCCGAGCACATCAAAAACTCCGCGGACAACCAGCATTATACCTGTCAGAGGTACGCCAACGTTGTAAATTGCTCTGAACACCTTGAACATCCTCTCACCGTACAGATCATAATGCCGCGCAAACAGAGCTATTATCAGATACATTATCATTCCGAGCGCAAAGAAATGCGTATGTACCTTGCCGAGAGCCGTTATTCCCTCAAAATCGTTGAATTTCGTAAACTCGCGGTAGAATACACCGCCTATCATCGCCAAAATCGCATAGCAAAGCGCGTAGTTGATACTCTTTTTCATACTAACCTTTCCTCTCTATAATTACTTTTTTATTGTATTTCGGATCCCAAAAAACAAACTGCACCTCTGCACCGCTCTTTTCCCACTGTTCCTTGTATACCTGCGCCATAATTCGGCTTCCCACAAACGTTTCCTCGGGAGGTTTGCCCTCAACGTTCGATTTTTCAGCTAAAACGCTGCCGTTCCACTCCTCACCCTCACCGAGAAAAACAGATGCGCTGCAGACCGCGTTCTTCAAAATTGCGGCAAGCGTTTCGCAAAGCTCGGAAAAATCCGCTTCTTCATAGCAGTAATGCGCGTGCCAATTTGCAAAAAACAACGATATTTCTCTTTGCAGATTTATAAATATCGCGTGGCTGACATAAGGATTTGGCAGCCTTATCGACAGCTCGTTTTCCTCAAGATACGAATACTCGTTATCGTCTTTTCTACGGATCGCGTATTTCACGTCTAGCTTATCAAGCAGACCGCAGATCTCCTTCGCTGCTTCGATAATTCCAAAACCCTCCATAATCCCCCTGAAAAACGCGGCAAAACCGATCTTTCGACCTAGCCCTGCCGCGTTAAGTTGTTAAATTATTCGCCGGTAAGCTCCTTGTACAAACCGATATAAAGCTTCGCCGATTGCGCCCAGCTGAAATCGGTCTTCATAGCGCGGGTCATCAGCTTGCCCCACTCCGCCTTGTTGTCGTAATACCCCTTCGCGCGGCGAATTGCGTTGAGCATATCGTGAGCGTTGTAGCTCTGGAACGTAAAGCCTATTCCCTCATCGCCCGCGTCGATTATGCTGTCCTTAAGACCGCCCGTTGCGCGGACTATCGGCACAGTGCCGTATCTTGCCGCTATCATCTGAGCAAGACCGCACGGCTCACTCTTGGACGGCATAAGGAACATATCCGCGCCCGCGTAAATCTTTTTGGCAAGCGTGGGGTTGTAGCCCTTGTAGAAGCCCACCTTATCGGGATAACGCCAATGCATTTCCTGGAAGAAGTCCTCGTACTGACGTTCGCCGGAACCGAGTATAACCACTTGGATATCTGTAGCGATGATCTCGTCAAACACATATTTTACAAGATCAAAGCCCTTGTGATCCGCAAATCTGGAAATCATTGCCAGCAACGGAATATCATACTGCGGCATACCGAATTCCTCAAAGATAGCCGCCTTGCAAGCCGCCTTGCCCTTGTGATTCTTTGCGGAGAACTTCGCTGCTATGGTCGGATCCTTTTCGGGATTGTAAAGGTCTACGTCGATACCGTTCAAGAAGCCCGTTGTCTTGTACTGCTTGTTGCGGAGAATTCTGTCAAGACCGTGCGAGAACCACGGATCAAGTATCTCAGTCGCGTAGGTCGGAGAAACGGTAGTTACCTTGTCGGCTACTTCGATAGCGCCTTTCATAAAGTTGATATCGTGGTCGTACTCGATAATATTGACGTTCTGCGGAGGTATTCCCACGATGTCCTTTACAAGGTCAAGACCATACTGACCCTGATAGCCGATATTATGGATTGTGAACACATTCTTTATATCGCCGAAGCCCCACTCGTTCTTATAGAACAGGTTATGGTACACGGGAATAAGAGCGCACTGCCAGTCATTGGAGTTGATGATCTGCGGGTGGAAATCGATATGGCGCAGCATTTCAAGAACGGCGCGGCTGAAGAAAACATATCTCTCCGCGTCGTCGTAATATCCGTAAAGACCGTTATCGCGCTTAAAATAAAATTCGTTATCAAGGAAATAATATGTAACGCCGTTTACTTCCTGTGAAAAAACGCCGCAGTACTGACTTCTCCAGCCGACAGGCACGGTGAAATTGGTGATAAAGCGCATTTTCTCTTTCTGTTCGGGCTTTATGGTGTTTACATAATAAGGCATAACAACTCTTGCGTCGTGCCCCGCCTGAACAAGCGCTTTAGGCAAAGAACCCGCAACGTCCGCAAGTCCGCCGCTCGCCGCAAAAGGCAGCGCTTCACTAGCCGCATACAAAATTTTCATTATTAAACCTCCGATTATCTAAAAATAAATTACACTATTCCTTTATCACATATTTCCGCAAAATGCAAGAGCTTTTTTATATTTGCGGATTTTTATTATTCCCCTGCCAAACGGC
>DKXD01000143.1:0-247 GCA_002492075.1 Ruminococcaceae bacterium UBA7135
TAGACCCGGGAAAATAGTTGACTTTTTTGCGGGCTGCCGCACATAAATTAGCATTATAAAGCGAATTGTTGACACGGTGATGCTACAAAAGCGCATTACGAAGCGCTCCGAACAAGACAGCTCTGTGGCGGCGCAGAAAATTTGAGAAAGCGAGCGACGTTTATACGCTCGCAGTGAGCGAAGAGAGCGGAGAGCGTGCAAATGTCGCTCGGCTAGCGAATTGAGCGAAGCGAAGTGAGCGGTTCTC
>DKXD01000143.1:562-4047 GCA_002492075.1 Ruminococcaceae bacterium UBA7135
AGCGAAGCGAAGTGAGCGGTTCTCAAATTTTAAATTTAAATAAGGAGTAAAATTATGAGCAAGCAAGTTTTAGATCAAGACACATCACAGAAAGCCCCCGAACAGGAGCTGCTTATGGCGCAGCTGCTTTTTGACGAGCTGCCAGAAACCGCCTCTCCCGAGGCTCTCAAAGCAGCTTTGGAAGCCAATATAGGCGTGGTCGAGAATATCAGCGACAAGCCCGATATGCCGATGTTCTCTTGTGCGAATTTTGTAGGGGAGTTCAAGGGCGGCGATAAAGTTCCCGTGCTGGCGGATTTCCTTGCGCCGTGCGAGTTCAAGACCGAGATCGACGAGCTGAAGCGCAGTCAGTTCTGGGATGTTCGGGACGGCACGGAGATAATTGATAATGCAAAGTATTGCGTGAACGTTTTCGCGATGCTGGCGGGCGCTTTGCATTATAAACAGCAGGCGGAGCTTCTGCTGGCGCAGGTCGGCGCGGCTTTGAAATGCTATCCGACCTGTAAGGCTATTTACATGGTCGGCAGCGGCAAGCTCACAACTCCCGAACAGTTCCGGGAGTGCAAGCAATACGACCTCTCGGGGCGGTTTATCAGACTTGCGGTGAACGCGCGTTTTTTCACGATAAACGGCACGGACGATATGATCGTTGATACGCTCGGATTTTATGCGTTTGGCGCGGCAGACGTGCAGCTGCATTTCCACGGTATCGACCCGAACCATGCCGTAAATTACGTTTACAACATCGCGAGCTATCAGTTTGAAAACGAGTTTCCGATAAAGAGCGGAGATACCGTTGACAGTATCGGCGCGGACGGCTCTATGCAATGGGAGCCGCAGTGGAAAGCACAGTACGAGGATTCGCTTATACAGCCCGTGCGCACGGTTTTGGACGTGAACTGCGGAGAGTACGCGGCGGGAAACCGAAACAGTTGACGGTTGTCCGCAGCGGCGACGTGCCGGAACGAAAAAAGCGAGCGGTTTTTCGTGACCTTTAAATAAGGAGGAATGGCTCTGTGTTTTGGGATCCGATCAGAAAAAGGCTTGAGGAGGAGTTTCTAGCGGAAAAGTTGAGGGGAATAATTCGGTATTATTGCCCCGTTTGCGGCGAGCGTCCCGAGGATATGTCTTTAGTGCGTTTTAACGGACGGGAACTGTTGTTGGGCGAATATTTCCGTTTTGACAGGGTTGCGGTAACGGATTTGTGGCGCGCGATCTCTAAGACGGGCGGCTTAACGCAGCCCGAAGCGTGGGAAAGGGGAATATATGCCGCTTTGGAAAACGGCGTGGTTGATGCACATATGGTGTATTATACCGCGCATAAGGTCATAAACTCTTCGATAGAAAAGAGCCTTTACGGTGAAAATGCACTCGCGCGAATGTACGCGCTGCTCGATAGGCGCACGGGAAAGCGCAGATTGAAGCGATTAGCAGACAAAATTGACGAAGAGCCGGAGTGGCTGCGACAATTTTACTTAATTAGGTTAGAAGTTGAGGGGATAACTTATGCGTAATAATATTGGCGGTTCGTGGAGCGGATTCAAGGCGCGCTATGAGCGTGATTTCCTTGCGCAAGCCCTCCGCGGCAGACTGCGTTTTTTCTGCACTCATTCACATGGTATTGATGATGAGGTTGAATGTGTTGCTGTGAAATTTGACGGGAAAGAGGTATTTCGAACCACTCATAACAAGTACTGGGAAAAGTGGCAGGAAAACAAGAAGATGTATCTTGAGAAATACGGCATTGATACTTATCTCAAATTCCTTGAATATCTCAAATTCCTTGAATATCTCAAATTCCTTGAAATCGATTTAGTAAACGGCGGCAGCTTTTTGATACGTCATCTATACAAGGCGGCGCACGATTATCTTAATCAGCAGATAGAACTTAGTCTTACCGATGAAAATGCCATTGTCAGAATGTTCGCGATACTTGACAGGCGCGTTGGAAAGCGCAGATTGAAGCGATTAGCAGACAAAATTGACGAAGAGCCGGAGTGGCTGCAACAATTTTACTTAATTAGGTTACAATCAGAGGGCATTATGCAGTGATAATCTACCCACCACAAATTTTTGCGGTGGGTATTGCAATTTACAACAAAATATGGTATAATATAATTGAATTTGTATTTTAGAAATAAAGGTGTAGGACAAAATGGCTAAACAATCAAATTACAACGACTTAAAGGCACTTAAAGGCCCTGATCAGGTGCGTCTGCGTCCCGCGGTAATATTCGGATCGGACAGTGTTGAAGGATGCCGGCACTCAGTGTTTGAGATCATCTCGAACTCGATAGACGAGGCGCGCGAGGGCTTCGGCAAACGAATAATCATTACTCTCTGGGCGGACAAGTCCATTACCGTAGAGGATTTCGGGCGCGGCATCCCCATAGATTTTAATAAGAGCGAGGATAAATATAACTGGGAGCTTGCGTTCTGCACGCTGTACGCGGGCGGAAAATACGACAACAACAGCGGTGAGAACTATTCGTTCGCGCTGGGACTGAACGGTTTGGGTCTGTGCGCGACGCAGTTCGCTTCCGAATATATGGACGTCGAGAGCTGCAACGGCACTTGGAAGTATTCGCTGCGCTTTGAAAAGGGCTTCAACGTTACCGATGACGAACGCGGGTTCGTTAAGTCTAAGACTGACAAAACGGGTACGAAGATACACTGGAAGCCCGACCTTGAGGTCTTTACGGACATCGGCGTCGGCGCGGAGTACCTTGACGATATGCTGCGCAGACAGGCGGTCGTCAACGGCGGCGTGGAGTTCCTGCGCCGCGTTCAAAACGAACTTGGCGAATTTGACGAAAAGACTTTTCTTTATGAGGACGGAATTTTCGATTATTTGAAAGAAGTCGTGGGCGATAAGTCGCTTACCGTGCCGCAGTATTGGCAGGCTTCCCGTCAGGGAAAGGACCGCGAGGACAAGGAAGAGTACAAGCTGAAAATGAACGTTGCGTTCACGTTTTCAAAGGAACTGCATTTCGTTGAGCATTACCACAACTCCTCGTGGTTGGAGCACGGCGGTTCCCCCGACGATGCAATGAAACGCGCGTTTTTGTCGCAGATAGACGGCTACTTAAAGACCAACAACAAGTATAACAAAGGCGAAAAGTCTGTAAAGTGGGACGATATCGCGGATTGCTTGGTGTTTATATCCTCTAACTTTTCCACGCAGGCGAGCTACGCCAACCAGACTAAAAAAGCTGTTACGAACGTGTTCATAAAGGATGCGATGACGGATTGGCTCAAACACCAGCTTGAAGTGTATTTCTTGGAAAATCCAGACGAGGCTGTGAAGATAGCCGAGAGAGTCCTTGTAAACAAGCGTTCCCGCGAGAACGCGGAAAAGGTGCGCTCATCAAGCATTGCGAACCTTTCCGCAAAAATAGACCTTACCAATCGCATAGATAAGT
Organism: Ruminococcaceae bacterium UBA7135; assembly: GCA_002492075.1. Lineage (GTDB taxonomy): Bacteria > Bacillota > Clostridia > Oscillospirales > Ruminococcaceae > CAG-115. The sequence goes on from DKXD01000143.1 coordinate 3,985, forward strand.
TTGTTGACTGCCGCAGTCGCGACGTATCGCGCCGCGAAGTGTATATCGTGGAGGGCGATTCGG
>DKXD01000133.1 GCA_002492075.1 Ruminococcaceae bacterium UBA7135
ATAATTTCGCCGCTGTTTCTTGTATCGTCAAACCGTGAACCGCTTTTAAATATAAAACGTCTCTTTGAAGCGGCGGCAGTCCGCGCACAAATTCTAACAGCTTTTCTTTAGTAAACCTGTACAACAATTCATCTTCAAGAGGATTTTCGGAATCATCGTCCAAAATATTTTCAGACAACTCTACTGTATTGACCTTGTTAGTTTTTTTATACATATCAACAGCAACATTCCTGGCTACAACACCCGCGAATGTAACTCGTTCGTTGTTGTTTAATCTAAAAAAGAGCTCTTGATTTGCTGCGAGCCGTAAAAAAGTTTCCTGTACGGCATCCTCCGAGCTTTCTCTGTTATGCAGCTTTGAATAGGCTATCCTGTAAAGTCGGTTTTTATTTTTCTTGTAAAACTCGGCAAGCTCGTTGCGCTGCTCCTCTGTTTCCAAAACCGCAAGCGCCGCAGATATCATGGTTGTCACCCCTCATAACTTCGTTTATTATAGTATAGCATAAAAAATACTAATTTGCAAGAGTGCGATTAACCGTACACATTATGCCATATCGGACGGAGAATCCGTTCTATCCTTGAAGTATGTTAAATCCAAAAAACAAGAAAAAAGACGAAATTGCCCCACCTAATATTGTGGGCTTTAAACCAAGCTGACGGCACCACTTGTATTTTGATATTATATTGAGGAGGTTGAAGTTCCGGAAAACGCCGGGCTCTCTTTTGAGGCTTGGAACCAAAAACAGACACAAACATAAGCTTTATTCTAGGTAAATATTCAGAGAGGCCGGAAAAATCATCCCAACCCGCCGCAGAATAACGCGGCTTTATGTCTCGAAAAAGTCAACGCCGCCGATATGCAAAAAAGTCCGCTTATATTATAGGCGGACTTCTTATCTAGAAATACAGTAACGAAATTATACTCTGCGCACCGCGCCGAGCTTGTCATTCAGTGCGTTGGCAGCGTTCTCGGTCTCGCTGTCGGCGATCTCGTCCGTAATATCCTCCGCGCCCGCGTAGGTTATCGTGAACGTCAGCGACTTTTTACCAAGCCCCAGCTTCTCGCTCTCAAAGCTGTCGATAAGCTTGACGTCGACCGCTTTTTCGCTTGCCGCCTTTATCACGTCCTCGATCTCCACACAGAGCGTTTTCTTGTCGCAGATAAGCGAGATATCGCGCTTTGCCTTTACCTTGCCGTTGTCAGCGGTGAACTTCATCTCGCGCTTGTAAAGGCTCTCCAGAACAGAGTAATCCAGCTCCGCAAGAAAGATGTTAAGATCGCTCTTCTTGCCCTCGGCGATGTTAAGCTCATTCACGATCTCATAGCGCAGCTTGCCAAGCTGTCCGATCTTCCTGCCCTCGCAAATGACGTCCGCGCAGATACCGGGGTGCAAATAGCTGCACTCGCCGCGCTCAAATCTGAACGTTAAGCCGTTTGTCGCCGCAAAGCCCTCTATTGTCTCCTTCAGCGTGAAGAAGCTCTCGTCCGCGCCGTATACACCTATGCAGAGCGTTTTGCGCTCCTCGGGCTGTTCGGTGAGCGGCAGAGATTTCGGGAGATACACGTTCGCTATCTCGAAGAAGCGTCCCGCCGAATGATCGGTCTTGATATTGTCCGCGATAACGTTTATCATACAGGGCGACATCACGGTACGCATTATCGAGAGATTATCGGTGATCGGGTTCAGCAGCCTTATCGCGGTGCGCTCCGGAGCGTCCTTGGGGAGCAGTATCATATCCAGCTCGCGCTCGGAGTACATCGCAAGCGTGCGCACCTCGTAAAAGCCCTGTGAACAGAGGTATTTTTTCGCGGAAAGCTCCTTATTTTGCAGGAACGAAAGCCCGCCGTTAGTGACCTTGGCACTGTCCAGAAAACGCGGCACAACGTGGTCGTATCCGTACTCGCGGATAACCTCCTCCGCGATGTCCTGATAGTTCTCAACGTCCGTTCTCCAGCGCGGAACCGTAACGGAGAGCATTTCACCGTTCTCCTCAACACCGAATTGCAGGGCTTTCAGTATTCTTACGATATCCGACTGCGGCACGTCAATTCCCAAAACGGAATTTATCTTCGTTACCGTAACATCAAACTTCGCTTCGCCCTTATCCTCGCCCGCAGTAACGTCAAAACTCGAATTGCCTATTTTTGCGATACCGAGCTTCTCGACAAGATTTAATGCGCGTTTCATTCCGCACTCAACGCCGTACTCGTCAACACCCTTTTCAAAACGCGCGGCAGCGTCAGTATGAAGTCCGAGCGCGCGCGAGGTCTTGCGAACGTTGTCGCGGCGGAATTTTGCCGCTTCAAGCAGTATCTCGCTTGTTTTCACTTCGATCTCGGAATTCAAGCCACCCATAATTCCCGCAAGTCCTACGCCCTTTACCTTATCGCAGATAAGCAAATTATCGCGGGTGAGCTTACGTTCCTTTTCGTCAAGCGTGATTATGGTTTCGCCATCGTTCGCGCGGCGCACGAGTATCGACTTGCCGTCCAGCGTGTCAAGGTCGTAAGCATGCATAGGCTGACCGATCTCGAGCAGCACATAGTTTGTAACGTCAACAATAGCGTCTATCGCCGAAAAACCGCACACGGAAAGTCTGCGCTTCATCCACTGCGGACTTTCAAAATGCTTCACCTCGTAGATATAATCGCCGAGATAGCGCGGGCAAAGGTCAAGCGCGTCAACAGTTACAGATATCTCGGGCTTTGTGACCTCGGTACGAGTGAAGCAATAATCCGGCTCTTTGAGCGGTTTTCCGAGAAAAGCAGCGACTTCTCTCGCAATACCCAGAACGCTCTGACAATCGGGTCTGTTCGCCGTGATAGAAATATCAAACACATAGTCGTCCAGATCAAGCGTTTTCTTGATATCCTCGCCGACCTTCGCGCTGTCGGGAAGTATCAGAATACCGTGAACATCGGCGCCCTTTATCCAATCATCGTTCACTCCGAGTTCCTCGCCGGAGCACAGCATACCGTAGCTCATCATACCCGCCATTTTCCGCGGAGCTATCTCTATACCGCCCGGGAGCTTTGCTCCGACCACCGCCGCGGGAACCTTTGCGCCCTTGAACACGTTATCCGCGCCCGTAAGTATCAGGTTATCAGCGCCGAACTCTCCGCAGTCAACATGACAGATATACAGATGCGTGCCCTCGTACTTTTCAATAGAAGTCACCTCGCCGACAACTACCTTTTCAATATCCTGACCGAGATATATCGTTTCCTCTACCTCGAACCCCGCCCCAAACAGCTTGTCTACAAGCTCCAAAGGCTTGCAGTCTATATCCACATAATCTTTAAGCCAACTGTATAATATTTTCATTTCGCCGCCCCCTTACGCCTTAAATTGTTTCAAGAAATCCAGATCGTTCGCAAAGAACATTCCCATATTCGGAATACCGTACTTCAGCATTGTAATGCGCTCCACGCCGATACCGAACGCCAAGCCCGAGTAAACCTCGGGGTCGATATTGCAGTTTTCAAGCACCTTTTTATTGACTACTCCGCCGCCAAGAACCTCTATCCAACCCGTTCCCTTGCACAAAGAGCAGCCCTTGCCGCCACACTCAAAGCAAGAAACGTCCACCTCGACAGACGGCTCCGTGAACGGGAAATAAGACGGGCGCAGTCGCGTTTTTGTGCCGCTGCCGAACATCTGCTGTACGAACCGGTCGAGCATACCCTGCAAATCGCACAGAGTAATGCCCTTATCGACTACCAAGCCCTCCATTTGCATAAACATCGGAGAATGTGTTGCGTCCGAGTCCGAACGGAACACCTTGCCCGGCACAAGCACCTTTATCGGCGGCTTTTCGGCGTCCATTGTGCGTATCTGCCCCGGAGATGTATGCGTCCTTAAAAGCAAGTCCTCGGTGAGCCAGAATGTGTCCTGCATATCGCGCGAAGGGTGATCTTTAAGTACGTTAAGGCGAGTAAAGTTATGGTCGTCGTCCTCTATTTCGGGATATTCCAGCACCTCAAAACCCATTCCCGCGAACACGGATATCATCTGCTGCGTTATCAGCGTTATCGGGTGAAGATTTGCGGGAGCGCGCTTCAACGCGGGCATTGTAACGTCCACCGCTTCACGCTCGTAACGCTTTTTCAGCTCAAACTCCTTGATCTCCGACTGTTTTGAGTTATACAGCTCCTGCGCCCACACCCTAACCTCGTTCACCGCCTTGCCAAAGGTCGGCTTTTCTTCGGGAGGAACGCTTTTCATCTCCTTCATAAGCCCCGAGATAACGCCCGTTTTCCCGAGATACTTCTGCCAGAAATCCGACAGCTGAACGCCGTCCTTTACTTCCTCAAGCACTTGCTTTACCTGAGATTTAATGTCGCTGAAATCTTTCATTTTATCTCCTTTCCAAAACAAAAAAGCCCCAAAGTCAAAGACCTTGGGACGGATATTACAATGATCCGCGGTACCACCCAAATTCGCGGAAAGCATCGGGAAAACCCGAACGCGCCCGCGCTCTTTAGCCGCCTTAACGCGGCGAACGTCCGCTTAGTTTCTCGCGAAAAGCTCCAATGCTGAAATTCACGCTTTTGCCCGACAGAACGCTCACAGCCGCCGACGCTCATTCTCTGTGTCAAACCTCAAAGCGCTACTTACACATCTTCACAGCCAATTATATTATATCATGGTTTTCGAGATTTGTCAAGGGGGTATGGTTTTTTTCCACAACACGCCGACGCGCAGCCGAATTACTTGGATACTACCTCGTTTTTCAGCTCTTTTCCGCACAAATAGTCGTCGAAGTTTTGCAGCGTAACCTCGGCTATCCCGCGCAAAGCCTCCTCGGTGAGGAACGCCTGATGTGAGGTTATCAGCACATTCGGGCGGCTGACAAGCAGCGACAGCACCTCGTCGGTGACAATCTTATCCGAATTATCCTCGAAGAACAGTCCGCTTTCCTCCTCGTAAACGTCCAAGGCCGCGCCGCCTATGCGCTTTTCGTTCAGCGCGGAGAGCAGCGCTTCGCTGTCTATCAGCTGACCGCGCGATGTGTTGACGATAAGCGCCGATTTTTTCATCAAGCCTATCGCGTTATCGTCAATGATATAACGCGTTTCGCGAGTGAACGGACAGTGCAGTGAGATGATATCGCTTTCGCGGAACAGCTCGTCCGTATCGACATATTTCGCACCCTCAATATCGGCGGGGTGCGGGTCATAGGCGAGTATATTCATTCCAAAGCCCTTGCATATTTCCATAAAAGCCTGCCCTATCTTGCCCGTGCCGATTATTCCCGCGGTCTTTCCGTGCAGGTCGAAGCCCGTAAGCCCCACAAGACTGAAGTTGAAATCTCGGGTGCGGATATAAGCGCGGGGTATCTTACGGTTCAGCGCGAGTATCATTCCCATAGCGTGTTCCGCAACGGCATACGGTGAGTATGCGGGAACACGCAGTATTTTGATCCTGTCCTTTGCTGCGGCAAGCGCGATATTGTTGAACCCGGCACACCTCATAAGCAGCACCTTCACTCCAAGCCCGACAAGCGTATCAATGGTTTTCGCGTTTATCACGTCGTTCACGAACGCGCACACCGCCGTACAGCCCTCGGCAAGCCGAGCGCTTTCGGGACGCAGACGGCTTTCATAGTAAACTATCTCATACTTTTTGTTGATCTTATCAAACCATTCTTTGTCGTATGGTTTCGCGTCAAAAAAGGCTATTTTTTCCATGATCGTTCTCCTTTAGGTGTTTTTATCTAGTTTGCTCGGAGAACGGGAAATTATACTTGAAAAGGTTTCTCCCCCGCTACGCGTGGGAGAAACCGGATTTGCGTTATTTATCCAAGATCACGGCGCACAAACCCGAATGTACTGTAAGCACGGCAAAATCATCAATTATCTCATTGCTTACGCCAAGCGGAAAATCGTTGGACAGCTCGTGATGATCAAGCGGGTACTTCACGCCGCTTTCGGATACCGTCGCCGTATCGCTAAGCGCGAATACGGAAAGATAGCCGTCAAATTTCGGCAGCCTTGTACTCTGTTCCCGAAGCATAAACATCACGCCGGTTTCCCCAAACAAAGCGCCGCAAATGCCCTTGCACTTCAGCGCCCGCAGCATCTGGATATTCGCCAGCGAATGGCTTATTCGCCCTCCAAACGCGCAGAAGAAGCGAAGCTCGTTGTAGCCGCGCTCCACTGCTATTCGCGCCGCCAATATCGTATCCGTATCATCCTTTTCGGGCTGCACGCGGATCACCTCCGCGCCCTGCGGAACGATAGAACGAGCGCTGTCGAAATCGCCGACCACGATATCGGGAGTTATACCCCCGCTTATACAGCGGTCAAGACCGCTGTCAGCGGCAATTACAAGACCCGAAACGAACTTTTTTTCAAATCCGCACGGCGCACCGCATATTATCGAACACACTTTAACTTCATTTCCCATATTTGTTATCCCAATCGTTGATTTTCCCCGCTTCCTCGAACATGCGAAGATAACTGTTGTATCTGGAACGCGCTATTTTTCCCTCGTCGACCGCCCGCCGAACGGCACAGCCCGTTTCTTTAATGTGAGCACAGTTCGCGAACCGACACTCGCCTACACATTCGCGAAACTCTCGAAACGCTCCGGAAAGTTGATCCTTCGGGATGCGCACATAACGTTCGGTGTCTACCGTTGAAAATCCGGGAGTATCCGCTATGTAGCCGCCGTCTTTTTTATAAAGCTCCACCTGACGCGTAGTGTGCCGCCCTCGCCCGAGCTTGCGGCTTATATGCGCGGTATCAAGCCCCAGATCAGGGTAAAGAACATTCAGCAGGCTGGATTTTCCAACTCCCGAATTGCCGATAAACGCGGATGTCTTACCCTTGATAAGCTCTCTGACACTGTCCGTGCCCTCGCCGGTCATATTATCGACCGTGCAGACCGATATTCCTATGCTTTTATATATATCGGGCAGTTCTCCGGCAGCCTCCAGGTCAATTTTCGTGAAAACCACAACAGGCTCGATATTCTTGCTGTCGGCGATTGCTATCAGCTTATCGAGGATAAAGCGGTTGACGGCAGGCTCGGCAGTGCTGTTCACAAGCACTATCGTATCAAGATTTGCAAGCGGAGGTCTTACAAGGTAATTTTTGCGCTCGTGTATTTCGGCTATGACAGGCTCGGAGCCGTCCGCGCTCTCCACGCAAACTCGGTCGCCCGCCGAAGGACTTATCCCGCGGCTTCGGAATATACCGCGCGCAGCGCATTTCACGACACTTCCGCTCATAACGCCGTTAAAGGCGTCCACATAGTAGACGCCTCCAACAGCTTTTGTAATTATCCCTTCAAAAGTAAAGGCAGAAATTTTGATTACCTCCCCAAAGCAATGCTTTGAACATATTATGTTTTCCTCCGTAACATGGAAAACAGCATTTTATACACTTTTTGTATTATTTACGAACCCTGTGGCACATCCGGCTCGGAAGCTGCCGTCACATCAGACGACGTTGGCTCGGATGTGGGTTCGGAGGTAGGTTGGGATGTGGGCTCTGAGGTAGGCTGAGATACGGGTTCGGAAGACGTATCCGACTGCTGAAGCTGATCAAATATCTCGCTGTGGCGTACCTCATTCGACAGCTTTGCGTTTTCTTCCTCGAACGTTATCGTTGCGGTATAGTATACGTCTTCTTTCTCAGTTACGGTGGACATCGCTCTGATAGCGAATGTCTTTTCATCGCCGTCCTTGCCGGTTATCTCATACGTCAGCGTCTTGGATGTGAGGAATTCAATATCAACTATCTTAGTTGCATCATCATCAAGCTCACCGTTCACATAGAACTTGAACCTAAACTCGCCCTTGGCGGTCTGCGGCAGCGGAATAGTTACTTCCTTCTTAATCTCGGGCGTTTCTCCCGTGCTGACCACAAGTGTTATCTCATCGCCCTTGTAAGCCATGGTCTCGGGAGCTATGCTTTGTTCGAGAACCGTGCCCTTTTCTGTGAGACTGGGCTTGTTTTCAACCTTTGCGTTAAGATTATATTCCGTGCAGCGCTTAAGCGCGTCATCGATATTCATATCAACGAGCTTCGGCATTGCGAACGGCTTGTCGTTCGGTCCGGAGCTTACTATCAACACTACCGTGCTTCCGACAGGTGCCATCGTATGCGCTTCGGGGATAGTGCTTATAACATGATCCTTAGCGATAGTATCGTGCTCTTGTCTGCTTGTGGAGACCTTGAACCCATTTTTCTCAAGCTGCTTCTTTGCGGCGTCAACCGTTCTGTCGGACATATCCTCGATCTCGCGCTGCTGTATGCCCTTGCTGACATACAGCGTGAGGTTGGACCCTTTCATAACGCTTCTTCCCTCGGGGAGGTCCTGCTTGAATATCTCGCCCTTCGGCGCTTCGTTCCACTCTTCCTGACCGGTAAGGACAAGAACACTTTTATCCGCGTACGCCTTAGAAACCTCGTCCCACTGTCTTCCAACAAAATTGGGAAGCTCGAACTCTCCGTTTGGATTGATGCTGATTTCGCCGTAACCCGAACCATTCGCACCGGAAGATGTGACCGGTTGTCCGCCTATGCGGTTAGAAACCATAGTGAGAACCAAGAACACAACGCCTATCACAAAAGCCGCGCCAACCGCAAACAGTATGGGGATAAGCGGACTGCGGCGCTCCTCTGCCTCATCATCGTCGTCATAATCCTCATCGTCGTCAACAACAAAATCATCGGGCTCATGCGGCTGCTTCTTGCCGAAACCGTCGGTTTGCTCCGTCAAAGGATTTATACCCGTGAACTTCGGCGTACCGTCGGTAGAATTATACTTATAATCGAAAACCATTCCGGGGTTCTTCTTGAACTCCTCCAAATCGGTTATCATCTCCAAAGCCGTCTGATAGCGCGCGTTAGGATCTTTTTGCATTGCCTTTAAAACTATCTGCTCAAGCCCTTCGGGAATGGTCTCGTTCACCTCGGAAGGCTTCTTCGGATCCGTCTGCATATGCATAAGCGCGATAGCCACGGGTGTATCGCCGTCAAACGGTTTTTTTCCCGTCAGCATCTCATATAAAGCCACGCCTACTGAATAGATATCGCTGCGCTCGTCGGTCATATCTCCGCGAGCCTGCTCGGGGCTGATATAGTGTACCGAGCCGATAGTCTTTTCGGACATCGTTTTGTTATTTTCACGGTTAAAGCGGGCGATGCCGAAATCCATCACCTTTATCGTGCCGTCGCGAAGCAGCATAATGTTCGAGCTTTTGATATCACGGTGAACTATTCCTCTATCATGTGCGTGCTGAAGCGCTTTAAGCGTCTGCACGGTGAAGTGGATAGCGTCGCGCCATTTCAAAACTCCCTGCTGCTCGATATAATCGGACAGAGTTATGCCGTCCACATATTCCATAACGATAAACTGCACCTTATCAGTGAAGCCCACATCGTAAATTTTCACAATATTCGGGTGACTGAGAAGCGCTATCGCCTTACTTTCATTGCGGAAACGGCGCAAAAACTCCTCGCTGCCGGCGTATTCGGTCTTAAGTATCTTAACGGCTACGACCCTATCCTCTTGAATATCCCGAGCGCGATATATATCCGCCATTCCGCCGACACCAATAAGCTCTAACAGCTCATAGCGTCCGTCCAGCTTTTTTCCGATGTTATTATCCATATTATCCGCACTTATCTCCTTTTTTCTCCATACTTCTGTAACGGAAGCATCCGCCTCGCCTATCGTATGGTACAAGCGAGTAATATATTCAAATTATAAAATTCCTCATATTAAATAATACCACTTATTTTACAAATTGTCAATATCGACGGTCTAAAAAAATTGTGTATTTTTCGCGATATAATGTGTAAAAAAGAATATTTAAGTAAAATTTCCGGCATTTTTACGCTGTTTTTTTCTTATTTTTCCAATACAGAAAACGATCAATGATATATTTTTGTTCATTTCCCCAAAAATTATTACAAAAATCTTACGATTATGTCACTGTGCTATCAGTGCAACGGAAACGTTGTCATGCCCGCCCTGCTTCAGCGCATAGCGAATAAGCCGCTCGCAGCAATCCTCTGTTTTGGAGTCAAAGCAGACGTCAAGAATATCCAGATCGTCGCCGTAAGAGGTAAGCCCATCCGAGCACAGTAATATCCTGTCGCCTGGGTTCAGCGGAAGCTCAAAATAATCGGGGGTTACGGATTCTTCGGCGCCTATCGCACGTGTTATCTTGTGGCGTTCCGGGTGAGTTTTCACACGATCCTCAGTGATCTCGCCCCTGTCAACAAGTTCCTGTACATGTGTGTGATCCTTGGTTATCTGGCGGATACACTCGTCGTCACCCTCGGAAAACAAGTGATACGCACGAGAGTCGCCAACGTTCACTATATACGCCGTGCCGCCGAAAACTATCGCGGCAACACAAGTCGTGCCCATAACCTCGTGTATCTTCGCTCTGGCTGTGTCCCAAACAAATGAGTTAGCGGCGATAACGGAAGTGATAAGGAGATTTCTTACGGAATTTCTGTTCATCATCTCGTTGAAATTTTCCTTAATGCGGTTTGACACAACATCTACGGCGATCGTGCTGGCAAGACCGCCCTCACACTCTCCGCCCATGCCGTCGCACAGCACCGCTGCGCAGACATTCGGATTAAGCATTTCACCCCATACGCTGTCTTGATTTTCCGTTCGGACAAGTCCGATATCCGTTTTTGTATAGACGTTCATAAAAAACCACCTTATATAATAGATTTTGCGATACTATCAATCGTCAGCCGACAGGTTTTCTCTTCTAAGCTGTCCGCACGCCGCATTGATATCCGCGCCCAGCGTTCTCCGAACGGTAGCGTTCAGCCCTGCGTTGGCAAGACGATTTTGAAACCGCTCCACAAAGCGACTTTTCTTAAAATCGCGTTCTTTTATCTCATTTATCGGGATAAGATTTATATGACATTTTTTTCCGCGAAGCAGCTTTATAAGCTCATCGGCGCTATCGTCGGTATCGTTTACGCCCTCTATCAGCGAATACTCGAACGAAATTCGTCTTCCCGTTATCCGGAAATAATCGTCGCACGCTTTCATAAGCGGCTCCAGACCAAAACGGTCGTTTATCGGCATTATCGCGCTGCGCTTTGCGTCGGTAGCCGCGTGCAGCGAAATCGAAAGCGTCACGCCGAGCTTCAGCTCCGCAAGCCTGTATATTTTATCGACCACTCCGCAGGTGGAGAGCGACAGATGCCGCAGGCTCATTCCCTCGCCGCCCGAATTGAGTATCTCGAGGAACTTCACCGTGTTATCGAAGTTATCCAGCGGCTCGCCTATTCCCATCATTACTATGCTGTCAACGTGCCTGCCGCTGTCGCGCTCTGTCTCGTATATTTGCAGAAGCATTTCGGACGGCTCCAGATTGCGAACCCATCCCGCTATCGTTGACGCGCAGAAACGGCAGCCCATTTTGCACCCGACCTGCGACGATATGCACAGGCTGTTTCCGTGCTTGTACTCCATAAGTACACTTTCTATCGCTTGTCCGTCGGGAAGTTCATAAAGATATTTTACCGTATTATCTATATGACTTACAAGTCTTTTTTTGATTTTTAGTGATTTTAAACAAAATTTTCTTGAAATCTCATCTCGAAATTGTGCAGAAATGTTGCTCATTTGAGAGAAATCGGTGATTTTTTTCACATGGAGCCAATCATATATCTGCTTTGCGCGAAAGCTTTTCTCGCCCATTTCCGCAACGGAGGCGGACAGCTCGTCCTTTGTAAGAGAAAGTATATCGATTTGCGCCATTGCCACATCTCCTTGAAAGTGAAATTATAGTTTAGCTTACA
>DKXD01000165.1 GCA_002492075.1 Ruminococcaceae bacterium UBA7135
ATTTAATGGCTCTCTCCCCGCCGCAGGCGGGAGAGAGCCGATGAAACCGTGCATTGAAAAACAAAGATACAATTTAATCAGCACCTCTTTAGGAAATTTGTTCGGCATTTCTTTAATAAAAATCCATAGAATAATATTGATCCGTTTTTCGGAAAAAGCGTTTTAACGCAAGGGGGAGATAACATGGCAAAACTTAAAGTAGCTGTTCTTTTTGGCGGAGTATCAAGCGAACACGAGATTTCGCTTATCTCGGCGTACTCGGTGCTGACGAATATGCCGAAGGATATGTATGATATTATGTGCATAGGTATCACCAAAAAGGGCCATTGGATGTATTATCCGGGCGAGTATGAAAATATTAAGGACGGAACATGGGAAAATGATCCCGACTGTTCAACCGCAATCATAAGCCCGGACAGAGTTCATAAGGGAATTATCGTGATAGGTAAGGACGAGGTGTTCCTTCGCAAGATCGATGTTGTGTTCCCTGTGCTTCACGGGCTGAACGGCGAGGATGGTTCCATACAGGGGCTTTGTCAGCTTGCGGGACTGCCCTGCGTGGGCTGCGATATGACTTCGTCGGCTATTTGTATGGATAAGTCGATAACCCATACGGTGCTGGACGCGGCGGGAATAAGGACCGCGAAGCACTTGACCATTATGCGCCATTCGCTTGGTGGGTTGGGGGATATCTGCGAGATCGTTGAAAGCGCCCTGAATTATCCTGTATACGTCAAGCCGTCAAGCGCAGGGTCGTCGGTCGGGGTTTCGAGGGCGGCAACCCGCGATGAGCTTAAGGACGCGCTGAAGAAAGCGTTCTCCTACGGAGATAAGGTCGTAGTCGAGCAGGAGATTATCGGCAAAGAGGTGGAGTGCGCTGTCCTTGGGAACGGAAAAGACATTCAGGCAAGTGTTCCGGGACAAATAACTCCCGCAGAGGGCTTTTACGATTATGACGCAAAGTACAAGAATGGAACGTCGGTTTTGGATATTCCGGCGAAGATAAGCGACGAGGATATGCGCGAGCTTCGCGAGATCGCCAAGAAAGCGTATATTGCCTGCGGCTGCGGCGGAATGGCACGCGTGGACTTCTTCGTTACAGAAAGCGGAATAGTTCTAAATGAGATCAATACTATACCCGGCTTTACGCCGATAAGTATGTATCCAAAGCTTATGGAGAATATGGGAATTACATACTCGGCGCTGTTAGACAGGCTGATACAGCTTGCGGCGGAGAAAAACGACGAGGAATGAAACCGCGGTGTGCGGCAGATCAAAAGAGGTTAAAATGGATAATTGTTCGATAGTTTTGAATATAAAGCAGACTGCTGATGGAATGACGGACGAGTCGGAGCTTTTCACGCGCGGCGAGTTTCGTGTGCATAAGGGCGCGTACTATATCGATTATGACGAAAGCGAGGCTACGGGGTATGAGGGAAGCCACGCGCAGCTTCGGGTTGATAAGGCGGGAATGACTATGACGAGGACGGGCACAACGTTTTCCAATCTGGTGTTTGAAAACGGAGTACGGCATTTCTGCCATTACGGAACAGAATACGGCGATTGTATGGTCGGGATCACCACGCAGGAGCTTAGCCATTGTTTGGACGAAAACGGCGGTACGGTGCATTTAAAGTATTCCGTTGACGTGAACGCGGGTTTGATGACGGAAAATGAGATAACGATAAAGGTAAAGATGTGAGGGACAAAAAATGTTTTATAACGCGGTAAATCAAGCAAAATCCGAGATAAAGGAGATAGTGATGAGCGCGCTGGGCGTGCTGGTGAGCGAGGGAAAGATAGGGGCGGAGCCTTTGCCCGCATTTCAGGTTACTATACCGAACGACAGCGCTCACGGCGATTTTTCGGCGAATGTCGCGCTGGTCTGCGCGAAAGCCCTAAAGACAAATCCGAGAGCTCTCGCTCAGCAGATAGTGGACGCTGCCGTTCTGGAGGGGACAAGCTTTGATAAGATAGAGCTTGCCGGTCCCGGGTTTCTGAACTTCTTTTTGGGAGACAAGTGGTTTTCGGAGGTGGTTACGAACACGCTCTTGCTTGGCGCGGACTATGGGAAGACAAATCTTGGCGCGGGCAAACGTGTTTTGGTGGAGTTCGTTTCCGCAAATCCGACGGGACCTATGCACATAGGCAATGCGCGCGGCGGCGCTATCGGCGACTGCCTTGCTTCGCTGCTGCAAACGGCGGGATATCAGGCGGATCGTGAGTTCTACATTAACGATGCGGGAAATCAAGTCGCTAAGTTTGGAAAGTCTCTGTCTTTGCGCTATATGCAGCTTTGCGGCGGGGAGGGTCAAAAGCTCATAGCCGAGTACGGCAGCGATAACGAGAAAATAACCTCCGAAATTTACAAGGATTCCCAAAAGGAAAACCCGGACGAAAGACTTTTCCCGATGCCCGACGACGTTTATCTCGGACAGGATATCATAGAACACGCGAAGAATTATTACGATATAAACGGCGATGTTTTGGCGGACAAGTCCGAGGAGGAGCGCGCGAAGGCGCTTGTTGATTACGCGCTTCCGTTGAATGAAGCGCGTCTTGAGACCGACCTGATGAAATACCGCATTAAGTATGACAATTGGTTCAAGGAAAGCAGCCTGCATAAAAGCGGAGCGGTAAAAGAGGTCATCGAGCATCTTAAAGCGGGCGGATATACTTATGAGCAGGACGGCGCTTTGTGGCTGAAAGCAACCGAGCTTGGCGGCGAGCAGGATTTTGTGCTGCTGCGCTCCAACGGTTTTCCCACATATATAGTTCCCGACATCGCATACCATTATAATAAGCTTGTAACAAGAGGCTACGATAAGGCAATAGACGTTCTGGGTGCGGATCACCACGGCTATGTAAAGCGCATGAGGGTTTGCCTTAAAGCAATGGGCATAGACGAAAAGCGTTTGGATGTGGTTATGTGTCAGATGGTAAATCTGGTTCGCGACGGGGAGGTCGTAAAGCTCTCAAAGCGCTCCGGCAAAGCGATAACGCTTTCTACCTTGCTTGACGAGGTCCCAATAGACGAGGCGAGGTTCTTCTTTAACTTGCGCAGCACCGATACTCATCTGGATTTCGACCTTGATCTTGCGGTGGAGGAAAGCTCGAAAAACCCCGTGTTCTATGTTCAATATGCTCACGCCAGAATTTGCCGCGTTCTTGAAAAAATGGCGGAGAGCGGAGCAAAATACAACGGCGGTGAAGTGAATTTCACCGAAGAGCCGGAGTTTGCGCTTATCCGAAAAATTGCCGAGCTGCCCGAGCTTGTAAACGAGGCGGCAAGTGAATACAGCCCGTTTAAAATGACAAAATATGTGTATGAATTTGCACAGGTGTTCCATAAATTTTACGACACTTGTCCGATAAAAGACGCCGAGGAACGCGTGAAGCTGGCAAGGTTGGCGTTGTGTGCCGCGTCAAAGACGGTCATAGCGAATGTCCTTGCAATGCTGAAAATAGACGCTCCCGAAAAAATGTGACTTTACATCATTACAGAAGTTTAAAAACGGAGGATAAAAATGTTCAAGCAAGAAAAGAAGTACTATCTAAAAGCCTTTTTGGTAACTATGATCATGGCTTTTGTGATGTTTCTGCCGTTTGTGATAATCGATGGCGGCTACTTCATTTTTTACGGAGATTACAACGCGCAGCAGATACCTTTTTTTAAGCAATGCGTTGAAGCCGTGCATAATGGCACAATGGGTTGGGATTGGAAAACCGATCTTGGCGCGAACTTCTTCGGAAGCTACACATATTATACGCTGGGAAGCCCTTTTTTCTGGTTTATGTGTCTGTTTCCCGCAAGCTGGGCGCCGTACTTGATGATGCCCCTTTTGTCTGTCAAGATAGGTTTGTTCGGGCTATTCTCGTTCATTTATATCCGCCGATTTGTTACCAAGCCGCAAAGTGCGCTTATCGGTGGTATCCTGTACGCTTTTTCAAGCTTTAACCTTTATAATATTTTCTTCCAGTTCCAGGACGCGATAATTTGGTTTCCGCTCCTGCTTATCGGGCTTGAAGAAGCGGTTATTAACAAGCGCAGGGGTGTTTTCGTGCTCGCAATGGCAATAAATTGCCTTGCAAATTATTTCTTCTTTATCCAAGAGTGTGTATTTTTGGTTTTGTACTTTATTGTGCGTTACGCGATGGATCGAAGATTTACGATCGGGGTAAAGGATTTTTTCTGCCTTGCGTTCGAGTGTATCGCGGGAGTGCTGATAGCGGGAGTTCTGTTCATTCCGTCAATATATCAGGTGCTTGACGTGCCGCGCTCTCGCAATACTTTGGTGGATTGGAGCTTCCTGTTCTTCGGCGATGAGCAGCGATATGGCTTGCTGTTGGAGAGCTTTTTCTTCCCGCCCGAGATCGCCGCGCGAAACAAGATGTTCGAGAACGCCAACGCGAAGTGGTCAAGCGTCGCGCTTTATCTGCCGCTGTTTTCGATGGCGGGTGTGCTGGCGTTCTTCAAGAGCGCGAAGAAGCATTGGATAAAGCCACTGCTGCTTATATGCCTGATGTTTGCGTTCGTCCCGGGGCTTAACTCGTCGTTCACGCTGTTCAATAACAATTATTATACACGCTGGTTCTATATGCCTACGCTTATTATCTGTTTGGCTACCGCGTATGTATTGGATCGCGACGATTATGACTTTAGCTTCGGAGTTAAGGCGACGGCTGTCGCGACAGCTATTATTGGCTGTCTTGCGTTGTTTGCTCCGTTTACAAGAGAGATAACCGGTTCGGACGGAAAAAAGGTCAAAACCATCGTTCCGAGATTTATGAAGATCGATTACTATCCGCTTTGGATAGCGATCGGGTTGGCTGCTGTTACCACAGTTGTACTGATAATATTGATGAAATACCGCAAGAAGGATTCCGCTAATGTATTCATGAAGCGAATTTTCACTCTTACTATTGTTTTTTCAATGTTTTTGGGGTATTATTTCATCGGCTGCGGACGTTCGCTTGGCCCTACAGTTGGCAGATTTAACACGATGGCGGAGGCGAAGTTCAACATTGACGATCCGGATTTTTACAGAATTGAGGGCTTGGACGAGACCAACAACGCAAATATGTTCTGGGGCATGAGTTCGCTGAAGAGCTTTACAAGTATAATCCCGGGTTCTACGTTCGAACTGTATGATCTGCTGGGGATAAGCCGTACCGTAAATTCCGCACCCGATAACGACCGTTACGCGTTCAGAGCGTTATCGCGCGTAAAATATATTATGGTGCCCGAAGATATGACCGGGCAGAAAAGCGCTTTAGACAAACTCGCAATTTATGAAAAAATCGACAAGCAGGGAATATACGATATTTATAAAACCGACTATGCTCTGCCTATGGGATTTGCCTATGACGGCTACTATCTTGAAAAGGACGTAAAAGAGAACAAAAAGGTGGATAATCTTATGGTACGTGCCGCCGTTTTGAATGAGGAGCAGGCAAAGAAGTACTCGGACATTCTGGAGCCGCTGGACGCTATTACGACGGGCAACATATCTCTTGAGGAGTTCAAGGAGGATGCAAAAAAGCGAATAGACGAGGGCGTGGTTCAGTTTTCGATAAATAAAAAGGGCTTTACCGCAATGAGTAACTACGATACGGAGAAACTGGTATGCTTCAGCGTTCCGTGGTGTAAAGGCTGGTCAGCGACCGTGAACGGCGAACTTGTTGAAGTCGACAAGATAAACGGCGGTCTTTGTGCGGTGCGCGTACCGTCGGGCGTGAGCGAGATATCGTTCACATATGAAACGCCGGGGCTTAAATACGGCATTATAGCATCGATAGCGGGAATTGTAATGTATGCTGTTTATATGCTTTACTTTATGGTGATAAAACGCAAGAATGGACGTTCTTATGTACACCTGTACGACTGCGATCAGGTTGCCGGCGTAAAGGCGCACAAGTCGTATATCAGTCAGCTTTCGGAACAGATATATAATTGCCCCGAGCGCGGAGGGAAAATTAGCTCCAACGAGCAGGTGATAGAGTTCCCCGATACCGAGGAAAGCTTTATGGATACGGAAAAGTACGATTTCAGCAAACGCAAGCCCAAGGAGCGTAACTCGCACATTACCGAGGACGATGAGGCGTACCGTGTAATGGAGGAGCTTGACAAGCAAAAAGAGGATGACGATAAGGAGTAAAATATGCATTTGGATGAAAAAACCCTGTCAAGCGAGCAGAAGTTTGACGGAAAGATCGTAAAGCTGTTTGTAGACAAGGCGGAGCTTGAAAACGGCGAAATAGTGACGCGCGAGATGATAAAGCACCCCGGTGGAGTATGCATAGTGCCGCTTGATGAGAATAATAACGTGCTTATGGTGCGGCAGTTTCGCTATCCGCCGCACAAGGTGCTGCTGGAGATACCAGCGGGTAAGCTGGAGTTTAACGAAAATCACCGTGAGTGCGGTCTGAGAGAGCTGAAAGAGGAAACGGGCTGCACCTGTGACGAGTTTACCTATCTCGGCAATCTTATCCCAACGCCCGCCTATGACAATGAAGTGATCCACATGTATCTTGCGCGCGGTCTGCACGGCGGCGAACAGGATCTGGACGATGACGAATTCCTTGATGTAGAAAAAATACCGCTTGAAAAAGCGGTAGAAATGGTTATGAATAATGAGATAGAGGATGCGAAGACCCAGATAGCGCTGCTTAAAACAAGCGCTTTGTTAGGTCGATAAATTATTGAATATACTCATTATAGGCGGCGAGTATCTTTTCCTCCAATTTTTCGCGCACGTCCGCGGAGATCGGGTGAATGATATCCCGAAAAGCGCCGCTGTCCTCGCGGCGGCTGGGCATTGCCACAAAAAGCCGTTCGTCTCCTTGAACGAGCTTTATATCGTGAATTGCTATCGCGTTATCGATAGTTATTGAAACAACTGCGCGAAGCCGTCCGTCGTTCATAGTTTTTCTGATTTTGATGTCGCTTATTTCCATAGTTTTCCTCCGCAAAGTGATGTCTTTACCGTTTATTTGGTAAGGTTACGTTTATATTTTGGAAAAAACGCGAAGAATTATTCATACACGAAGCATTATTTTTAAAGTGTTAAACGGCGTCTGTAAATTTTGCCGGCAATGTCATAAATAAAATCAGTGTTGCATATTATTTTGTGATTTTTTATTCAAAGGGGAAATACCATTGAAAAACTTTCTTAAAGG
>DKXD01000006.1:0-175 GCA_002492075.1 Ruminococcaceae bacterium UBA7135
GGTCTTGTCAATATCCCCGACGTTCAGTACACCGGGTATCAGCACCTCGCCCGCCATTTTCCACTTCATAAGCGCGGCGGAGCGTTCGACAGGCACACGCACTCCGTCAAAAACGGACATATCATCCTCCTCGCAGCAGGCGATAAGCGCGCACTCCTTGCCCGCAATATCCTTG
>DKXD01000006.1:491-29147 GCA_002492075.1 Ruminococcaceae bacterium UBA7135
CACTCCTTGCCCGCAATATCCTTGCCGCCCACAACGAATGAGAACAGCTTGTCGATAACCCCCTTGATCTGCGCGGGCAGCGAGTACCAATAAACAGGCATGGTAAACACTACAACGTCCGCTTCGAAAATGCTCGGCGCGATCGCGTTGAAATCATCGTCAAACGAGCAAGCCTTGCCCGACTTGAAGCACGTTTCGCAAGCGTGACAGCCTCCGACGTTTTTCAGCGCGGCGTCAAAACGGGTGACACTGTGTCCTTTTTTCTCCGCGGCGGCGATAAACGCGTCTGTCATTGCAAAGCTGTTTCCGTTTTTGCGCGGACTTCCCGTGATCACTACGATTTTTTTGCTCATAAGTATCTGCTCCTTTCAAAATCGGCTTGACTTTTTCCACTTGCCGTGGTATAATTATAGCATAAATTATACACGAATACAAGTACGCACATTAAAGTGCGATACTAAAATCAATGTTATATACTTACCCAAAGGAGAGTGTAAAATGGAAAATAACGGGAATTATCTCAATTGCATTTCCGGTTCAAAGCTCGGTGAAACGGGCTTTAGCTACACTCTGTCGCTGATAAACGGAAAATACAAAATGACGATACTCTATACCTTAATGAGCTTTGGGGTGGTTCGCTTTAATGAAATGAAGAAGTATATCGGGGAAATTTCCTATAAGACCTTAAGTTCTACTCTGAAAGAACTGGAGTTCGATATGCTCGTAAACCGCAAGGAATATCCGCAGATACCTCCAAAGGTGGAGTATAGCCTTACCGAACGTGGAAAATCGCTTATCCCGATCTTGGATATGATGTGCGAGTGGGGAGATCAAAACCGTTTGATAACGGAATATAAAAGCTCACCTCGATGACATCCGAAAAAGCCCCCCCTGTTGGGATAAATTAAACGACAAACTGATTCCGTTTTTCAAGCGGGATCAGTTTTGTTCTTGACTGTAAACGCTGATGATTGTAAATGTATATGTAGTCATTGATGAGCTGTCGAGCTTCATCAAAGCTGTTTAGCTTTTCTTTTTCATATTCTTGTATGTATCTGTAATTCCTTGCCATACCAAAAACCTCCTTTGGTTTTATTATACCACAGGAGGTCTTTTTGGTCTATGTCTGTTTTTACCGGTTCGGTTCACTTTGAAGAGGGCACGCCGCTATTATATGAAACATCCTTTATTCAAACGCCTTTTTAAGGTCGTTGAAGCTTATCTCTCCGGACATATCGCGTATCTGTATCTTGCCCGTAACGATCTTGAAGAAAAATTCCGCGATGTTCTCCACCGTAAGCTCCTCCGACTTCTCACCGTCGGCTTTCGTCAGAGAATACACCTTCAATATCTGGCTGTTAAGCGCTCCCAAATGCGCCATGGAGATGTTGTATAGCTCTGTCTGCGGCATAAACGACAGCGGTTCCACCGAGAGAACGCCGCAGGATACAGCATGTAGCTCACGCCCGACACTTCCGCGCTGGGGGCGTTGAATGTTCCGAACACGCAGTTCGAGATCTTCAGTTCCTTCGTTGCGAACACACCACCCAACACCACACAGTTTTCAAGGTAAATGTCCGCACCAAATACGCTGCCCCCCCACATAGCAATTCTTCAGCCTAACACTTGGTGCGTTTACATCAGAGCAGAAGATCACACATTCCGAGGTCACAAGCGCCGCTATGCTGTCCGCGCTTGCCGCTGCCTTACAGAACACCGTGCCAGTCATTGAGGTGCTGATGTGCAATTCCTTATTGGCGAATACCGAGAAATCGGCACCGAGCCGACGAGAAACGCAAAACGGCGATACCGCTGATAAGCAGCGCAAGTTTCAGAATGTAAAATTGGCTTTTTTTCATGATGACCTCCACTTAAAATTGGATTTTGACGCCGCAGTTGGGGCAGAACTTCAATCCGGACTTGAGCGGCGTGCCGCACTTCGAGCAGGCGCTGTCCATAGCCGCATTGTTCTGCGCGAGGTTCGCACCACAGGTGATGCAGCGGGTAGAGCCGGAAAAGTTGTCCGCGCCGCACATGGGACAGGGGTTGTATTTGTCGCCGCAGTAGGGGCAGAAAGCATTTGTAACGGGGAACTTCTTGCTGCAGTTCAAGCAGAAGACATCTCTTCTCGCAGAACCGCCGTTTGGTACGCCGTAGACTTGTCCGCCGAGAGCGCCGTAATTCTGTCCACCCTGATTGCCGAACTGATACTGATTCTGAGGCGGGGTCTGCATCATAGCGGCGTTGTTATTATTGTCAAAGGCGCCCGTCATCATTGCCGCGCCGAGTATTCCCATGGATGAACCGTTGTTCGCCGCGCTGCCCGCGACCTTGAAAGGAATCGCTCCGCATCTTTCACCCTAAGACCGTACCTGCCAGTGGAGATGACGGGAAGCATCTGTCCGTAGTCCGGATCCATTATCCACATGGGGGTGGTTATCCAGAGCAGGACTACGCAGTGAAATGTTTGCCACACTTGAAAAAATGGTCAATCGACTTTGCGATACGATTTGTGCACTTACTGCTCAAAGCATTAGCAGCATTACAGGACGCTTTGGGATCTTGTCTTGTTTTAGTTAGGATTTAGTATTACTTTTATTTGTTTTGGGTATATAACAAATTGTGTGATTTCTGTAATATTTAGGGTGGTTGAAAAAACACACAATGCGCTGAACCACGATTGTTATAAGGAATTTAGACCTTGTGTTATTTTGGAAGATACTTCCAAACCACCTTAATTGTTATATACCCTTTGTTTTTAATGAATAATCAGTATCAGCTACTGTCCGCCAATGGCGAAATTTTAGCAAACCGCGTTAAAAACAACGTTCTCTCCCGAACCTACGTTAGAGAGAGAACCAAAATATTACGTTATTCTAGGTAAATTACAGCTGCTTTTTCACCACGAATGCAAAGTGTCCGCAATAAGTGCGCCACAGCATACTGTGGTCAGGGTAAGCGTTGTCATAAATAG
Source organism: Ruminococcaceae bacterium UBA7135 (assembly GCA_002492075.1). Taxonomy (GTDB): domain Bacteria; phylum Bacillota; class Clostridia; order Oscillospirales; family Ruminococcaceae; genus CAG-115. Next base: position 3,466 of record DKXD01000006.1, read on the forward strand.
CGTAGAAGTTTTCTTCCGGTATTGCGCAGCCGCCTTTGTGCCGCGGACGATAACTCAGATACGCCGAAGCGACTTCCATATCGAACGACCTCATCATCTCCGACAGCATCGGCAGCATTACGGAATCAAGTACCATGATCTCGCTTTTTACAAGTCTGCGCGTCATGATCTCAAGCATAGAGTGCTCGATAGCGGTATAGACGGTGCAGCTTGTGCCGTCCTCAAGCTCTAAAACGTCTTTATAGCAAAACAGCGTATCCAACTTATGACCCGTATATTTCTTGCTGAAAAGCTCGGCGTTCATGGAGAACAGGCTTGAACTGTATCCTCTGATTATTTCCGCAAGATTGTTGGCGTCGCGGTCGTCGGTCTTTGTCACCCACTTGCTTTTTACCTTTCCGACAATAGCGCGGTCCTCAATGAGGATATGCGCCGTAAGCCAGCCCGCGCACACGCCCAGAAAGTACGCGATCGATTCTTTGGAATAGCTTTTAATCTCCATTTCTTTTTCCAATGCGGGGATCACTACGTTTTTCATATTCTCATGCACCTGCTTGTGCATTTTATAACCCTTATATCCTATTTTCAGCTGATACGCCTCTTCTTCGCTGAAATGCTTTGCGGCATAGCTTTTTAGGTACTTAACCGCCTCTATGCAAGTAGATTTGTTTTTGTCAAAGTCGCCCTCTTTAAAGATGTTGGCAATGCGCGACACGATTTTGAAAAGCTGCCTGTGCGCGTTATCCACCACTTCAACGCCGATGTTATAATCATCGTCCCATTCGAATATGTTCTCATCTACGGTCATATAAAAGCTCCTTTGTATGTAGGATTTTTGCGGTCCGTTATGCCGCTTTTATAAAACAATTTTATATTCTATATTTTACCACAATTACTTTAAAATGTCAATAGTTAGTGTGAAAAATGAACCGAGCAAAACAATCCCCGCGCCACAGACGCGGGGAAATAATTGTTATAAGAAGTACTCAACGCCGCTTTTGAAGAGAAGCTGCTCTTTGTTTCCGTCGACGTTCTTTGCAACGTTTTCGGTAAGACGTTCGGTGTGTCCCATTTTGCCGAGCACACGTCCGTCGGGAGAGATTATGCCCTCCACCGCGCACATGGAGCCGTTCGGGTTAAACATCGTATCCATTGTCGGCTCGCCCTTTAGATCGGTATACTGCGTAACGATTTGTCCGTTGTCGATAAGCTTGCGCATTATTTCGCCGTTCGACACGAAGCGTCCCTCGCCGTGTGAAATCGGTATCGCGTGGATATCGCCGACCTTGCAGTTCGCAAGCCACGGAGACTTGTTCGTGCATATCCTTGTGTAAACCAACTGCGACTGGTGACGGCCTATCTCGTTGTAGGTGAGCGTGGGGGAGTCGTTGTTGAGCGGCACGATATGTCCGAACGGTACAAGACCAAGCTTTATCAGCGCCTGAAATCCGTTGCAGATGCCTATCATCAAGCCGTCGCGCTTATACAGCATATTCTCCACGCCCTCGGCGATCTTCGGGTTGCGGAAAAACGCGTTGATAAATTTCGCGGAGCCTTCGGGCTCGTCTCCGCCGCTGAAGCCGCCCGGGATAGCGATTATCTGCGATTTGTCGATAAGCTTTGCGAATTCGGCCACCGATTCCTCGATATCCGCCGCCGAAAGGTTCTTGATAACGAAAATGCTGCTTTCGGCGCCGTTGTCCTCGAATGCCCGCGCCATATCGTATTCGCAGTTCGTGCCGGGGAAAACGGGAATAAGCACGCGCGGCTTTGCTATCTTCGGGGACGTGTGGTTTTGCAGAAGCTCGCAGCCGCCCGTGTACTCCACTTTTTCGGGAGCGGGTTCGTAGGTGGTCTTTTGCTTGAATATCGGCTCGAGAACGCCGTTCCACTTTTCTTCGATCTTGTTCATATCGAGCCTTGTATCGCCGCAAATGATCTCATAATCCGGCAAAGTTTCGCCTATGATCTTCACGCTGTTCGGAGCGTCATCGCCGTCAAGCTCCATAATGAACGCGCCATAGGTCGGCGTAAACAATTCCTCGTCGGAAAGGCTGTCCAATTTAGCGCCTATCTTGTTGCCAAGACCCATTTTGAACACTCCCTCAGCAACGCCGCCGTTCGCGACGCTCCATACGGAGATAGCTTTCTTTTCCGCGATGAGTTTCTCTACCGTTTTGAACGTTTCCTTTACGCCGTTCCAATCGGGAAGACCGTTCTTATCGTAAGGCGGCGCAATGTAGCCTATCTTGCTGTACGGGCACTTGAACTCCGCCGAGATGATGTTTTTCGCGTTCGCCGTGGAAACGGCAAACGAAACGAGCGTGGGCGGAACGTCAATAAGCTCGCCGTCCGCTTCTCCGAACGTGCCGCTCATAGAATCCTTGCCGCCGATAGCTCCGCAGCCCATTTCAAGCTGCGCCTTATACGCGCCCAGCAGCGCCGCGAACGGCTTGCCCCAGCGCTCCGCCTTGCCGAGCGTTCTCTCAAAATACTCCTGGAATGTCAGCCAACATTTCTCGTAGGTACCGCCTGCCGCGACTACCTTTGCGATACTCTCAACTACCGCGCAGACCGCTCCGTGATACGGAGACTGCGTGGAAACGGCGGGGTTGAAGCCCCAGCCCATTACGGAGGCGGTGTTCGTTTTGCCGCCGAGAACGGGCAGCTTTGCCGCCATAGCCTGCACGGGGGTCTGCTGATTGCGCCCCGCGAACGGCATAAGCACGGTGTTCGCGCCTATCGTGCTGTCAAAACGCTGAACCAGACCTCTTTGCGAGCATATATTCAGATCGGTGACAAGCGCCTCCCAGCCCTCGGGAGTATTTGTTCTGCCCGTGGAATAGCTTACATTGACTTCGGGAACGTAGACGTTCGTGTGCTTTTCCGCGCCGTTGGAGTTCAGAAACTCGCGCGAAATGTCAACGATCGTTTTGCCGTTCCATGTCATTTTCAGACGCGGTTCGGCTTTTACTACGGCTACCGCTGTGCTTTCGAGATTTTCTTTGGAAGCCAGCGCACGGAACTTGTCCGCATCCTTGGCGGCTACAACTACCGCCATTCTCTCCTGCGATTCGGAAATGGCAAGCTCTGTGCCGTCCAGACCGTCATACTTCTTCGGAACTTTATCGAGGTCTATTTCCAGACCGTCAGCAAGCTCGCCTATGGCAACCGATACGCCGCCCGCGCCGAAATCGTTGCAGCGCTTGATAAGCTTGGTGACCTCGGGGTCGCGGAACAAACGCTGCAGCTTGCGCTCTTCGGGAGCGTTACCCTTTTGCACCTCAGCGCCGCAGCTGTCCAGCGACTGAACGCTGTGCGCCTTAGATGAGCCCGTTGCGCCGCCGCAGCCGTCGCGTCCGGTTCTCCCGCCCAAAAGGATAATGATATCTCCGGGGGCGGGACGCTCGCGGCGAACATTCTCTGCGGGAGCCGCGCCTACTACCGCGCCGATCTCCATGCGCTTTGCCATATAGCCGGGGTGATATATCTCCGCGACATGTCCCGTTGCAAGTCCTATCTGGTTGCCGTAGGACGAGTAGCCCGCGGCTGCCGTGGTGGTTATCTTGCGCGGCGGCAGCTTGCCCTCAAGTGTCTGCTCTACGGGAAGCAGCGGGTCGGACGCGCCCGTGACGCGCATTGCCTGATATACGTAGGAACGCCCCGAAAGCGGGTCGCGTATCGCGCCGCCGAGACACGTTGCAGCGCCGCCGAACGGCTCTATCTCGGTAGGGTGATTATGTGTTTCGTTTTTGAACATCAGAAGCCATTCCTGAGTGCGGCTTACGCCCTTATCATCTTCGACATCCACGGTGATCTTTACAGAGCAGGCGTTTATTTCCTCGCTCTCATCCAGATCTTTAAGCAGTCCGTCTTTTTTCAGCTTCTTTGCCGCCAGCGTCGCAATATCCATAAGGCAGATAGGTTTGCTGCCGCGCCCAAGCTCCTCGCGGTCGGCGCGGTATTCGGCGTAGGTGCTTTCGATATACGGCGTTTTTATGTCCGCTTTATCTATTATTGTGCCGAACGTGGTGTGACGGCAATGGTCGCTCCAATATGTATCGATCATTCTTATCTCGGTGATAGTGGGGTCGCGGTGTTCGGTTTTAAAATACTCCTGACAGAACTTGATGTCATCGTTATCCATTGCAAGCCCGTAATGAGTTACAAACTTGGCAAGTTCTTCGTCCGTTTTATCAAGAAATCCGTTCAAAGTCTCCACTTCGGTGGGTATCGTATAGCTTACCTTAAGCGTATCTTTTTTCTCAAAGCCGCACTCGCGGGCTTCGACGGCGTTTATCAGATAATGCTTTATCCGCGCGAACTCATCATCGCTTATTTCTCCGCTTAATATGTATATCTTGGCGTATTTCACATCGGGGCGGTCGCCTTTGCAGAGCATTTGGATACACTGCGCTGCCGAGTCTGCTCTTTGGTCGAACTGTCCTGGCAGGAACTCCACCGCGAACATACGCTCGTTTTCCGAAAGCTGCGGAAGCTCGTTATATACCTCGTCTACGGGAGGTTCGCTGAACACCGTCGGAACGGCGGCTTTGAAATTCTCCTCCGACAAGCCCTCGACGTCATAGCGGTTTATTACCCGCACGCCTTTCACGCTCTTTATACCGAGAGCGGTGGTGAGGTCCGCGAGTGTTGCCGCTCCATCTGTGGCAAACAGCTTTTTCTTCTCTACATAAATACGATAAACCATTGTTTTGTTGTTCCTCCTGATCTGCTTTTGTTCCGAAAGATGTTTCCCGATAATAACGAAACATCAATATCTTCATACATTATACCATATTTTGCGCCGAATGTCAACTTGAACCCACAATTTGTCGATTTTTTCGCCGCGCGTGAAAAATGCCGCGCGTGTCAGATAAGTTCGCCGATACAATATCCGTCGCGATAATCGACTATCTTAACGTCGGCGAGCGTGTGCCTTGGCAATTCCGCTCCGTATATCCTTACGGGTAAATAACTCTCGGTAAAGCCATGTGAGTATTCGTGTGACTGCGGTTTTTCGATAAGCACTGTATGCTCTGTGCCAAGCTGTGTTTCAAAGAATTTCTGCTCCAGGTCCACCGCCGCCGCCGTCAGCATATCCACTCGGTCGCTTTTTACGCCGGGGTGTACCTGTTCCATTTCCGCGGCGACTGTGCCCTTTCTCAGTGAGTAGGGGAATACGTGTATTTTCGCGAAACCGATCTCTCGCGCGAAATCCACGCCCTCAAAAAATTCCTCTTCCGTTTCTCCGGGAAACCCGACTATCATATCGGTGGTTATCGAGCAACCGGGGAACGCTTCGCGCAGCTTTTCAACGACGTGCTTGTACCGTGCTTTATCATACTTGCGGTTCATACGCTTCAATACGCTGTCACTGCCCGATTGCAGCGAGAGGTGGAAGTGCGGGCACAGACCGTTCACCCCGTGCAGCTTTTCGATCTCTTCATCAGTCAGCATTTCGGGTTCAAGCGAGCTTAAGCGAATGCGCTTTACTCCCGCGTTTTCGACCGCCTTTGCCGCGTCCGCGAGCGTCAGTCCGAGGTCTTGTCCGTAACAGCCGAGATTTATTCCCGTCAGCACTATCTCGTGATGTCCGTGTTCAACGCATTGCGCGGCTTGCTCGGTTATCTTGTCGGGCGGCAGCGAACGAACGCGTCCCCTTGCCGTCGGGATTATGCAGTAAGAGCAGAAACGGTCGCAGCCGTCCTCCACTTTGATGAACGCGCGGGTCCTGTCTTCGTCGGGAACTGCGCTTTCCATATCGTACTCCCGCGAGAGCGGCTTTATTTTTATCGCTTTGATCCGGGTTTTCAAGAATTCCTTGACGAGCTCGGGCAGACGGCTTTTTTCCGAATTGCCCGTCACGACGTCCGCGCCAAGCTTTAGGCTCGCTTCCTCCGGATAGCTTTGCGGAAAGCAGCCGCAAAGCACTATGACGGCGTTAGGGTTCTCCCTCCGCGCTTTAGAGACCGCGTGCCGCACCTTTGCTACGGCAGTGCCCGTTACGGCGCAGGAATTCACAATACATATATTCGCCTTGTCTTCGGCTTTCGTATAGCCGTTTTCTTCAAAGTTCTTTTCTATCGCCGCGCTTTCGCAGAAATTCAGCTTACAGCCTAAGGTAATTACTTTATAAGTCATATTATAACTTGCCGCTCCTTGTTAAATGGTAATATTTTATGATTTTATTTCTTAACGTGATTTACACAAATGGAATATCTGCCACAAATATACTTTCGGTATTTATTTTACGGTGCTTTCCTATGGAGCGTCACAATAACAAGCTCCGGCGGATTGTTTATCTTGGGGTAATAGGTGCTGTTTCCCAGACCGCGCGATACTATCATTGTGCAGACATCCTCATGGGAGATCGTATCGGTTCGTGTCGAATTTGTAATATTTTTCCTAAATATACCTTCGGTATATTTAGGAAACCACCCCTGATGTACCGCGTACAGCCCTTTGTGAGCGAAACGTACCTGTCCTCCATGCGCGTGACCCGTCAGCACCAGCGAAACATTATGCCGCGCGTAAACATCAAACAGCTCGGGGCGGTGAGAGAGAACTATCGTGCAGTCAGCGTAGCCGGCGCACTCCAGCTGCGACAGCTTTTCATCGGTGAGTCGCTCGGGCGGTATCGTACGCTTGAACGACGGATCGGCAAGACCTATAAGCGAGATACTGTCGCCGCCGCGCGTTATCGTTATGCGTTTGTCGTCAAGCACGGTCGCGCCGAGACTTTCAAGCTGCGGTTTTATCGATATGAAGTAGTCCGCGAACCGCTGCTCGTGATTTCCGCCCACAAAATAACATGGCGCAAGCTTTGCCGCTCGCTCCAGAAAACAGAACGCGTTTTTTCGTTTTGCTGTGTGGAAAAGGTCGCCGGTTATCGCAATCATATCGGGAGACGACGCTTTTATCGCGTTTATCAACTTGCTCTGCTCTTTGCCAAACCGCGCGTTGTGAAGATCGGACACCTGCGCTATCGTGAAGCCGTCAAACGCGTTCGGCAGTTTGGCAAGATCCACATCGTACTGCGTTACGGTCAGCTGAAAATTATCCCACGCTACCCACCCGACCGCGGCTGTTCCCAGCGCAAGCGTTATCAAAGCTCCTTTGTTCATAATAAGCAACACCTTTGAATTGTATATTGGATAATATGTCGAATTGCGCGTTAAAAAATTGTGCAATTCAACCAAAGAATTTCACTTTACACTTATATTATACTTGAAATCTCTGAATTTTGCAATAAGCTATTGACTATTTTACGAAAAATTGCTATATTATTTTATAGGGGCGGCAAACGCCCGGAGCATAAATGCTCCCGAATTTCGGAAAGGCGGCGATCTTTATGAAGGAATGTAAAGTAAAGCTCAGCTCCATCGCGGACGTGAAGGAGTTCACATCTCTTGCGAACAGCCGCACGTTCGAGCTGGATCTTGTTTCGGGGAAATACACCGTGGACGCCAAGTCTATCATGGGCATTTTCAGTCTTGACCTTACCAAGACGCTCACTCTTGTTCTTCACGGGAATGATGAAGAGTGCAAAGATTTCCTTGATGACGCGGAGAAATTTATCACAGATGTACAAAATTAACGAATTTTTCCAAAATACCGCGCCTAACCCCTTGACAAACGCGGGGCTTTATGGTAAAGTTAATTAGTAGGCAAATTATTGTTACATAAGGGCGTATAACGCGCCCGGCGATTGAAAGGAAGTATTGTTATGACAACTGCAAAGATCCGTATAAACACTATTGAGGACGTTAAGAATTTCGTCAGCATCGTTACCGGCGTTGATTTCGATGTGGACATCGTAAGCGGCAGATACGCTATTGACGCAAAGTCCATCATGGGTATCTTCAGCCTCGACCTCTCCAAGGAACTTGAGCTGCGTATCCACAGCGACAACTGCGGCGAGTTCCTTGACGATATTAAGAAGTTCATAGTCGACTGAAACCGCAACAGGTAAAAACAAAACGAGCGCCCTCGGTATCGTGCCGGGGGCGCTTTTGCGATATGCGCGGTTTTATCGTTTTTCTCAGCGTTTCCTTTATTCTCCAAGCTCTTTTTTCAGCGCGTTGATAAGGCGTTCGTTGTCTTGCGCGTTTCTTACGGCTATGCGGACGTACTGCCCGTTTTTCAGCTTTGCTGAAAGGTCCTTTATCAGCAGCTTGGAGTTTATCAGCAGCCTTCTTGTAAGCTCCTTTGCTGTGACGCCGCCCGTAAGCTCGGCGGTGACGTAGTTCGCTTCGGACTGTATCGGGCGAACTCCCGGAAGCGCATACAGCACGCCGAACAGCTTTTTGCGCTCGGAACGCAGCTTTTCAAGCGCCGCGTTATAGTCCTTGCGGTATTTTTCCTCTATCTGCATATAAAATTCCGCGACGGAGTTTATGTTCCAGATCGCGACGTCCTTTTTCATCGCGGCGATCGTCTTCTCGTCGCCCGAGGCAAGAACGCCCAGCCTCAGACCGGGAACGCCGTAGCTTTTGGAAATGCTCTTCATAACGTACAGGTGCTCGTTTCGGCTTAAAATATCCTGCTTGATGAACGTGTTGTCAGGCTCGGACGCGAAGTCCGCGAACGATTCGTCCAAAATGAGCTTTATCCCCTTGCCGCCCGTCCACTCGATCAGCCTTTGCACGTCCGCCTTGGGCAGATAGTTTCCGCTTGGATTATCGGGATTTATCAGCACAAGAGCGCGGATGTCCTTGTCGCCAAAGAACGTTATAAGGTCGTCGGCGGTGTAGGAAAAGTCCTTGTTGTCGGGAGTGAAACACACCGAGCTGCCCTCGTCGTATCTGTTGGGGTATTCCTCAAACGTAGGACGGATAAAGCCCGTTTTGCCCTCCAGCGTCGCCATAAGCGATTTTATAAGCTCCGCCGCGCCGTTTCCCACGATGATGTTTTCCTCTTTGACGCAGAAGTTTTTCGCGGCAAGCAGCGAATTTACGCTCATACCCGACGGGTATTGAGTTATCAGCTTTTCGATATTCGCGCGTATCTCGTCAAGCATTTTTTTCGGCGGGAAATAGGGGTTTACGAGATAGCAGAAATCAATAAGCCTCGGGTATCTCCAATATCCGCCATAGCGGTTTTGCAGCCGCGTTATCTTTTCGTCGTTTTTGGAGAACATCGAGCCTGCTATATCAAGGTCCTGAATATCGTCTATCTCATACCAAGCTTGTCCGTCAAGACGCTTTGCCTTGATAGCCGGCTCGTCCAGCATTGTGATAACTCTGAGCACCTGCTCGTAGTACTCGTTTTCGCCGAGAGCCGCCTGATACGCGTCGAGGAACGGCACGTAATAAACCTCCGAAAAATGGCGGCTGAACTTGTATATGTTCACGGTTTTATAGTAGCTGTCTATTTCGTTGAAATCGAAATGCTTTCCCGGAACAAACGCCTTTATCACGTCCTCCTCGTTGATTTTCACGCAGGTGCCGTCCATCCACGATTCGTACTTGTCAACAAGCGCGAGGGTGTCGCGCGGGTCGTCAAGCAGAGCGTCTATCACGGAATCCTCAAAGATGATGTCCGATTCAAACAACAGCGTATCGTCCTCGCAAAGACGATCTTTCGCGAGACTCAGTGAATAGATGTTGTTCGTTTTGTCGTATATCGGGTTGTTGACGTATTCTATCGGCGTTTTGACGTCCAGCGTCCCGATAAAATCGATAAGCCTTTGTCCCTCATAGCCCACCACGATCACAATTCGGTTTAAATCGTATTTTTCAAGCTGGTGTAGCATCCGGTCGATAAGCGTCACGCCGTTTACCTCGACCATACATTTTGTGTTGCGGCGCGTGAGAAATTGAAGTCGTTTTCCCATGCCCGCCGCGAGAATTATTGCCTGCATATTCCTGTTTCTCCTTTTTTGAAATTTATTGATTATAGTGTTTCTGCGATGCTTTCAGACGTCCTCCAGCAGCACAACGGCGTGCGCTCCTATGCCCGCGCCGGCAAGTCCCAGCCCCTCCTCGGTGGTCGCCTTTACCGAAACGCGGTCGGTGTCGCACCCGAACGCCGCAGCGAGGTTTTCGCGCATTTTTTCGATAAACGGCGCGAGTTTCGGGCGCTCGGCGATGATCGTAATATCGAGGTTGCCGAGCAAAAAACCGCGTTCGCGCATTTTTCCGATAACGGAGCGCAGCAGCTCCATACTGTCCGCGCCGAGATATTTCGGATCGCTGTCGGGGAACAGGCGACCGATGTCACCGAGCGCCAGCGCTCCCAGGATCGCGTCCATAAGCGCGTGGACAGCCACGTCCGCGTCGGAGTGTCCGAAAAGCCCGAGCGAGTACGGCACCTCAACTCCGCAAAGCACCAGCCGCCGTCCCTCGGCGAGCCTATGCACGTCATAGCCAAAACCGATCCTCATAAGCGTCTCCTTGTATTCACACTGTTATTACAGTTCGCTTGTTGTTATAGATCGCCTCCGCAGCCGTGAGATCCTCGGGGCGGGTTATTTTCATATTGCAGCCGTTTATCTCGGTTATCCGCACGTATTCGCCGCAAAGCTCCAATACGGAGCTGTCGTCTGTGACGCTTTCAAGAGCCGTTTGATCGGATTTTTCAAGACATTCCAGATACAGCTTTTTTCGGAACACTTGCGGGGTCTGCGCGTAATACAGGTTTCCGCGCGGCGGAGTGCTTTCTATAAAGCCGCCGCTGCCTACCGCTTTTATCGTATCTACAGCGGGCGCTGCCGCTATTGCGGCGTTGTATTTTTCCGCATCCGCGATAACGCGGTCTATGTCCTCGGTCTCGATAAGAGGGCGTGCGCCGTCGTGTATCGCTATGTAGTCGAATTTTGCCGATACCGCCGCCAGAGCGTTCCGCACCGACCGCATACGCGTCTCGCCGCCCGCGACTACCGCCGCGAGCTTCGTAACGCCGAAATTCCGGGCAAGCTTTTCGTAACGCGCGGTATCGTCTTCGGGGGCGGCGATGATTATTTCGCCGACCTTTTCCGAGCGCTCGAATTTCAGAGCGCTCATCACGAAAACAGGCGTTTCGCCTATCTTCTCAAGCTGCTTGTTCACGCCGTTCATGCGTGAGGACGCACCCGCCGCGACTATAATAACAGATACCATATCGACCTCTTGATTTTATTTTCTCTCCCCCGCTTCGCGGGGGAGAGAAAACTATTGATAATTGGTATTAAATCAGGAAAAATTCCCGTGGAATTTAAAGTAATTCAGTTCGTCACCGAAATTTTTCAGCAGTTTGCGAATTTTAGGATCGTTGATATTTCCCGTGAATTCGATGTAGAACATATAATCCTCGGGGAACTTCAGCTTTATGTCTATCGGCAAAGGTTTGGACTGTATCTTCGACATGGAAAGTCCGTTTACCGCAAACTTTGTAAGAAGTCTGTACAGCGCACCGGAGATGTTCGGTATGGAAAGCGACACCGCAACTGTGTCCGCACCGTCGTACACCTCGACATCCTTTGAAATGCAGATGAAGCGCGTGCAGTTGTTGGGGTCGGTGGCGATGTGCTTTCTGACTATTTCAAGACCGTGCATTTCGGCGCACTCCGCCGAGCATATACAGCCAAGCTCGGAACTGGGGTTTTCCGCGACCATTTGGGCGGCGGACGCGTTGTTGTGGTATGGTATCACCGTAAGATCTCCGCGCTCGGAGATGTAGCCCTCGCATTGACGTATGGCCTGTTCGTGACCGAAAAGTATCGAGATGTCGCTTTCCGCCACGCCCCTTTTCGCCGCCAGAACGTGCGCACACTCGACCTTCGTGGTTCGGCAGATAAACACTCCGTGCCGTTCCAGAAGCTCCATATTCACAGTCACTTCACCGGCTGTGGAGTTTTCCACCGGGATAATGCCGTAATCGACGTCTCCGTTTTCAACCGCCTCAAACACCTCGTGAAACGCTGCGTAGTAGCTTATGCTGCCGTTTTTAAAGAGCTGCTTCGCCGCCGCGTGCCCGTAAGAGCCCTCGATGCCCTGCACCGCCACGGACGGACGCGGTTTTGCTTCCGTCTTGTGCGGTATCTCCACGTCGGGCGTTATCGCGTTTATCTGTGATACCTTAGAGATATCCATGATGTTCATAAACAGGAACGCCGCACTTTTTCGCAGCTCCTCGGGAGAGTTTTTCTTTACGCTGTCGATTATGAAGCGCTCGCGGTCGCTTTGGAAAACCACCATGTTGTTTGCCGCCTTGTATCTCGCCACTTCGGTGGCAAGCGCCATGCGTTCCAGAAACAGATCGAGTATCTTGTCGTCTATTTCGTCTATCTTTACGCGGATATCACTAAGCTCCATCGTTATACCCCCGCTACGAACACTTCGACCACTTCGCCGTCGCCAACCTTTATAACTTCGCCAACATCCTTGCTGCAATACGCAACATAGCCGTCTTCTACGGTTTCGGAGTGGACATCATATATCTGGTACTTAATGTTCAGCGCGGTCAGCTTTGCAACATACTCATCGCGCGTCAAGCCCTGAAAATCGGGGAGCTTGACCTCGCTTGTGCCCTTGCTTACCTTGACGTTTATCTTCGTGCCCTTTTTAACCATTTCGCCTTCCGCGATTGATTGATCATACATCGCTCCCGCCGCGTGTGCCTCGGTATATTTGTATTCGGGAACAAACGTAAAGATCCCCTCGTACTGCGCCAGGGTTTTTTCGTAGCGTCTGTCTTTAAAATCGGGTACCCTTATCATATCTTCAAGGTCGGAAACTGTGCCCGAATCCGTGTCGCTTGTGCCGTCACCGGATGCGTTTGTTTCGGAAGCGGCGGAGCTTGTCGGGGTGCTTGTCTGAGAGGACGTTCCGGATGTGATCTCCGAGGCGTCGCCGGATGTTTCGGGCTTTTTGGAGAATGTGCCTGTGAGCGACAATACCAAAGCGATCACAAACAATATAAGCGTAGCACCGGCCGTTATAAGAGCGGCAAGCATTTTTTTGCGCTCTTTTTGCTGCTTTTTCAGTTTTCTTTGAGCCTTGGGAGAGAGTTTTTCATGTTCTGAAGCATCGGATTTTTTTGCTTCCGGCTCGGCGGGCGCATATTTCGGCGGAGTGAAGAGCTTGTTTATAAGCTCGTTCATATCGCGTATTCTGCGTTCGGGAGAGTAAGCCATGCCGTGCATAATCACTTTGGAAACATTCGCGGGAACGTTTCTGTTTACAAGTATGGGTTCGGGACTTGTTATAAGCTCTGCCGACGCTGATTCTATAGGCGGGGTGCCGGTAAGAACACGGTAAAGCACGGCGGAAATGCCGTAAACGTCCGTCCAAGTGCCGTTCATTTCGTTTGCGTACTGTTCGGGCGCGGCATAGCCGCTGAATATTTCACATGCTATTTCGGTGTTGGTCACGCGGGCAGCAGAGATGCTGAAGCCCGTAAGCTTAAGCTCCATTTTATCGGTGACGAATATCGTTTGCAGGGAAAGACCGCGGTGGATTATTCCCGCGCGGTGCGCGAGAGAAAGCGTGGTGAAGATAGGCGGAAAAAGCTCCTTTACCTGATCCCACGACATCTCGCCGGAGGAATTGGCAAGGAACGTTTTAAGCGATATTCCGTTTATAAACTCCAGTATCGCGTAACATGTGTTGTTTTCGCGGAACACGTCCAGCACCGCCTGCGTATGCGTCATACCGCGCAGCTTCATAAGCGTGCGGTTGAGGTCATCGAACTCTGACATATACGTTTTGTAAAGCGGACTGTTCTGAGAGTTCACCGTGATGACAGTCTCGCCTTTTCTGCGCGAGCAGAGGGTATCGGGCATAAATTCCTTTATCGTTATTTTCGTGCCCGCGGCCTTATCATAGCCGATATAGGTCGCTCCCTCGCCGTTGTATGACAGCAGCCGTCCTACGATATACCTATCGTTCAAAAGTGTTTTTGGTGCGAGGTAGGTCGGAATATACGGATCATCGTCGCTGTAGCCGCACAGCTTGCACGGACCATCGTATGTTTTGTCGTTCATGCACCCCATACAGAGCGTTGTTTCAGTCAGCATATACTTGTTCTCCTTAAAAATTCCCCAATAAAGCGCTATGCGCGTCTTTAATTTAAAAAACGTTTTTAGATATTTACCTTAATAATATACACCAAAAACCTTAAAATGTCAAGGTTTGTGACGGCTTTGTAACCTTTTTGAGCGCATTTGTTACAGTTTTGTAACCATTTTCTCTTTTTTGCACATTAAACTATTTTTTAACGCGCTCTTTTTTGTGCATTGTGCCTTTTAGCAAACATCTTAGTTTCAAAAGCATATAACTTACAAAAAAAGCGCGAATTTATCGCTTTTTCGCTATACAAAGGGAAAGCAGGCTTCATTCTTCGCTTTGAAAGAAAACACTTGCAAAATTCCGAGAAATGTGATATAATATAGTCATGGGCAATGCCGCCCTGATTTTATCAGACATCCTGAAAGGAGTTTTGTAAGATGAGTTTTGTGGATAATGTTATCAACACCACCAAAAACGTTGCTGCAACAGCGGGAAAGAAAACTGACGAGGCTATCCGCACTTCCAAGTTGAAGATCAAAAGCTCTCAGCTTAACAGCGACATAAAGAGCAAGTATGAGAAGCTGGGCACACTGGTTTACGAGATGAGCCGCACCGGCGAAAAGGACACGGAGGCTTTTGACGCGATGATTGCTGAGATCAACGCTGCCAACGCGGAGCTTGCCGATATAGAAAAGCAGCTTGACGAGTTGAAAGGGAAAGTAGCCTGCCCCGCATGCGGCGTTAAGACCGATAACGACAACGCTTTTTGTCCCAAGTGCGGTGCAAAGCTCCCCGAAAAGCCCGTTGAGGAGGTTGTCGAAGAGCCTGTTATAAACGAGGATAAGGGCGAATAACGTTGTGATGTTTAAGACTATGAAATGCGCGGTTCGCCGCGCATTTTTTTGTGAAAAGCGTTGTTAATACGTCGAAAAACCTCTTTGAAAATTCAGCACATTTCACAAAAAATCGTCGATTTTGTTAGCTTGTCGAAAAATTGCGTTGTCAAATCGGATAATGTGTGTTATAATTATTAGTGTGTGATTTTCTGCTTTCGGGCGTTAAATCGCTGCGGCTATAAAAGGCTGTAAGTTTACGGAACAAAAAAGGAGAAAAAAATGAACTTTAAAAAGATTTTGGCGGCGGCTGCGGCTTCCGTTATGATGTTTTCGCTGACTGCCTGCAATAACGGCAGCACTTCCGGCGGTTCAAGCGCAACGGACAGCGAGCTTAAAACCGAAACGGGTTCGAGCGCGGCATCGAATAACAGCAGCAAGGATTCCGTTCCCGTTTCCTCGGCGAGCGGAGCTTCGAGCACGGCTTCCGTGTACAGCGGCGACAAGGTGTTCAACATCGGCATTTGCCAGCTTATGGAGCACCCTGCGCTCGACAAGGCTACGGAGGGCTTTAAAGACGCTCTTACCGCAAAGCTCGGCGAGGATCATGTAAAATTTGATTACCAGCCCGCTCAGGGTGAACAGACCAACTGCACGACCATTGTAAACAACTTTGTTGCGGCGAACGTTGACCTTATACTCGCGAACGCGACCGCTCCGCTTTCCGCGGCGGCTTCCGCAACGGATAAAATTCCGATCATCGGCACCTCTATCACCGACTATCCCTCTGCGCTCGGCATTACCGAGGGATGGACGGGCAAGAGCGGCAAGAACATCACCGGCACTACCGACCTCGCTCCCATTGACCAGCAGGAAAAGCTGCTGAAGGAGCTGTTCCCCGACGTGAAGAAAGTCGGTATTTTGTACTGCTCGGCGGAAACGAACTCAAAGTTTCAGGCGAACCTCTTTGAGGAGGCTCTGAAGGCTGACGGTATCGAGTACAAGGAGTTCACCGCGGCTGATTCCAACGAGATCGCGAACACCACTCAGACGGCTATCGGCGAGTGCGATGTGCTTTATATCCCGACCGACAACACCTTCGCGGATCACACCGAGACTGTAAAGAACATCGTTCTTCCCGCAAAGATTCCCGTTATCGCGGGCGAAGAAGGTATCTGCAAGGGCTGCGGTGTGGCTACTCTTTCGATAAGCTACTATGATATCGGCTCGATTGCGGGCGATATGGCTTATGAGATACTTGTAAACGGAGCGAATCCCGGCGATATGGAAGTTAAATCCGCGCCGAAGTTCACGAAGAAGTACAACAAGGAGATGTGCGACGCTTTGGACGTTACCGCTCCCGAGGGCTATGAAGTAATAGAGTAAGCGAAAAACCAACAAACCTATAAAAGCAGGGAACGGTGAATTGTCTTTCCCTGCTTTTTGGAATTTTTATTGAACGGAGTTTGATGATGGACATACTTACGAGGTTTGCCAACGCGCTTCCTGGAAACATTTCTCAGGGACTTATCTGGGGCGTTATGGCGATCGGTGTATTTATCACCTACAAGATACTGGATTTCGCCGACCTTACGGTGGACGGCTCTTTCGTTACGGGCGGCGCGGTTTTGGCTATGCTGATACGCGCGGGCGTTCCGCTTCCCGTGGCGATGCTTTGCTCGTTTTTGGCGGGATGTCTGGCGGGGCTGGTCACCGGTCTGCTGAACACTTTGCTGGGTATACCGGGTATTCTTGCGGGAATACTTACGCAGATTTCGCTGTACTCGGTGAACTATGCGATAATGGGTATGTCAAATCAGGTCGCGGTAAGTGTCGATCAGTTCCCGCTGTTTATTGCGTCGCGGCGCATTGCCGTTTCAAACGGCTTCCCGACAGTGGCTTGGGAGCTTGCGAAGATATTCCTTATTGTCGGCGCGATCATAGCCGCGCTTTATTGGTTCTTCGGCACGGAACAAGGCTTTACGATACGTGCTACGGGCAGCAATCCAAATATGGCAAGAGCGCAGAGCATAAACACCAAAAAGTCCACGGTCATCGCGCTTATTCTTTCTAATGGGCTTGTCGGTCTGTCGGGCGGACTGCTTGCACAGTATTCCGGCAACATAGACGTAAACACGGGCAGAGGTGCTATCGTTATCGGACTTGCCGCCGTTATTATCGGCGACGTGCTGGGTTCGGCTATTATGCGCGGACACTTTAACTTTGTCGCAAGACTTGCGTTTACGGCGCTTGGAGGAATTATTTATTTCGTAGTATTGTCGGTCGTAATGCTGACGGGTGTACCCGGCTCTTTCAACAAGCTGTTTTCGGCGGTGATAGTGGCGATCTTCCTTGCTGTGCCGTATATCAAGAGTTCAATAAAGACCTCGTTCCGACGAGCCGCGCGAAATTCCGAAAAACAGACGCTGTCGGATTCCAAGAAGAAAGGAGCGGAGGGCGATGCTGACGTTGACTGATGTAAGAAAGACCTTCAATCCCGGAACGATAAACGAAAAACACGCTTTGAACAGCGTTTCGCTTGACCTTGACGACGGTGATTTCGTGACGATAATCGGCGGCAACGGCGCGGGAAAATCCACCACGCTGAACGCCGTGGCGGGTGTATGGCCTATCGACAGCGGCTCGATAATCATAAACGGGCAGAACGTCGTGGGGCTTCCCGAACACAAACGCGCCGGATTTATCGGGCGCGTGTTCCAAGACCCGATGACAGGGACGGCGGCGACTATGGAAATACAGGAAAACCTCGCTCTGGCAAAGCGCCGCGGGCAGGCTCGCACCTTGAAATGGGGCATTACCAAGAAAGAACGCGAGGAGTATCACGAGCTTCTGAAAACTCTCGATCTGGGGCTTGAGGACAGAATGACCTCAAAGGTCGGATTGCTTTCGGGCGGTCAGCGACAGGCGCTGACGCTGCTTATGGCGACGCTTAAAAAGCCCGATATCCTGCTTCTTGACGAGCACACCGCTGCGCTCGACCCGAAAACGGCGGCAAAGGTTTTGGAGCTTTCCGATAAGATCATTGAGGAAAATCACCTAACCGCGATGATGGTGACGCACAATATGGCTGCTGCGATAAAGCACGGCAACCGTCTTGTGATGATGAACAACGGCGTTATCATTTACGACGTTAAGGGCGAGGAAAAGAAACATCTTACAGTGGATATGCTGCTGGAAAAGTTTGAAGAAGCAAGCGGCTCGAAGCTGGAAAACGACCGTATGCTGCTTTCCAAAGCGGACGCCGAACGCTCATAAAAACGACTGAACCGCCCTCGGCAGAATTGCCGAGGGCGGTTTTTGCGTTAAATACGAGAAATTATTTTGTCGGCTCGCTTGAGGTGTTGATATTTGAGGTACTGCCCGAGGTGTTGGGAGCCATTACCTCAACCTCGTTGATGCGCGCCAATACCTCCTGTGCGAGCGGCTGAAGCTCTTTGGGCAATGTGCTGATATCTCCGCTTTTGAGAGCCTCACGTGCCTGCGCTATTTGCTGCTCGGTAAGCCCCAGAGCAGCAAGCTTATCGGAATACTGTGCCATTACTGCTTCGATTTTTTCATCGGTTATCTTTGCCGTGTTTTCCGTGCCGCTTGTGGATTTGATCTGCTTTCCGTTGGGATCGATAGTGAAGTTATCCTTAAGTATCAATTCGTTTACAGAAACGAACTTATAACCTTGTGATTTAAGCTCGTTAAGTATTTCGGGCAGCGCCTCAGTGGTGTTTGCGAGGTCGTTGTGGAACAGCAGTATAGACCCCGGCTTCACGCCTTTAAGCACCTTTTTCTTGATGTCCGCGGCGGACGGCTCTTTCCAGTCTACGCTGTCAACGTCCCATTGAATGACCTGCATACCCATACCGTCCAGCGTGGTAATCAGATTGTCGTCATATTCGCCGTAGGGAGCTCGGTAAAGGGTCGGTTCTTTGCCCGTCAGCATTTTGATCTTGCGCGAACACTCGCGCGTATCAGCGATAAGGTCGTTGACGTTTGCTCCGAGAACATGCGGGTGCTTGTCGGAATGGTTTTCGATCTCGTGCCCCGCTTCGTTGAATTTTCTGACGTCGTCGGGGTAGCGGTCGCACCAATCGCCGGTGACAAAGAATGTCGCCTTTGCGTCGTTGTCTTTGAGTATCCGGATAAGCTCCTCAGTGTTGGAGTTTTCCCATGCCACATCAAACGTTATCGCGATTTTTTTATCGGTGGTGTCTACCGAATAAATAGGCACGAGCCGCTTTGCCGCCCGCGTTCCGACAGAAGTTACTACCAGCGTTATCACGACCGCCGCCGCGGCTATGACCGATCCCGCTATCCAAGCAAATCGTTTGATCTGTTTTTTTGTAAAGGTTACTGCTCTCATATCGTTTACCTCCGTAATAGACTGTTTTCTGCTCTATTATTATGAGGCAAGCCGTACAAATATGACAAGCGTCGGAATTTAAAGAAATGCCGATTTGATGACGGGCAAAAACAAAACCGCGCGTTCTGTGAGAACGCGCGTCATAAGTCTGCTATTACTTGACAAAGCGATCAATCGCAACAGACACTGATTCTACTATATCGGTGTTTTCGTTTATATAGAAATTGTAAAGATAAAGCGGTCTTGCGCCGAAAAGATTTTCCTCACCCAAAACATAGCATCCCACTCTCTGTCTGATTCCTTCGCCACGTGCCAGCCAATACATATTATAGTTGCTGCTTTTTCTGGAATCAGGGTTCCACGACCCTTTTACCAATTCCTCAAATTTCTTTAACCCTTTAGCTTCCAACATTTCGCATATACTTTTTTCTGTATAGTTTTCGTTTACGTTTTCGTAATATTCAAAATGTGTGTTATAACCCGGTATGTCTTTATGATGTTCGCTAAATCCCATAGGAAGCCATCCGGGAGTTTCCTGTATATCGGCGCTTACGAGGTAGGGTACTACTTCGGCGACCACCGCTTTGTTAAGAGGGATTTTTTCGTCCGGCGAGGTGGCGTTTACAACAACGGCTTGTACCCTGTTTTCCCGTCCGTTTTTTGTTTTAATGCCTTTCGGCGTCATCAATAAACAGTTTTTGTTGTTTTGCCAATAATTAGAACTTACCGCAGATCGTTCGTATTCAATGAGATAATCCTTACATTCTTCATAAGACCCTATCGGCGCATAGATTCTGTTTTTAGAGTAAGAAATATCGTAGCTGTCCTTGTACTTCTCAACGAAATCGGCAACGGTCATATAGCCGCCGCTTTGGAAAATATCGTTGTTGTACTGCACCAATCTGGAGTTAAGCGCCGCGTTCTTTATCTCGTCCGTCATTGTGAAATTTACTGTTTCGGGGGTGGATTCCGTGGGCGGCGTTGATGTTGACGGCGTGCTTATGCTCTGTCTGAAAACGCTGCTTTGTTTCGACGAATACGTGACCGTCGGCGATGACGTGACCATGACGTTAGGTCTCGAGGAGTTTTTCGAGACAAGCACTGCCGCGGTAACGCCGCCGCCGACTACGACCGCGGCGCACGCTCCCGCGATGATTTTTGATTTAAGTGAATTTAACATCCTTTTTCCTCCGTTTGTTACTGTTTGTGAAATGTCGGGAACTGAGTTTGCTTTTGGCAGAACGTTTTCGATTGGGATTTGCGGAGCGTCCGTGTTCTTGGAAATTTCCGCGAACAGCCGCGCAAGGAACGGTATCCCCGCAACGGCGTACAGCTTTTCGTCGTTTTTCTTCTCATAGTCGAGCACTCCTTTCTTTATCTTGGCGCGTGCGGCGTTCAGACGATACTTCACCGTACCCTCGGGGCAATCCATAATTTCGGCTATTTCGGCAATGGAAAGCTCGTCGAAGTAGAACATCATCACGGTTTGATAAAGAGTATCGGAAAGAACGTTACGCACGATCTCCATAACTATCCTGCGTTTTTCCGCGTTTTCGGCATACTCCTCCGGGAGGAAGTTTTCGTCCACAAGCTCCGTGACGTTTTCCTCACTGTCAATGGACTGCTCGTAATGAGCGTTCTTTTTGACGAGGAAGTTCTTGCACCTGTTTACGGCGATCCGCTTTATCCACGCGGGGAACGTCTGCGGATCTTTAAGCGTGCCGAGCTTTTCAAACGCCGTTATGTATACCTCCTGCGTAATGTCGCGCGCGTCCTCTTCATTCTTTAAAAAGCCGATGCAGATAAAGAACACCGCTTTGTTCGTTTCCGCGTACAGCGCGTCAAACGCGGCACTGTCGCCGTTCAGTGCTTTTTGCACAAGTTGTGAAATATCCGCCATAGTTTTTCTCCTTTATATTTTTCCCGACGCTTATAGGACAAGTTAAAAAAGGAAAAGGTT
This sequence comes from Ruminococcaceae bacterium UBA7135, assembly GCA_002492075.1. Taxonomy (GTDB): domain Bacteria; phylum Bacillota; class Clostridia; order Oscillospirales; family Ruminococcaceae; genus CAG-115. The sequence goes on from DKXD01000006.1 coordinate 24,625, forward strand.
GGGTGTTTTTTTAAATTTAATAAAAAATTCTCCCGCCTTTTTCGGCGGGAGATAATAGATCGTTAAATTTTTACTTTACAACTCGAACGCCCACAACGTTCTCAACGGATTTCAGCTTTTCGATAATACCGTCGGTGTTTCCCTTAACGTCAAGACAGGTGTACGCGTAGTCTTTCTTGGACTTGCTCTCCATATTCTCGATGTTAAGACCGGCTGCGGAAACGGGAGCGGTAACGTTGTTGATAACGCCTTCAACGTTCTTGTGGATAACGCATATCTTGGCATCGCCGGTGATCGGCATAATCATATTCGGCAGATTTACAGAATTGGTGATATTTCCGTTTTCGATATAATCCGTAACCTCCTTGACCGCCATAACTGCGCAGTTGTCCTCGCTTTCGGGAGTGGACGCGCCGAGGTGCGGCAAAACGATAACGTTTTCGTGACCGATAAGATTGTCGGAGCCGAAATCGGTGGTGTAGCAAGCCATTCCGCCGTTGCCGATAGCCGCGATAATGTCAGCCTCAACAACAAGAGAATCACGTGAGAAGTTCAGCAAACGAACGCTCTTCTTCATCAAAGCGATAGCATCCTTGTCGATCATACCCTTGGTGTCGGCAGTTGCGGGAACGTGCAGCGTGATGTAATCGCTCTGCGTGTAAATATCCTTAACGTCCTTAACGACCTTAACAGAGCCGTTGAGTTTCAAAGCGTGTTCAACGTTTAAGAACGGATCGTAGCCCACAACGTTCATTCCAAGAGCGACAGCCGCGTTGGCTACCAACACGCCGATAGCTCCCAAACCAATAACGCCGAGGGTCTTACCCATAATTTCGGGACCTACGAACTGGCTCTTGCCTTTTTCAACGAGCTTGGAAACCTCGTCGCCCTTGCCCTTGAGGGTCTTTACCCACTCCATGGAAGCGGGTATCTTACGAGAGCTTATAAGCATAGCACAGATCACAAGCTCCTTTACGGCGTTTGCGTTAGCGCCGGGGGTGTTGAATACCACGATACCCTTTTCGCTGCACTTGTCGATCGGGATATTGTTTACTCCCGCGCCCGCTCTTGCGATAGCGAGCAGCTTGTCGCCGAATTCCATATCGTGCATAGCCGCCGAGCGAACCAATATCGCATCGGGGTTATTTACTTCATCGCCGAAGCTGTACTTGCTCTTGTCGAGCAGATCGGTTCCGCAAGCGGCGATCTTATTAAGTGTTTGAATATTGTACATAAAAATGTCTCCCTAAAATTATTTTTTGTTCACCGCCCGACGTGCGGGCGGTGAACAATTGATTTCTTTACTTGATTTCATTTAAGGTAACAACAGGCTTTCCGTCCTTGTCAAGAAGCGGAGTAAGCCCCGCGCCGTACCCGCTTTTGTGAAAAATATAGTTCACACCCGTCCGGGTATCCACCCAAATCTCGGTCACGGTGTCCGACAAGCCTTTTCCCACCTGCTTATACGTCTTGACAAATCTTTCATTGCCATCCATAGTTACCTCCTATTCAAACCAACTGTAAACAGTCAACTTTCAACTGTCAACCGCCATCAGCCGTTGTTCTTCTCGAACTCGCTCATAAAGTCAACGAGCTTCTCAACACCCTCGATAGGCATTGCGTTGTAGATAGACGCTCTCATACCGCCGACGGTTCTGTGACCTTTAAGGTTCTCAAAGCCTGCCGCTTTGCTCTCCTTGACGAACTTCGCGTCAAGTTCCTCGTTGCCCGTAACGAACGGAACATTCATCATCGAACGATCCTCGGGACGAACCGTGCCCTTGAACAGCTTGCTCTGATCGAGGAAATCATAGAGTATCTTCGCTTTCTTCTCGTTGAGAGCCTTCATAGCTTCCAAGCCGCCCATTTTCTTCAGCCATTTGAAGACCAATCCGCAGATGTAAATGCTCCAGCAGTTAGGCGTATTGTAAAGCGAATCGTTGTCGCTTTGAGTTTTCCACTTAAGCATTGTGGGAGTGCCGGGGAGAACGTCGTCGGTGATGAGGTCCTCACGGATAATCGAGATAACAAGACCCGCAGGCCCGACGTTCTTCTGAACGCCGCCGTAGATAACGCCGTATTTCGTAACGTCAACAGGCTCGCTCAAAAAGCAGGAGGAAACGTCCGCTACAAGAATGTGCCCCTTGGTGTTGGGCAGAGTGTGATACTTTGTGCCGTAGATGGTGTTGTTCTCGCAGATGTAAACGTAATCCGCGTCATCGGGGATAGCGAGATCGGAGCAGTCGGGGATATACGAGAACGTCTTGTCCGCGGAGCTTGCCACGTCGATAGCCTCGCCGTAAAGCTTCGCCTCCTGGAACGCCTTCTTAGCCCATTGACCTGTGATGATATAAGCGGCTTTCTTGTTCTTCATCAAATTCATCGGCACTGCGGCAAATTGCTGCGACGCGCCGCCCTGCAAGAACAGAACCTTGTAATTATCGGGAATGTTCATCAGCTCACGGATATCCTTTTCGGCGGTTTTGATTATATCGTCGAACATCTTAGAACGGTGGGACATCTCCATAACGGACATACCGCAGCCCTTGTAGTCGAGCATATCATCCGCCGCTTCTTTAAGCACCTCTTCGGGCAAAACCGCGGGGCCCGCGCTGAAATTGTAAACTCTCATTGGATTTCCTCCTGTAATATATTACCAATTTATTTTGGGGCAAATAACCCCACTATTTCTATTATATGACATTTTGCGCGATATGTCAAGAGGTAAATACCCGTTATGCCAAAAAAACTTTTGCAAAATCGTGATAAAGCCTGCGCGGCAAAAAAATCCCTTGGCAAGCCGCAGCTTGTCAAGGGATTTTGGGCTACTTTACAAGCAGCGCGAGATACGCGGGGGTGGTGAATTCGAAATGGTTTAGCAGATCGATTATCAGCCTTTCTTTTCTTTCGCTTTGACAAATTCCGCGGCAGATTATCGCGGTTATGCCAATCAGCTTATCGTCGCCATTATATACAAATTCCTGTCCATTGGCGCGGTATCTGATGCTATGTTCATCAGAGCAGCAGACCGCGATCAAATTCAACTTCAACAAGCCAAACGCTGTAACGAACAGACTGTAATTTTCAAAAATAGTATTATCGTCAAATTTGAACGGCACGTCAAACTCAAACAGCAGATTGAGCGCGAGATTTCGCAAAAAGAATTCGCGCCCTTTCAGTGTTTCACGCAAGCCCTCCTCGCCCTTGTTGTAGAGGTCGATATTCAGCGTGCCCGTCTGATCGTGGAGCAACAGCGTTACGCCGCCCTCAATAACTTTTTCAATAAGCTCCGACATAAAACTGAGCTTTAAATAATAATTGGGCTTTATGTTTTCAATCAACTTTAGCTGCGCAGGGTTGTGGAACTGTTTGCGGAACGTTTTCAGTGCCTCGGGTATACGGTCGTACTGTTTTTTCGCGGCTATCTCCGTCAGCTTCTGCGCGGCAAGCGCGCCGAAAATGATCGCGGTTTCAACGGGGATTTTCTTGTCGGAAATCAACTCGTAGAAAAATTCAAATATCTCATTATAATGGTTTATTTCAGGACGTTTTTGGATTACATCTTTTGTAAAATTACAATTGCTGTTCTCGAACTCCTTGCTGCCGTGAACGTTTATTAAGTCGCATGATTTTTCTTCAGAAAGCAGCCTTTTTATAATTTCTCGGCAAGACAGGCTCATAAAACGATATGAGAGTTTAGGAATAGTCAGCTCGCGCCGCGGATAAATCATACAGGTATGCGAAAGATATTCCGCTCCAAGCTCTTTTTGAATATGGCAAAGTCCCTCCTCGGTTTGAAAAGGACATTTTCCGTTCTCGTCAAACTTAACCATATATTTTCCGTCAAACATACTGCTTGTAACGAAGCCTTTTTCAACAAGCTCTTTAAGCTCCGGTGAGATATTCGGTGCGTTTTTGACCTTTTCAACTTCTTCTTTCTTCCATGCGATCCACCACCCGTAACAGCAATTGTCGATACAATCTTTGCCGATACACTGAAATTCGCCGAAGTAGCGGGGTTGTCTGTAATACATAATTTGTACCTCCGTAATGATGCTGCGAAACCCCGAAAACGTTGATAAGAAAGCATATTTATGGTATAATATTTTTGCCGGCTAACCTCCGAGCAACTTTACTTACGAAAGGAGGTGTGCATAATGGATCTGCTTAGTTTTATACTCTCCGTCATAGCGAGTGTGGTTGCATACTACATAAGCAAATGGCTCGACGGTGACGAGTAGTCGGCGAGAGCCTAGCAAAAATCCGACCCCTCGCGAGTACCCGGCTCGCGAGGGGTCAAACTTTTGTGCACAATGTTGTAAAACCTGCTTAGTCTTTACATTTATATTATAGCACACCGATCCCGAAATGTCAAGGGGTCTTCGCAAAAAACTCCCCGATCCCTCGGGGAGTTAAAACTATTTAGTTTTAAGCGGCAAATTCGATTATTAGCCGAGGAGCTGCAGGATGGACTGCGGCTGCTGATTTGCCTGAGCCAGCATAGACTGAGCTGCCTGCTGCAG
>DKXD01000023.1 GCA_002492075.1 Ruminococcaceae bacterium UBA7135
GAAATACTCCGCCATTGTAAGTCCCGAAAGCGCAACTCTCATTCTCGCTCCGGGCGGCTCGTTCATCTGACCGTAAACCAACGCCGTCTTATTGATAACGCCGGAATCCGTCATCTCACGATAAAGGTCGTTACCCTCACGGGTACGCTCGCCAACGCCCGTAAATACGGAAATACCGCCGTGCTGCTTCGCGATATTGTTTATAAGCTCCTGAATAAGTACTGTTTTTCCAACGCCCGCGCCGCCGAACAAGCCTATCTTTCCGCCCTTGAGGTAAGGCGCTATCAGGTCAACGACCTTGATACCTGTTTCAAGGACTTCGTTAGAGGCGTTCTGCTCTTCGAAAGTAGGAGCGGGGCGGTGTATCTCCCATTTTTCCTCTGTTTCGGGCTGCGGTTTGTTATCTACCGCCTCACCCAAAAGGTTAAAGATACGTCCAAGCGTCTGCTCGCCTACGGGAACCTTGATCGACGCTCCCGTATCGACCGCTTCCATACCGCGCACAAGACCGTCCGTGCTGCCCATTGCGATGCAGCGTACAACGTCGTCGCCGATATGCTGCGCTACCTCGACAGTGAGCTTTTTGCCCGCGTTGTCGATCTCGATGGCGTTAAGCAGATTGGGAAGATTTTCCGGCGCGAATCGAATATCCAAAACCGCACCGATAACCTGGACTATCGTGCCTATATTCTGATTTGCCATATTATAACTTTTCCTTTCTTGTTAGGAATTGCTACTTTGACAATTCACCATTGTCAATTTTACATTGTCAATTATTTTGTGCCGAGGCTCCCGATACGATATCGATTATCTCGGTAGTAATACTTGCCTGACGCGCTCTGTTGTAGAGCAGCGACAGATGCTCCGTCATTGCGTCCGCGTTATCGGTCGCCGCCTCCATTGCGGTGCGGCGTGCGCCCTGCTCCGAAGCGTAGCTCTCAACTATCGCGCACATAAGCAGACTTGCCGTAAATCTCGGAACGATACGGTTGAACACCGCCTCGGGAGACGGGTCGTAAGTCATTGTGCCGCCGACCTCGATATTCTGCGTATTAAGCGGCAGCAACTGCATCGTTTCGGGCTGCTGCGACATAGAAGACAAGAACATCGTATAGAATACGTGAACCTCGTCCACTTCGCCGTCCGTGAACATCTTTAAAGCCAGATCCGTAATGTCCTGAGCCGTACCGGGCTTTATGTCCTCGGCAATATTCACAAAGCTTGCCGCTATCTCGTAATCGCGCTTTTGGAAATACTCGTATGCCTTTCTTCCCACAGCGATGATCTTCGGCTTTTCCGCGTCCTCCGCATGAGCCGCCGTTGCCATCTTCAGCACATTAGAGTTATAGCCGCCCGCAAGACCTCTGTCGCCCGCTATTACAATAAACAGCTTGCGCTTCACCTCGCGTTTTATCGTGTACACCGTCGAAAAATCGTCGTTTGCCGACGCTATCTCGCACATTGTTTTATACAGCTCGTTAAAATAGGGGCGCGTTTGCTCGGCGCGCATTTTCGCTTTACGGAGCTTGCTTGACGCCACAAGCTGCATTGCGTTCGTGATCTGCTTTGTAGAGCCGACCGACTTAATGCGCCGCTTGATGGCTTTCATATTTCCGCTGGCTATAAATATCACCCCCAAAGTAAATTACCGATTCGATTGATCTTAAAGTGCCGTTTACCTTTCGCGCCTTGACGCGAAAAGCTTTGCAGGCGCTTTGTTAAATGTTATCATCGGTCGTGATATATTTTACCTTTTTCTCAATATAAAGCCACGTTACCGCAATAGCGGAAGCCACCGCGATGACCGTTGCCACTATACTGAGAACAAATGATGCTTGTTTCATAGTGAAACTCCTTTCGACAGACGTTATGTAAACGTCCGATCAACCCGCATACGAAGCCGCAAAGCTCGTGAGTATCTCCTTGAGCGCTTCCTCGTTTTGCTCCGACATGATCTTTTCACTTCTGATGCCGTCGAGTATTTCGGGCTTGTTTGCCTTGATGTGGTCGATAAGATCCTTCTGATACTGCTTGATCTTCTCTACGGGAATAGGCGCTAAGTAGTTGTTTACAACAGCGTAGATGATGACTACCTGCTCCTCTACCGCGAGAGGCGAATTCTGATCCTGTTTAAGGACTTCAACGATACGCTCGCCCTTTGCGAGACGATCCTTGGTGTCCTTATCGAGGTCGGAACCGAACTGCGAGAACGAAGCCAGCTCACGATACTGGGAATAGTCGAGCTTCAGCTTGCCGGCTACTTTCTTCATAGCCTTTATCTGAGCGTCGCCGCCGACACGGGATACCGAGATACCGGGGTTTACCGCGGGACGAACGCCCGAGTTGAACAATTCGGTTTCAAGGAATATCTGACCGTCGGTTATGGAGATAACGTTTGTGGGTATATACGCCGAAACGTCGCCTGCCTGCGTCTCGATTATCGGCAGCGCGGTAAGAGAACCGCCGCCGTACTGATCGTTCATGTGCGCCGCGCGCTCCAAAAGTCTTGAGTGCAGATAGAATACGTCTCCGGGGTACGCCTCACGTCCCGGCGGACGCTTCAGCAGCAGCGAGAGCGCACGGTAAGCTACCGCGTGCTTTGAAAGATCGTCATAAACGATAAGTACATCTTTGCCCTGCTCCATAAAATACTCGCCCATAGCGCAGCCCGCATATGGCGCGATATACTGCAAAGGCGCAAGCTCCGAAGCCGTGGACGAAACCACTATCGTGTAGCTCATAGCGTCGTTGCTTGTAAGCGTCTCCACAACGTTCGCCACGGTAGAGTTCTTCTGACCGATAGCGACATAAATGCAGATACAATCCTTGCCTTTCTGATTGATTATGGTATCGATGGCGATAGCGGTCTTACCCGTCTGTCTGTCGCCGATGATAAGCTCACGCTGACCTCTGCCTATCGGTATCATAGAGTCGATAGCCTTGATACCTGTCTGCAGCGGAACCTTTACAGGCTCACGCGTAATGATACCCGAAGCGATCTTCTCAATAGGACGCGTTTCCTTTGCGAGAATGTTGCCCTTGCCATCAAGCGGCTGACCAAGAGAGTTTACAACGCGTCCCAGAAGCTCGTCGCCTACGGGAACGGACACGATGCTGTTCGTGCGCTTTACGGTGTCGCCCTCTTTTATGCCCTTGTCCGAGCCGAGCATAACCGCACCAACGAACTCCTGCTCAAGGTTCATCGCCATACACTGAACGCCGTTCTCGAATTCCAGAAGCTCATTAAGCATGCACTTTTCCAAGCCCTGGATACGCACGATACCGTCGCCGACGGTAACTACCGTTCCGACATCGCCAAGCTGGATCTTCGAGTTGTAGTTCTTTATGCGGTTCTTTATCAGACCCGTTATTTCATCGGGGCGTAAATCCATTACATACATCCCTTTCGTAGTTTTTAGTTTAATAGAGATTAGCCGTTAGTTTGCTCTCTATTCAGGCAATGACAGAACCAAGTTCTTTAGAAAGCTCGTTCAGTCTCGCCTTAACGCTGCCGTCATAGCGGCGGCTGCCGTAGTCTATTATGATGCCGCCGATGATCGTCTTGTCAAGCCGCTCGTTTATCGTTACGGTCTTGCCGATGACCTTCGACATCTTCTGTGCGATATTGTTCTTCATTTCCTCGGACAGCGGCGATGATGTTGTGACTGTTATCTCCGCCAGCTTAAACTTATCGTTATACAACTCGCGGAAACGTTTTACTATACCGCCAAAACAGCTCATCCTGCCCTTTTCCGTTAGCACGCATAAGAGGTTCTCCGTAAGAGAGCTTACGCCGCCCGCTTTTGCGATGTCTCCGATAAACGAAAGCTTTTCCTCAAGCGGCACCGTCGGGGTCGCCATAAGCTTCGCAAACTCGGGATTTTCCGAGAATATTTTGCCAAGCTCCGTCAGCTCCTCTAGCCTGTCCTTTAACCCGCTTTCGTCTTCCTCGCAGCACAAACTGAAGAACGCGTCGCTATAAACCTTACAAGCGTTGTCGTTCATAAAACCCCTTTCCGCGCCTTACTCAACGGCGCCGACTTCGTTCAAGAACTTGGATATGATCTCCTCGTTGTCCGAAGCCGAGATTTCCTTTTCAACGACCTTGCCTGCCGCCATAACAACAAGCTCGGATATCTGATCCTTAACCTCGTTGAGGGCGCGCTGCTTGTCGCGCTCGATATTTTCCTCCGCCTTCATGCGAAGCTCCGCCGCCTTTTGATTGGCTTCGTTGACTATCTCCTCCTCGCGCTTCTGCGCTCTGATAGTAGCCTGCTTCACGATCTCCGCAGCCTCGGCTTTGGCGTTCGCCAGAGACTCGTTGTATTCTTTTTCCGCAGCCTCTGCCGCTGCTTTTGCCGCTTCTGCGTCTTTTATCGCGGAAGCCGCCATTTCCTTACGCTTGTCGAGTATCTTGCCGACAGGCTTAAACAGGAAAATCTTAAAAATGAGGAAGATGATGAGCGTGTTTATCAGCGTGAACACGATCGTGCCGGGGTCTATCGACACCAACTGCAAATTCTGCTGCGTCTGAGCTGCCGATTCGACTGCCGATTCTACCGCGGATGTCGCTTCGCTTAAAAAATTCAGCATTTATGCTCTCCTCCTCCAATATAGTCCGAACCTCTGCTTACAGTCTTCCGATAAGCGGGTTAGCATAAAGGAGAAGCAGTGCGATTACGAGCGCATACAAACCGGTCGTTTCTGCCAGCGCGTCACCTATGATCATGGTTCTTGTGATAGCGCCTGAAGCCTCGGGCTGTCTGCCGATAGCCGCAACTGCCTGACCGCCGCAGTAACCTTCACCGATACCGGGACCAAGACCCGCGATCATCGCGGTGCCGGCGCCAAGCGCCGAAAGACCAAGCATAATACCTCTTGCTAATTCTTCCATATTTGTTGTCCTCCGTAAAATATGTATTTTTTGTTCGTTTCCACGAACGTT
>DKXD01000057.1:0-1264 GCA_002492075.1 Ruminococcaceae bacterium UBA7135
CTTTTACCGCCGCAAAGCGTTTACGCTCTCATTAAAACCCGCGCAGCGATTTGCTGATACGCGTCAATTCAGCAGACCTCTGCGTTTTTTACGCAGCAGTTCGTCATTATATATGCTGCTGTCATAGTGCTTTATTGCCTCGGAAATATTCTCAAAAACGTCGTCGGGAATATTCTCGTAATCCGCCATTTTTTCAAGCACGGATATAAAGCCGCTGTTCAGGAATTCCGTGTTTTTCAGTTTTACGCGCATATCCACGCTCTCGCCCGTATCAGCGTTTTTCAAGCAGCGAATATCATGATCAATAACATTCAGCAAGGTTGGCAAAGCGGGAGTTCCCGTCTGAAATATCCTGCTGCGAAAAACCGAAACTCCGCCAAGACTGTTAATGTTTAACTTTGGAGGAAGTCCGTCGAACACTGACATAAACGAGAAAATATACTCCTCCAGCGAACAGTATTTCATAGGCAGCCCCGCCGCGAGCGTCAAACTCGAAACGTCCGCCGCCGTAAATTTCAGCGCGGTATCCAGCGCCGTTTTGTACTCGTTCAGCGGACAAATATCTACGGGGAGCGGCGCGGCGACAGCGCAAAGCTTTTTATAAACGCTCTTTATCTCCGACGGCTTGCAATACTCAAAGCTCGAACGTATCCTCAAAGCGGATATCTTTCCGTCCACACGACTCTCGGCAAACCTCAGCGCCTTGCCGACGCTGTTTTTTAAATACGGTATCTCAAACAAGACCGGAACGTCAGTCCCGATCTTTTCCTTCAAATCGTTATATGTCAGCACAACATAGCTGAACTCGTAAAACTCGGTCATCGGCAAAAACATCGGGTCTACCATGCGAAAAATGTATTTCACGCCCCGCGGAAGCTTTTTCAGTTTTATCAAGGTGCGGAAATCCAACTCTATATAATCAACACCGGTATCCCTAAGTTCGCCGATATATTTGTATATTAGCTCCGGCTCTGCGCCGTCGCAAAGCGGATATACGCAAAGACTGTTGTCTGTCAGCGTTGTTTTCATGATCTGTTTTTTATATACCTCTTTTATATCTAATCTCAAATCGTATCTTTCATACTAATTCCAAATTAAAATCAGACATATTATCCTTTTTTCTTCCCCCGCTTCGCGTGGGAAAGAAAAAATTTATACATAATCAGCGGTATTTCCCAGCTGTCGTCCTCCTATGACAAACTTATCCCGCCATAAAAATTCCTTGTATAATAATCGGTGGTAATATCCACCTCAACCACATTGG
>DKXD01000057.1:1529-4533 GCA_002492075.1 Ruminococcaceae bacterium UBA7135
AATATCCACCTCAACCACATTGGTATCGGGATTCAAGCATGCAACCATCTTGCCCCCGCCGATATATACTCCTCCAAAATCCGCCTCGCCGCTGCCGTCCATACTAAAGAACACAAGATCCCCCGGCTTCAGACTGCCGCGGTCAACGCGAACGCCCATTCGAGACTGCGCATCGGTGGTTCTCGGACACGTTATATAACCATTTCGACGAAGCACATAATATATAAACCCCGAATTATCAAAACCGTTCGGAGAATCTCCGTTAAGAACAAAAGGCGACCCGATAAGCGAACTTGCCATATCCGAAATTCTCACTCCAACATCGTCTGCCGCGTTGGAGGACCCGGAAGACGCGGTATCGTTTTCGGAAGTACCGGACTCTTCGGAAACACTTGACGGTTCCGAAGCACCGTTGTCCGTTGAGGTGTCGGAAATATCGGAAACGGTTTCCGATTGTTCGCCGCCATTGGAATTATGAGCACTGTTGGCAAATCCCGTTATAAGAACCACGCAAATAACAGCAAGCGCCGATAGTATAACGATCAGTATTATTAAAATGTTATTCTTGTTTTTCATTTGTTCTCCTTGAGGGGCATTATTGTTCAAAGCGAGAACGGTATACTCCGTTCCTTACCTTTATTATACAATACCCGCATTCAAAATGCAAACATAATATTAAAGCGTAATCTGTGTTGTTTAGGAGTTTGGGGACAAATTTTGTCGTATCATATCGGAATTGCCGCTATCTTGTCGCCTACTATCGTGACACAGGAATGTGAAGACAGTTCTGTTATCTCCAGCGTAAGAAAATTGATAATAAACTTTGATCCGGGATATATCTTACCCGTAACCACCGCTCTTAACGCGTCCTTATTCTTTATATCCTCATCAAGCTTTTCTATAAGACCCTGCAGCTCGTTTATCCTCATCGAATGGAACAGCTTATTCTGTGTTTCAATTCGGAACTGCCGCTGCTGCGGCTCAGTAAGCGCTCCGCCCTGAGCGGATTTTCGCTGTTTCAAAAAAGAAAGATTTTTTACAGCGGATTCATAAATGCGCATAGACTCCTTTAGGTCTGCCTCCGCCTCACGCTTTCTGGCAAACAGAACGGAGCCGTCGCCTATATAGACTTCCGTCGGCGTATACTTCACCGAACCTATGGTCGCGGCATTAACATCGTGCATGGAAGTGACCTTACCGCCCGAAATAACGCCCGTCGGACCCTTGGCGGTCACGCCGCCGTAGCTGAACGCGTTACAAAACGCAAACTGCTTTGACGAAAGATCGCCCTTTGTGAATATCTCGGAATTTTCGCAGAAGCCGATATCAGCGTTGCCGTCGCAGGTGAGTTTGGAATTTATGCAGCCGCCGACTATCGTTACATTGCCGCCCGCCGTTATCTCGCCGCCGAAAACGCTGCCGTCTATCTTGACGTTCTTGCCCGCGTTTACGGAAAAACCCTCCATTACATTTCCCTTTATATGAACATCTCCGAAAAAGCTGATGTTCCCGACAGACAAGTCAAGGTCGGTTTTTATCGTCACAGCCTCCTCGACCTGGAAATTGCCGTTGCCGAATACAATGTGTCCGTCACACGCCGCAACCACCTTAGTGCCGTCCATGGTCACCAAGGTATTCTTGCCGAGATTGATTTTCGCGGGAGTTCCCGCCTTAGCAGGTATTTCCTTGCCGAAAATATCCGTTCCGGGCTTGCCCTCACCCGGCAATATGATATCGGCAACGATCTCGTTTTTATGAATAGGCACTATGGAATTCAACTCGCGGAAATCCGCCACGCCGTACTCGTTCTGGTGCGGTTTCAGCTTATGTTCCTTGTCAAAGCGGAATGTTATGTAACCGTTTTCTCCGTCCCTTGGCTGAGTTGCCCTTGCAATTATCACGGGATGCTCATACATTTTATCCTTAACAAGCATCTTGCATACCTTGTCATCAATGCCATGTATGATGCCTAAATTCTTTAGTTCATCTTCTATCATACTTTCGGTGACCTCTGCGCCGCCGCCTTGAGGCGCGTGGATACATACTACAGCGGTTTTGCCATTATCTTCGGGCTTTATCTCAACTCGTCCGTCCAATCTTATCAGCTTTTTTTCCTCTGCCACAGCTTATCACCCCAATTCCTTATTTATTATCCCGATCACATCGCGAAGCGAATCCGCTTTGGCGAATATCATTTCCGAAAGCTCTTTATCAGGCTGAGTAAGATCGGGCACCATTATCGTTCTACATCCCGCGCCCGCCGCCGAGCGCACTCCGTTGGGCGAGTCCTCAAGAGCTATGCACTCTTCCGGCTCCATCCCCAATTGTTTTGCCGCATATATATAAATATCGGGCTTTGGTTTGCCGCGCTCTACCATAGCGGCGCTTACGAGCGTGTCAAATTTTTCCAGAACACTCGTGCGCTGTAAGTAATCACGCGTGCGCTCCATATCGGTAGCCGTTGCTATCGCGGTGTGCAGTCCTCTTTCGTTAAGGAACGTAAGCAGCTCGACCGCGCCGGGTTTAAGCTCCAGCGGGTTCTTTGAAAGATAGTCGCTCATCAGTTCCATTCTGCGAGAGCGTATCTTCACATAGTCAAACTCATCGCCAAACAGCTCTTTTAAATAAGGTATCGCAAAGCTTCTGTGCAGTGAACGTATCGAAAGCGCGTTTTCGCGCGTCATCGGAAAGCCCGCCTCATTTGCAGCTTGTACCCAAAACCTTATCAGAAGTTTTTCGGTGTCCAAAAGCAAGCCGTCCATATCGAAAATTACAGCCTTGATCTTCATTATGTATCTCCCTATGGCGTTTGCCGTGTGAAATATGCTTGTCAAAAAGCATGCCCAATTAAAGCCGTTACCGTATTTGTCTCAATTACCGAGAAATTATGTAATATTTGCCATTTGATATTTACACTCCAATATATTATAACACATTTTTATGCAAAAGTCAATATTTTGCCATTTATTTTCTTGAACCTAATTAAGTAAAATAAGCAACAAGA
>DKXD01000057.1:4829-5162 GCA_002492075.1 Ruminococcaceae bacterium UBA7135
TAAAATAAGCAACAAGAAAAAGCGAACGATTTGTTTTAGAAATCAAAAAGGCGCTTTATACAGCGCATCAGCTTTCGGAAAAGTATTTTTTCGTTCTCTCCCATCCGCGGGAGGAGAACGCTTTTATAAAGCTCGTTTGTGTCGTAACAAATAAACCGGCACACTTGATATACAGACTGAAGCGCTTCAAATTATCCTTTCGCACGGCAAAACAAATTTCAACTTGTAAGAACTTTTGGCGCCGCGTGAAAAAATCCGCAATGATCCCTTTATATTATCGTTCACTTTCCATTTTACGGGAAAGCGAGTTAAAACAAGCGTTTTTAAAATTTT
>DKXD01000057.1:5489-8421 GCA_002492075.1 Ruminococcaceae bacterium UBA7135
AATTTTGGTAAAATTTTTTGTTAGTATTTGAAAAAAACACTTGAAAAAATTTTTCATATATGTTATAATAGATAAGTATGATATTATAAGTAAAGAAATCGTCTGCGCTGCCATATTTTGACAGACTGCTGACTGTATTTAGTATGGAGGAATTTCGATAAAATGAGTGTTTTTGAAGTTGTAAGCGCGATAATACTTATTCTCGCGTGTGTGTTTATAGTGATTGTGGTGTTGCTTAAGGACACAAAGACCCAGATGTCGCAGTCCATTTCAGGCACGTCTTCGGACAGCTACTATCAGAAAAACGCCGGCAGAACCAAGGAAGCGATGCTCAACAAGGCTACTATCGTGGCAGTCGTATTGTTTTTTGTATTGGCTGTTGCGGTAAACCTTATCAACGTTTACGGAAAGAAGGCTTCGGCGGATCAAAACTCTGGGACAGCGACCGTTACAAGCTCGGAAGTTTCAAGCGATGCGACGTCAAGCGATACGAGCGACACTTCCGATACAAGCTCAACGTCATCGGATTCAAGCACGGTATCAAGCGATACAAGCGCGAACTCCTCTGCGGCGTCCGGCACCGAGAGTGCTGTAAGTTCCACGGCGTCCGAATAACATATTGAAACTGACGGAAATTATGAGGACTATTCAAAAGGCTGAGACAGGCTGAAATGCCTGTCTTTTGTTCGTTAATAACATAAGAAAGGACGATCTATGAACAAGCAGAAAACCACTATACTGACCACGCTGTACAAGGCGGGAGAAAGCGGACTTACCCGAAAAGAGCTTGCCAAAGCCCTCGAACTCCCCAAAAAATCAGAAAAAAAGCTTGACAATGACCTCGCGGAAATGAAGAAGTTCGGCGACGTTACCAATAAAAAGGGAGTTTGGCGGCTAAAGGATTCGGACAAGTACTTTGAAGCGACCGTCACACGCGTAACGCCGCGTTCCGGTTTTATGAGCGACGAAAGCGGAGATGTGCCAATAGAATACTTCGTCCGCGGACGCGATATGAAAGGCGCTATCCCCGGCGATTTGGTTCTTGCGAAAAAGACCGCCGAAGCGGATATTGATCACAAAAATCCCGAAGCCGTAGTGTTCGCGGTTCTTCGGGAAAGTGATCAGCTGATGACGGGCGTTATCGTCGCCGAGGGAAACAGGCTTATGGTAATGCCGGATAAGCTCTGCGACGAGCCGCTGTTTATTGCAAAACCGGGTTCCAAACCTCTTAAAGTAGGAGAAAAAGTCGCATTTTCAATAAAAAAACGCGGCGAACGTCATTTTGACCACACCGTGACTATCGAAGACGCGTTTGGCTCCGCGGAGGACGCAAAATCCAGTGCCGAAGCGTATATGCTCGTAAACGGACTGCACACCGAGTTCCCCGACGAGGTTCTCGGCGAAGCGGCGAAGCTCGACATTGACGAGCCCGACGCCGATGAAACCGCTCGGCGGCTTGACCTGCGCGGCGAGCCGATCTTCACTATCGACGGCGCGGACACCAAGGATATCGACGACGCTGTATCGATCACCAAAACGAACAGCGGCTACAAGCTTGGCGTACACATCGCGGACGTGTCGCATTACGTCAAAAAGGGGTCGAAGATCGACGAGGAAGCGTTCCAACGCGGGACATCGATCTACTACGCGGACCGCGTAGTTCCCATGCTCCCAAAAGAGCTGTCAAACGGCATTTGCTCGCTTAATCCGAACGTAGACAGGCTTGCGTTCTCTTGCCTTATGGATATTTCGGCAGACGGCAAGCTGATGTCCTACCGCTTTGAGAAATCCGTTATCAGAAGCCGCGTTAAGGGTGTTTACAGCGAGGTGAACGCTATTCTGGACGGCACGGCGGGCGACGAGATAAAGGAAAAGTACTCCCGCGTTATCGAACGCATACCCGTTATGTGGGAGCTTGCCGAGATACTGGGGAAAAACCGCATGGATCGCGACGCGCCCGACATTGACACGCAGGAAAGCAAGATCATTACCGACGAAAACGGCATTTGCATTGACGTTAAGGTTCGCGGACGCGGCGTTGCGGAACGTATCATTGAGGAGTTTATGCTGATGGCGAACAACGCGGCGGCAGCACTCGCTATGAAAGAGAAATTCCCATTTGTATACCGAGTTCACGAAGCGCCCACTGTCGAAAAACTAACGCTGCTTAACGAAACGCTGACGGCGCTTGGAATAAACCCCGAGGGAATAGGCGAAAAATCCACGGCAGGCGACCTCGCAAGAATACTGCGTGAAAACAAGGATTCCGACAAGTACATCGTAATAAACCGCATCGTACTGCGAACTATGATGAAAGCGCGCTACTCCGAAGAACCGCTTGGGCATTACGGGCTGGTTATGCCGGAATATGCGCATTTCACATCGCCGATACGGCGCTACGCCGATTTGTCTATCCACCGTATTCTGACCGATTATGTTTACGCCCTCTCCATTGAAAAGCTGAACAAAAAGTACACAAAATTTGCCGCCGAAGCTGCTATGCAAGCCAGCAATACGGAGCTTTCCGCGGTTCACTGCGAACGCGAATGTGAGAACTTCTACATGGCGGAATATATGAAGAAGCACGTCGGCGAAGAGTTCGACGGATTCGTTTCGGGAGTGTCACCGAGTGGAGTTTTCGTAGCGCTTGAAAACACGGTCGAGGGTATGGTTCCTGTTACAAGAATGCCTCTGGGAGAATACGAGGTGCAGCACGGAGTTATCCTCACCGGCGCGGCAAACGGACAGGTTTTCACAGTCGGAGACAAGGTACGCGTGAAGTGTGTTTCGGTGAATGTGAACGGCGGATTTATCGACTTTGAGTTCATTTGAACAGTAGTCATTAAATAAATAAAAGCGGAGCAACAGCCCCGCTTTTATTTTATGTACTTATGACTGTTAGCAAAAAAAACGGCGCAACATTCGCTGCGCC
>DKXD01000057.1:8697-9413 GCA_002492075.1 Ruminococcaceae bacterium UBA7135
GCGCAACATTCGCTGCGCCGTTAAAAGCATTACTGCTTATTTGATCGAACTACGATCGTAAATTAGCCCTTTTTCTTCTTGGACATTACAGCTGCAACAGATACGAATGCAACTGCAAGAGCAGCAGGAGCTACAGCCAGAGCGATACCGGTAGGCTTGTTATCGGGATCATCGGGCTCAGCAGCCTTCTTAGCGGTTACCTTAGCGGTAACAGTAGCAGTCTTGCCGTCCTCAGTGCAAAGCTTTACAAAGCCATCGCCGGGCTTGCCAGCTTCGGTAATTGCCTTAAGCTCAGCCTCGCCAAGTGTCCAAGCAGTTCTGAACTCACCGGTCTCTTCAGCCTTTGCAAGCTCATTAACGCCCATCTTGAACCAAGTACCCTCAGCATCGCCCTCAATAGCACCAGCCTTAACAGAGAACTGTACGCCGAAAGTATCCTCAGAAGTGAACTCTACGCTAGTTACATCCTTCCAAGTAAGATCCTTAAGGTCGCCGGTAAAGATCTTCTCGTTGAGCTTGTTGCCCTCAAGACCCTTGCTATCGATCTCGCCGATCTCAACAGTAGCCTCAATTACCTTCTCGTCGGAAGCACCGGGAGTAGTAGCGCCGGGATCTGCAGACGCAGGAGCATCCGCAAATGCACAAGTTGTCAAAGACATTGTTGCTGCACATGCAAGTACAGCGGAAAGAATTTTCTTTTTCATAATTATTTCCTC
>DKXD01000057.1:9702-12687 GCA_002492075.1 Ruminococcaceae bacterium UBA7135
TTTTCATAATTATTTCCTCCATATGTTTTTCGGTTTTATATATAAATAATGGCGTAAATGCCAATATTTAACTCTTAAACCAATTGTCTATATTGGGGATATCCAATCCAAAACGATTTTTGAATGGTAAAACCCCATGTGCTCCGTTTTCCGGAACTATCAGACCAAGCAAGTTATACCCCAAAGCCAAAACCAAAACCGCTGTATTTATCGCGATTATGATGATCTTACGCTTCTTTTCAGCCATAAGTTCAGCGGTCTTTAAACCCTCGATATCATCGCCAAACTTTTCGGCAAGCGCCCTCTCGCTTCGCTCTGATAACTTGTCCCTAAATATTGATATCGCTTCGGGAACCGCAATAAGCAAGAACGGCATTGTATAATATGAAAAGCGTTCAAACAAGGTGTGCTTTGTCATAACTATCTGCCAAAAACCCATCATCAAAGTCAAGTGAACAAGCACATTGAAATGCTTGGGCAAATCGAATTTTAAGTAGAAAACCAGTGCTACCATTGCTATGCACAGCAATAACGGATATATTGCGTAATAGAACGCAATTCCGTATTTTATAAACCGAGAGTCTGCATATTCCTGATGGAAATGGGAGAAAATAAAATTCCAAACCATATCGGAAAAAGCAAAGTAAACTATCAGTCCCGCTGCATATATGGGCATTGTTTTTAAATTCAGCTTTATATAGGTAATAAAGTAGACGGGTATCAAATAAAGCACCGGCAAATGGAACGTGGCAGCCAACGCGCACAGCAACAAGAACTTCCATAGCTTTCTGTCTTGTAAAGCCCCATAAGCGAAACACATTATTGACATCGCTATTCCTTGCCGTATATAATTCAGATCCAAGTAAAACAAATATGTATTCAGGAACAAGAACACAGACATAAACGGATTTTTTGAAAACCGCCAGATCATGTAGAACGTTCCCGATAATGACAGCGCCGACGTTATAAAGAAAAACACACCGTCATGTTTCACGAGCGACCCAACTATTTTGTTGAGGAGTATGTAGCCTATCTCCCAGTCCTCGTATTTCATATCTGAAAAACCGCTTTCAGCCATCTTATAAAAGCCGACCCGATACATATAATAGTCCGTGCCGATATCATAACGGATGGTTGCTATCATCAGACATTGAAAAAAGCACAAGAAAATAAACAAGGTTCTTTTCAGCTTCGTCTGCTCTCCTCTGCAAAAGTACAGAGCATATATGCATATCAAAGCAATATTCAGCAGATATACAAGCATCGTTTCTCACCCATGCCTTACTATTTAAGATGAGAAAAGACATTTGCGCTGACAGACTTTCCTCTTTCAACACTTCCAATTATAACACAATCAAATCAAATAGTCAAGTGCTTTTTTCTGTTTTAAAATGTTTTGTTATATATTTGTAAGATTTATATTATATTTTAACGATTTTCAACCGTACAATTTGTTTATTTTCACCACAAATATAAGTTTTTTGTATTTTTTTGCCAAAAAACATCTTGATTATTCTGCGAATTGAACAATTTGAGAATTTTATAGTTCATTATATTTCAAAAAAACGATGTTCTCTTTCAGCACATTCTCCAGCAGATAACGTTCCGGAAGCGTATGCGCACGTTTCGCGGGTGCGGCGCTTTCCATAAGCTCTGTCAAACGCTCAATATCTCCGTACCGATAAATGCCGCCAAAATTCTCCGCAAGATCGCAATTACCCTTTACGTCGCTGACTATTATGTCTTCACCGCAATAAAGCGCTTCCATTACATTGAACGGCAGCCCTTCAAATCGGCTTGCCGATATAAGACAATCGCAGGCACGATACAGCAGGTTCACATTACTGCAATGCCCAAGGAACACCGTTTTATCGCCAATGCCAAGTTCCTGAGCCTGTGCTTTGCACTGCTCCAGCAGCTCGCCCTCTCCCGCGAATATCAGCTTGCAATCCATTCTTTTCAGCTTTGCAAAAGCCTCAATTATCGCGGACTGATTTTTCCTTGCCGAGAACTCCCCGACGCACAAAAACAGCACGCCGCCGTCTATCGCGCCGAGACGTTCCCGCTGCGCCGCGATCTCCTCCGCCGAGAGCAAGGGGAACTTCTTCGCGTCAAGTCCCATTCCGTTCAAAAAAACTACCTCTCGCCCAAGCGAGTATTTGTTCGCTATCTCAATATCCGCCTTGTTCATCACGGCAAGCAGCTCCGTGCGCTTTCTCACCAGCTTTTCACACGCAAGATACACACGGCTGCGCTTAGAACCGTCGTCGTTGAACAGATAACCATGACAGATATGCCTGCATTTCGCGCTTTTTACTCCGGAAAACTTAGCAGCCATTCTGCCTGCTATCCCCGCAAGAGTGGAATTCGTATACACTGCATCAAAGCGCTCGCGGCGTATCAGTGATGCAAGCTTGAAGATCACTCGAATATTCGCGGGCGAGGTTATCTTCTTCCTAAATCCAAGTGTTGTGTGAACAACGCCCTCATGCCCGAAAACTCCGTTCGCCGCCGTATGCACCTCAACGCCCCTATCAAGCAAATACTCAATATACGGAACGTGAAAATTACGGAAATGCGAGCTTTCCGACGCTATCATAAGTACTTTTTTCATAGTTTCTACCTATAATAAATGGAGAACCGTAATCGAAATTCGATCCTCCATTTATATAATTCAATTTTTATTGACCGCGCTTTGCTTTTCTTACCAATGCCCCGAACGTAGCGAAACATATCTTTATATCGAAAAGAAGACTGCGTTTTTTTATGTAATTAAGTTCCATTCGCTGGCGCTCACCGTTTTGGTAGCCGACGCCGTCGCCGCAATATGCCTGCCAGTATCCGGTAAGTCCGGGACGTACCGAAAGAAGCTCGTCCACGCTCTCTCCATAAAACTTAAGTTCATATTCCTGAATGGGACGCGGTCCGACTATGCTCAATTCGCCTTTTAAAATATTCAATATCTGCGGCAGCTCATCCAAACCG
>DKXD01000057.1:12998-15752 GCA_002492075.1 Ruminococcaceae bacterium UBA7135
GCTCATCCAAACCGGTTCTGCGCAGAAATTTCCCTATCTTGGTAACGCGGGGATCGTCCTCCACTTTAAATTCGGTATAATATTGGCGAAGCTGTTTCTCGTTAAGCCATTTTTCGACGTTGTCGGCGTCATCCACCATCGAGCGGAATTTATATATGTATATTTCCTTACCGCCCCTACCTATTCGCCGCTGCTTGTATACAACGTGCTTTCCTGTATGTCCAGCCCATATTATTAACGATATAAGCGCAAATACAGGGATCAGCACGATCAGTCCAATCGCCGACCCTATGATGTCGAAGCAGCGTTTTACCGCTTCATATACACGTTTATCGCTTGTTTGTGCCCTTTTTCGTTCTTTAACGATCTGTCCGCCGCCCGAAGAAACTCTTTCGGAAGCGCTGTCAATTCGTTCATCCAATTTCACAGCGCTGCTGTGAAGATCACGATCTTGCGGCTGCAATTTTATTCTCCTTGTATTTTCCATATTTTTCCTCAATTATTATTCGATCGGCAAAAGCCGAAATCATATAGGTCTCTTTCTATATTATAATACATAAAAAGCGATTTGTAAAGGGCTATTTGTCAAAAAATAGGATTTTTTTATATAATTTTCTTAGTTGTTTTGACATTTGTTTGCGATTTTTTCAAAAAATGCTTGACAAATCCCGAATATAAGGATATAATAGTATTCGGACGGGGCAAACCGAACCTTAGGTTTTCCGAGGGAACGAACCCCCCATCGTTCGAGGCGCACGCCTTGAACAACAAGCTGACGGCAAAATTTTATTGAGCCGAAAGACACATAAACAAGTATAATGCTGCGGTTTTTCCGCATAATATATTTGTGCGTCTTTCGGGGCGCATTTTTTGGTTTTTGGCGAAACGTTGACGGCTTACGGCTATGATACACGCTTTTATAAATAATTTGGAGAATTTTATAAAGCGAAGTATAACGCCGTACTCCCTCAGCCGAAAGCCTGCCGAAACTGCGCCGATGAGGATAACGCTTATGGAAAACGAAAACAGGGTTGCAATAATCTCGATGATAATCGACAACGAGGATGTAGTCCCCAAGGTAAACAGCCTGCTGCACGAATATGGCAGGTTTATACTCAGCCGCATGGGACTTCCTTACCGCGAACGCTCTCTGAATATTATAAGCGTTGTCGTGGACGCTCCCGCGGACAAGATCTCGGCTTTGTCGGGAAAGCTGGGCAGACTGCCGGGCGTTACATCAAAAGCAGTTTACTCTTCTCAAAAAGCACAAACTGCCAAAAAAACGAAAGAGGGATAACAATTATGAAACTTAAAAAACTTGTTTCGAGCGTATTGGCTGCGGCTTTATGCGCTCTGTCGTTCACAGGCTGCTCAAACGGCGGCAATTCAAGCGGCTCTTCGGTCACCGAGAATTCCACTAACACGGTTAGCTCGGCTTCATCCGGCAATGACAGCACGACGGCTTCCGTTCCCGAGAGCGGCGCACCGGAAAGCTCCGTTCCCGACCACACCGAGCCTACCAAGGCAAGGGTAAATATCGTGGCATTGAAAGGTCCAACAGCTATGGGACTTACAAAAATGATGGATGAAGGCAACAGTATGCTTGACTACGATCTCGATATCAAAGCCTCTCCGGACGAGATATCTCCTATGGTGGCACAGGGGAAAGCCGATATCTACTGCGTACCCGCGAACCTTGCGGCAGTTCTCTGCAATAAGACAGAGGGCAAGGTACAGGTCGTTGCGATAAACACGCTTGGAGTGCTGTATATCTGCGAAAAGGGCGAAACGGTAAAGAGTGTTGCCGACCTCAAGGGCAAGACGATATATTCCGCGGGCAAAGGCTCTACGCCCGAATACGCGCTGAATTTCATTCTCAAAAACAACGGTATCGATCCCGAAAAGGACGTTACCATTGAATGGAAGAGCGAGCACGCAGAGTGTCTCGAGGCTATGCTCACAGGTGAAAACTGCGTGGCTATGCTGCCGCAGCCGTTTGTTACCACCGCTCAAACCAAAAACGACGCGGTAAAGGTCGTACTCGACCTGAACGCGGAATGGGATAAACTGGGCGTTGACAGTTCGCTTATCACGGGCGTTGCAATAGCAGACCGCAATTTTGCGGAAAAATGTACCGCAGAGCTGAACGAGTTCCTTAAACAGTACAAGGAAAGCGTTGATTTTATAAACAGCAACGTTGACGAAGCGGCAAAGCTTATCGGAAAATATGATATCGTACCCGAGGCGGTCGCCAAGAAAGCCGTTCCGAACTGCAACATCGTATGCATTACAGGTTCGGAAATGAAAGACAAGCTTTCCGGCTATTTGAACGTTCTTTTTGAAAACGACCCCAAGGCGGTCGGCGGAAAGCTCCCCGATGATACGTTTTATTTTGTAGGTTAAATTACAGCACAGCCCCCATCCTCCCGAACGGACGGGGGCTGTTTTTAAGGAAACGCTGATTTAACGGATATTTCCCCGCCTGCGGCGGGGAAATAAAAAAAGTTGAGGTGAGAAAATGAACAAGCTGAAAAAAGCCGCGATAACCGCGGGCGCGGTCGCGTTCTGGCTTTTGGTGTGGGAGATATTGGCTTTGAAGCTGAACAGCGACATAATTCTTGTGTCGCCTATCAACGCTGCCAAGCGGCTCTTTGAGCTTGTAACTGTTTCGGATTTTTGGCGCAGCGTGTTGTTTTCTGCGGGGAGAGTGCTGTTGGGATTTATTCTGGGGCTTACGGCGGGAACGGTCTTGGC
>DKXD01000057.1:16065-17808 GCA_002492075.1 Ruminococcaceae bacterium UBA7135
ATGGAACGGTCTTGGCGCTCGTTTCCGCAAAGGTAAAATTTGTAAAGGCTCTGTTCTCACCGCTTATCTCCGC
This sequence comes from Ruminococcaceae bacterium UBA7135, assembly GCA_002492075.1. Lineage (GTDB taxonomy): Bacteria > Bacillota > Clostridia > Oscillospirales > Ruminococcaceae > CAG-115. Next base: position 16,139 of record DKXD01000057.1, read on the forward strand.
TATGAAATCCATTCCCGTTGCCTCGTTTACTATACTTGCGCTTATCTGGATAGGCTCGAAAAACCTGTCTGTGCTGGTGTCGTTCCTTATCTGCGTGCCGATAGTCTGCTCGAATATGCTGGAGGGAATGGAGCAGCTCGACCCGAAACTCTCCGAAATGGCAAAGGTTTTCCAAATACCGCCGTGGCGGCGTTTTGCGGGAATATATCTGTCACAGCTTCTCCCCTACTTCCGCTCTGCCTCGCGGCTGGCGATAGGGCTTTGCTGGAAATCGGGCGTGGCTGCGGAAGTCATCGGCATACCCAGCGGCTCTATCGGCGAGAAGCTTTACCAATCAAAGGTATATCTCGAAACGGCGGACTTGTTCGCATGGACTGCCGTTGTAATACTGCTGAGCTTCCTCTGTGAGAAAATGTTTATGCTGCTTGTGGATATGCTTCGCAAGCGCGTTGAACGAATGTGAGGTGTGGTATGCTAAGGGCTGTCAATATCACCAAAAAATTCGGCGAAAATGTTGTTTTATCGAACTTTTCGCACGATTTTGCAAAAGGAAAGACCACCGCGATACTCGGGCGTTCGGGCTGCGGCAAAACAACGCTGCTGAACATTCTTATGGGGCTGTTATCTCCCGACGAAGGCGAGGTTATCCGCGAAGGACGAATAAGCGCGGTCTTTCAAGAGGATCGTCTGTGCGAGAACCTTTCGGCAAGCGCGAACATTCGACTCGTCACGGGGAAAAGGCTCCCCGAAGCGAAAATAGCCGAGGAACTCGCTGCAATCGACTTACAAGGCTGCGAAAACAAGGCGGTTCGCGAGCTTTCCGGAGGAATGAAGCGGCGCGTGGCTCTGCTGCGGGCGTTGCTCTCCGAATATGACATCCTGTTTGCTGACGAGCCGTTCAAGGGGTTGGACGAGGATACAAAGCGTATCGTTATGCGATACTTCAAAGAAAAGACGTCCGGCAAAACAGTTGTATTCGTCACGCATGACAACGACGAATGCGATGCTCTTGCAAACGAGGTCATAACTCTATAAACGGGGGAACGTTATGGAATTTATCATAGGTTACGTGATGATCGCGGTCATAATGCTGCTCATGGGGTTTTCTATCATAAACATCGGGATCATCACCCTTATTCTTATGGGCGTACTGATAATACTTATCGGTTTATTTTTCGTCGTTTGTCTGGTGCTTCTGGCTATGTCGCGCCGCCGCAAAGCCGTGTTCGTTTCTTTCGACGAGGAGCGGCGGTTTGCCGTAGCTGTTTACAAGATCGACGGCGAAGAAGTGCCCAATCTGTTTCCGTGCGAGATGATTATGCGCGACAAGCTCTACATACCCGACAAAGAAGTTTCCCTGCTTTACTGCAAGCCGCGCCGAGCTGCTATCGACAAAAACGCGCTTATAACCATAATAGCGGGCAGCGCGATTTTTATCCCAACCGCGGTCTATTCAGCTGTCACCATCATTTCGTTCTTTACCGGTCTCTCCCCTGCTTGAGCCGCGTCCTCTGCGGGTACGCCTGCAATTCGCGACCAAAGGGAGCGAATTAGCCGCGCAAGCGGCTGTTTTGCGAACGAAGGGAGCAAAACGCAGGCGTGCCCACGGGATTTTTCGTGCGTACTCCGAACGAAGTGAGGAGTCCCGCAAAAAATCCCCCCGAGCCTCG
>DKXD01000146.1 GCA_002492075.1 Ruminococcaceae bacterium UBA7135
ATTGTCAAGGGGTTTTTGCAAGTTTGTGAAAAATGACGAAAAAATCTCCCGCCCGAATGGGCGGGAGATCCTGGTTGTTGTTTAAATTATCCGAGCGTAACCTCAACGCTGTGCTCTCCGCCGTCGAAAGCGGGGATAACGTTTCCGTTGATCGCCTTTCCGTCCACTGTCATGGACTTAACGCCCGCGCTGACATGGTTCGGATTCTTTACCGTGATGTTGTAGGTCGCTCCGCGGAACTGACGCGAAAGCGTGTAGCCGTCCCACTCGTGCGGAATGGACGGGTCTATCTTCAAGCCCTCGTACTGCGGCTTCACGCCGAGAATGTACTGCGAGATCGCCACGAAATTCCAAGCCGCCGTCCCGGTAAGCCACGAGTTCTTAGCCTCGCCGTGGCGCGCGCCGTCCTTGCCCGCTATCATCTGAGCGTAAACATACGGCTCGGTGCAGTGCAGATCGCTCATCTCCTCGCGGAACGCGGGAGCTATCTTGCTGTAATACTCAAACGCCTTGTCGCCGTGTCCTACCGCCGCTTCCGCGCAGATTATCCACGCGTTGTTGTGGCAGAACACGCCGGCGTTTTCCTTGTAGCCGCCCGGATAAGTCGATATTTCGCCGTACTCAATCTTGTAGGTCGTGAACGCGGGATTATTCAGCACAAGTCCGTGCTTGCTGTTCAAATACTTGTCAACGCTTTCAAGCGTCTTGATGTCGCAGCCCTTGTCCTTGCCAAGACCCGCAAGAACGCACCAACCCTGCGGCTCGATGAATATCTTGCCTTCCTCGCACTCGTGAGAACCGACCTTGTTGCCGTTGTGGTCGTAAGCGCGGAGGAACCATTCGCCGTCATAGCCCTTTTCAACGGTAGCCGTGCGCATTTTCTCTATTTCAGCCTCTGCGCGCTTCGCCTCAGCCTCGTCGCCTTTCAGACGGCACATAGCCGCGTACTCCGGACCGATAAAGCAGAACATACCCGCGATCATTACGCTTTCCGCGTTCTGTGAATAGAACGGAGGGGTCGGGAATATTTCCTTGTTGTTGTAGGTCTGGAAGCTCTCGCCGGGCTTGTCGGAGAAGCAGGAGAGGTTCAGGCAGTCGTTCCAGTCGGCACGTCCCGAAAGCGGCAAGCCGTGCGGTCCGATCTTTGTGCAGACGTGGTTGAACGCGCGCTTACAGTGATCGAGCATTGTATCGGCAAGCTCTTCCTTATTTTCGTAAGGCACTTTTTCGTCGAGAATAGACACATCGCCCGTTTCCTTGACATACTGCGCCACCGCGAGTATCATCCACAGCGGATCGTCGTTGAAGTTCGAGCCGAGCTCGTGATTGCCCATTTTGGTGAGCGGCTGGTACTGGTGATAAGCGCCGCCGTCCTCCAGCATTGTAGCGGCGAGGTCGATAAGACGCTCTCTCGCTCTTTCGGGTATCTGATGAACGAAGCCCAAAAGGTCTTGGTTGGAATCACGGAAACCCATACCTCTGCCGATACCGCTCTCGAAGTAAGACGCGGAGCGCGACATATTGAACGTTACCATACACTGATACTGGTTCCAGATGTTGACCATGCGGTTGACCTTCTCGTCGGGAGAATTGACCGTATACTGCGTGAGCAGCTTATCCCAGTAATTTTGCAGGCTCTCAAACAGCTTGTCTGCCTTTTCGGGAGTGTTGCACATCTCTATCATTTCAAGCGCTTTTTTCTTGTTGATGACGTTCTTCAGCGGCTTTTTGTTGCCGTTGCCGTCAACGGTGTAGGAAGCGATTATGCCGTCGTAATTGCCGCTCTTGTCGAACTTCTCATCAACGGGCATTTCAACGTAACCGAGACAGAACACGAGGTCTTTGCTTTCGCCGGGAGCAAGCTCCAGCTCGATATAGTGAGAAGCGATAGGCGACCAGCCCTCCGCAACGGAGTTGTGCGGCTTGCCCTCGAACACTGCATCGGGGCGCTCGAAGCCGTTGTACAGCCCCAAAAAGCTCTCACGGTCGGTATCGAAGCCCTTGATATCCGCGTTTACCGTGTAGAACGCGAAGTGATCGCGGCGCTCTTTATACTCGGTCTTGTGATAGATCGTCGAGCCTACTATCTCGACTTCGCCGGTGTTGTAGTTCCTCTGGAAGTTGGTGGTATCATCGTTTGCGTCCCACAAGCACCACTCCAAAAAGCTTGTCAGCTTCAGTGACTTTTTGTCGGAGCTTTCGTTCTTTATCGTTACCTTTTGAATTTCTCCGTTGAAGTCCTGCGGCACGAAGAATTTTACGGTCGCGCGAACGCCGTTCTTCTTGCCGTTGATAATCGTATAGCCGAGACCGTGACGGCACTCGTACTCGTCAAGCTCTGTTTTAACGGGAGACCAGCCGGGGTTCCACACGGTATCTCCGTCCTTTATGTAGAAGTAGCGGCCGCCCATATCCACGGGAACGTTGTTGTAGCGATAGCGCGTAATGCGGCGCAGACGCGCGTCCTTGTAGAAGCAGTAACCGCCCGCCGTATTTGATATAAGCGAGAAAAAGCCCTGTGTTCCGAGGTAGTTTATCCACGGATAGGGCGTGCGCGGGGAGGTTATTACATATTCCTTTGCCTTGTCGTCAAAATGTCCGAATTTCATAACAAAAATTCCTTTCCATATTGATCCCTTTTTCCGTTCGTTTTTATAAGCGGAAAAACAGGTACTACTTAAAGTATACAACAAAATGTGAAAAATTACAAGAGTGAAAACGGTTACACATAATGTACAAACAATACAAACTTTCGGCACAAAATATAGTTAAAATGACAGGCTCGGAACACGCGGCGCTAGTCGTTTCCGCCAAGCAAGCCCTCCGCCGTCAGCCGCACACCGATTTTAAAACCCGTGACGAACGCGTCCGTGACTACCTCGCTTTGAGCGTCGTTGTCTTCATTTATCATAGCTGTGAGCGTGGAGCGGTTTTCCTCCGGCAGAGCCGCCTTGACTATCTCTTACAGGCGGCTGAACTCCTCCATGTGTTCTATGTACGCTTGGGTTTTGTAGCCATGGGATTCTTCGGGGCGAATTCTCCCGAAATACAGGTCGCGGATTGTTTTTTCGTTCATTTTTACAGTCCTCCAAAATATGTTTTATTTGACTTTCTCCCCGCCTCCGGC
>DKXD01000138.1:0-14838 GCA_002492075.1 Ruminococcaceae bacterium UBA7135
TGTGACCATTGCGGGGCCGTAGCCTATCTTTTTGGTAAGCTTTTCGATAAATTCTTTGTCAAGCTCGGGGCGGGTGGTCGTGATGACCGAGTAGGGAGTTTTCGGCGTCATTTTAGATGCCGCGACTTCTACCGCCGCGTCGATAGCCGCTTTCTCGCCGCGTGCTTTCTTTACCACCTCGGTAACGCCGTCATAGAGCGTGATAATGGGTTTAAGTCCCATAAGCTCGCCCAAGAATGAAGCCGCAGCCGAGATACGCCCGGATTTCTTCATGTGACGGAGGTCAAAGCCGACAAGATAAGCCTCAACGTGGCTTGCCCAATCCTCAAGATAGCTTACCACGCTGTCAACGGTCTGCCCCTCGAAGAGCTTCTTGCACGCTTCTATAATGGCATAGCCGTAGCCGAGCGAATAGTTTCTTCCGTCAACCACGCGAACATCGAGGTCTGGAAGATCCTCTTTGATGTTTTGCGCGGCGATCACCGCCTGAGAGTATGTCTGTGACCCATGCGAGTTGATAACGTCAACGATTATCGTGCGAACGCCCTCGTCGTAAAGCTCGCGGAACTTGTCCTCGAATTGTATCTGAGTGATCTGAGAGTGTTTGGGTATTTCTTCGTTTTCCTTGAGTATTTGGTGAAACTCCTCGGCGCCGATATCCACTCTGTCAAGCTTTGTTTCGCCGTTTATCGTAACCGCGAACGGCATAATTACAAGAGTGTTTTTCCATTCCTTTTCAGCCTCCGCGGAAACGTCGCAGCCGCTGTCTGTGATAATTCTTACGTTTTCGTTCATGTTTTTTGTTCCTTTCATACTTAAAAATTTTTATTCTGCCTGTGACCAATCAAATTTTGTTAGCGTCCCATAGTTTTGCAGCTCGGGGAAATCCCATTGACGCAGCGCCTCGTAAGCCGCTATCGCCACGCTGTTGGAGAGGTTTAAGCTGCGGAGCGTCGGCATCATCGGTATTCTTACACAGTCCTTTTTGTGCTTAAAAAGGATTTCCTCGGGAAGTCCCGCGTCCTCTCTTCCAAAGACGATAAAGCACTTGTCGGGATATTTTACGTCGATGTAGCGGTTTTGCGCCTTTGTTGTGAAGAAGTAGCATTGTCCGTCAGCCCTAGAGAAGAACTCCTCAAAGCCGTCGTAGTAAGTGATGTCCAGATAATGCCAGTAGTCCAGCCCGGCGCGTTTAAGCTGCTTATCGGTCGGCTCGAACCCCATTGGTTTTATGATATGCAGCCTTGCGCCGGTAACGGCGCATGTCCGCGCGATATTTCCCGTATTTTGCGGAATTTGCGGCTCTGCAAGAACAATATTCAGCTGCAAAACATCTCCCCCGCTTTCCTATGCATAATACTTTATTATTATACCATATTTTTCTTTTCAATGCAATAGCTTTTTTGAAAAAAGATTTCCGCGGTCGAATTGTTATACTACTTTATTTAAAAGCAGAAACATTATCTTGTTTTTTATTGAGAACCGGTATTACTTATGCATTATTGACAAATCCGCAATGATTTTTAGTTAATTAAGAAAAATATCTTGAAAAATTTGGACAATCGTGTTATAATGAAATTAATTAAAATATTTTGAAAGGTTGGATTTTATATGGAAAAGCACACCGATTTCTTTGAGCAAAATGACGCTAAGGTTAACAAGCGTATGACCAAGGTCCTGTTATGGATGACCTTGGTATTTCCCGCTCTCTTCGGGCTGAACGCGGCGGGGATATTCAAAATAAACTATGGATCTCTGGCGCTTCTTTCCTGTATCGGCGTTTTCTGCACGGTGGGACCGTTTGTTTTGCAGAAGCTCGGCGTTCCCGTGAAAGTGATGAAATATGTCGGCGTACTGGCAGTGGGCTTTATCGTTATGCTGCTGGGAATGAATTCTTCGGTGGGCATCTATATGACATACGGTCTCGCTCTGCTTTTCAGCTGTATGTATTACGACAAGAAATTCACGATAAAGATATCCATAATTACATATCTTATGCTTGCGGTATCTATATGGTTCAGAATTGAGGACGCGATCGAGAACAACAACGCCTATCCCGGTATGAGCTATATCCCGCATATGATGGGCTACACTATGGAGTTTGTGGTTATGAGCTGCGTGTTTATCAGCGTTGCGGGCGGTTCTCATAAGCTGCTTGAAAACCTCCACGGCAGCGAACAGGTCAGCGAGCTTATGGGAAAATGCGGCAGCGTTTCCGAAAGCCTTGTCGGTATGATGAACGATCTCGCGGAGGATATGGCGGAATCCGGCAGAGCTACCGACGCTATCGTAACGTCCGCAAAGGACACCCTCAACAACTGCGCTCAAAGTATGGAGCATGTAGCTCGATGCAGGATACGATAAATGAGATGGTTGACGAGGCTGCGCTTATCGACAGCAAAACCGCCGAAATGCTTGACATCTCGGACGATATATGCAGGCGAATGGAAAGCTACGTTGAACAGATGAACAGCGCCGTTGACAGTATGCGCGAGATCGAAACTTCGGCGGATATGACGAACGATTCTATCATGAGCCTGGAAAAGGTTATCGGCGAGATAACAGCGTTTGTTAAGGAAATAACAAACATTGCCGAGCAGACCAACATACTTGCGATAAACGCTTCCATTGAATCCTCGCGGGCGGGCGAATTCGGCAAGGGATTTTCCGTTGTAGCGGGCGAGATACGCGTTCTTGCGGAGCGCTCCAAGGTATCGAGCAATTCCGTTTCGAAGACGGTCGAAAAGGTTCTGAAGATGCTGAACGAGGTAAAAAGTTCCAACGAGCGCAATCTTAGTTCCGTTGACAGCGGCATAGCCGGAATATCCGCGGCAAAAGAAGCGGCGGAGGAGCTTGGGCAGCTTCAGGCGGATTCCCGCAGCAAAACGGAACAGATAGCGACAAGCGGCAAGCAGACGGGCGAACACAGTCGTCGGATCCACCAAATGGCGCAGCAAATGGAGGAATTGGTTCAGACCTCCTATTCGGAAGCGAACGCGATTGTTGAGGAAACAAACGGACAGAAAAAGATAACCGCCGCGACGGCGCAGACGTTCGGCAGCGTAAAAAATATGGCGGACGAGCTTTACAGCTTAAGCAAGATGTAACATAATAAAGCCGTTTACGTTCTTTTTATACTGATTTTTTATTAAAAGTGCGCATTAAATTTGTATCATATTCTCCCCCCGCCATAGGCGGGGGAGAATATATCTCAGAATAGGTTTTGTCCGTTTCACGCAAAAAAAACGCCGTTTCACGCAAAACATCTTGTAAATTTTATTTAAAAAAGTTAAAATTGATACAGAAAAAGCTTTCATTCAGCCAAAATTTACATAATGAGGAGGATTATATGAAAAAGATTTTGAAAAGGGTCTCCGCGGCGGTCATGGCGCTTGCGGTGGCGGCAACGGCGGTCGTGTTTGATGTGCCGGAGAAGCTGGTCGCGGCGGCAGCCAGTCGCAGCGCCTCTCGCGGCGACTATAACATTAGAGGCGGTATTCTGACGATTAATAGCGATACCGGTATGACGGAATGGAAAGAAAATGGCTTTATGGACGCAGATGACGTCCAAACGGTTGAAATGGATAGCAGTGTTACTTCTATCCCGGAAGGGGCATTTGGCTTCTGTCGAAATCTTACGTCCGTAGAAATTGGAAGCGGAGTTCAGACTATCGATGCTGATGCATTTTACAATTGCAGTTCGCTTACGGAAATAACTGTTGCAGGCGGTAATTCAACGTATTCATCTGCCGACGGCGTATTATTTAATACAGATAAAACGCAACTGATTTGCTATCCCGAAGGAAAGCAAGGCAGCAGCTACGAAATACCGAACACTGTTACATCTATCGAACAATCCGCATTTGAAAACTGCCGACAACTTACGTCAGTAACAGCAGCGACAGGAAGCCGACTTACTACAATCAAGGACTATGCATTTCGGTATTGTTTAACTCTTGCGTCAATAACAATACCGGAAGGTGTTACTTCTTTAGGAATAAACGCATTTAACAGCTGCGATTTTCAAAATATAACTATCCCCGCCAGCTTGACATCTATGTCTATAGATGAGAGCAACGGAAATCCGTTTATAAACTGCGATAATCTTACGGCAATAAATGTAGCAGCCGATAATACAGAGTATTCATCTGCAAACGGCATATTATTTGATAAAAATAAAACAAAGCTGATTTGCTGTCCTGGAGGAACGCAAGGCAGCTACGAAATACCGAACACTGTTACTTCTGTCGAAACCTGGGCATTTTATAGCTGTAAAAAACTTACGTCAGTGACAATACCTAACACCGTTACTTCTATTGGAGCCAAAGCATTTTCTTTTTGTAATATAGCTCTTACGTCAGTGACAATACCGAGCAGCGTTACTTCTATCGGAAACAGTGCATTTCAGCAATGTTCAAAACTGGCAACGGTAACATTCGAGAAAGTGACCCCGCCCACCATAGGCACCACGATATTTGACGGATGCAGCCAATTGGCAAAAATTATGGTTCCGGCGCGTTCTGTGGATACATATAAAGCCGTTAGCAACCTTCAAACTTATCAAGAGAAAATCGTTGAGGGCGAAGCCGATAACCCTTGCGGCGACAACGCAGCTTGGGAATACGACGAAACGACCAAGACCCTCACTATCAGCGGCACGGGCGCTATGACCGATTGGACAAGCAGTAGGGATGTTCCGTGGAATGATAAGGCGGCGGATATCAAAAATGTCGTTATCGAAGAAGGCATAACTTCTGTCGGAAAATACGCATTTAAAGGCTGTTCAAGCCTTACATCAGTAACGATACCGAACGGCGTTGATTCTATAGGAAGTTGGGCATTTGACGGCTGCACAAGTCTTACGTCAATAACAATACCGAACAGCGTTACTTCTATAAAAACTTACGCGTTTCAGAATAGCGGACTTTCTTCAATAACAATAGCGGAAGGAAGCCAACTTAAAGACATCGGTACACGCGCATTTTACAACTGCAGCTACCTTACGGCAATAGATATACCGGGCAGCGTTACTTCTATAAATCAGGAAGCATTTTCCGGCTGCACAAGCCTTTCGTCAATAGCAATACCGAACGGAGTTACTTCTATAAGCGCGAACACATTTAACGGCTGTTCAAGCCTTTCGTCAATAACAATACCGAACAGCGTTACTTATATAGGGGCGAACGCGTTTTACGGCTGCAGCAGCCTTACGGCAATAACAATACCGAACAACGTTACTTCTATAGACGACCGCGCGTTTTCCGGCTGTTCAAGCCTTTCGTCAATAACAATACCGGGAAAAGTTGCTACTATAGGACAGAGTGCGTTTTCCAACTGCACAGGTCTTTCGTCAATAACAATACCAAACAGCGTTAATAAAATCTACGCCACTGCATTTAGTGGCTGCACAAGCCTGGAAACGGTAACATTCGAGAACGCGACCCCGCCTGCCACCATTGGCACTACGTTATTTGACAACTGCACCAACTTGGAGAAAATTTTTGTCCCGGCGGATTCTGTGGATACTTATAAAGCCGTGGAAAGACTTGATCCTTATAAAGATAAAATCACTGCAGCCCCAGCCGACAACAAATGCGGCGATAACGCAACTTGGGCGTATGACGATACAACAAAGACCCTGACTATCAGCGGCACTGGCGCTATGAACGATTGGATAATGACAAATTCCACTCCGTGGGCAGATAAGATGAATGATATCAAAAATATCGTTATCAATAGCGGCATAACTTCTATCGGGGAAATGGCATTTGCCGACTGTTCAAATCTTACATCAGTAACAATACCGAATACCGTTACTTCTATAAGCGCGAACACATTCAACGGCTGTTCAAGTCTTACGTCAATAACAATACCGAACAGCGTTACTTCTATCGGAAAATCCGCATTTCAATTTTGTGCAGGTCTTGAGTCAATAAAGATACCGGGCAGCGTTACTTCTATCGAAGATTACGCGTTTAGCCGCTGTACCAATCTGGAAACGGTAACATTCGAGCGCACGACACCGCCCACTATAGGCAGCAATGTATTTTACAACTGCACCGCCTTGGATAAGATCGCTGTTCCCGAGGGCAAGGCGGACGCTTATAAAAGCGCCGTCGGTTCGGGTCTGAGCGATAAAGTTACCGACGGCACACCCGACAACAAATGCGGCGATAACGCGACTTGGGCGCTTGACGAAACGACAAAGACCCTCACTATCAGCGGCACGGGCGCTATGACCGATTGGTCATCGAGTAGTGACGTTCCGTGGGCTGATAAAAAGGCGACTATTGAAAAGGTCGTTATCGGGGACGGCATTACATCTGTCGGCGGTTTTGCGTTCAAAGACTTCACAAATCTGGAAAGTGTTACCATACCCGACGCCGTGACCCAAATTGGGGTTCAGGCGTTTGAGGACTGCACAAGTCTGAAAACGGTAACATTTAAGGGCAAGACACCGCCCACTATAGGCAGCTGTGTATTTAACAACTGCAACAGCTTGGAGAAGATTGTTGTTCCCGAAAACTCGGTGGACGATTATAAAAATGTCGAAAATTTAGCGTATTTGGGAAATTCAGAGTATTTTAAAGAACTAATCACTGCCGACACAGGCAGCACTCCAAGCGGCGAGGGCTGGACTTTTGACGAGGATACGGGCAAGCTGACGATTACGGGCGGCAATACAGACGATTGGCGCGGTCATGGTTTATCGGAAGATAAAATAAAAAGCGTTGAAATAAAGAGCGGCGTTACCGCTATCAGGCTCAGCTCATTTGACCGTTGTTCAAACCTTACTTCGGTGACGATACCGGACACCGTTACCGATATTGGAGCCAACGCATTTGTGGGCTGCACAAGCCTTACTTCAATAACCATTCCGGAGAGCGTTACTTCTATCGATATGAACGCATTTAACGGCTGCACAAGCCTTGCTTCGGTAACAATACCGGACACCAGCGCCATTACCGATATTGAAACCGGCACATTTATGGGCTGCACAAGCCTTACCTCAATAACCATTCCGGAGAGCGTTACTTCTATCGATATGGACGCATTTTACGGCTGCACAAGCCTTGACACAATAGTATACCCAAGCGCTGCGACTGTCGAGGAACCAGCAATTCCCGATACGACAACACAGATAAAGTACACATCTGAAAGCGGCAATCGCAATGTTACGGAAATCACTCTCGGAGAGGGCAAAACAAGCGTTACCATTACGGACGCTATGGGAATAAGCTCCGTTGCGGAGGATCAGAGAAGCAAGCTGTCACAGACGGGACATAATCACAGCTATTCGGGCGATGTTTGTCAGATATGCGGCGCGGCTAAGCCCAACAGCGGCGACAGCGGAAACACCGGCGATAGCGGCAATACCGGCGGCGGCAACACCGGCGGCGGCAACACAGGCGGCGGCAACACCGGCGGCGACAACACGGGCGGTGATAACACCAGCGGCGGCAACACGAGCGGTGACAACACAAGCGGCGGCAACACGAGCGGCGGCAACACGAGCAGCGGCAACATCAATACCGAAAACACCTCTAAGGACGTTCAGCTTGGGGAAAACGTTCCCAAAGCCGAATTATCAGCTCCGGTCGAGGAGCTGATAAGCGCGGTTCTCAATCCCGAGGAGCTCGCGCAGCTCAAGGACACCGATAAGGTCAGCATTGTACTGGAGGTCGTTGAGAACGTGCCCGCGGAGGATAAGCAGAGCGTCGGGAGTTACCTTGAAAGCGGCAGTCATGTTCTGGCGCAATATATGGATATTGCGCTCTATAAGGTCATAAACGACAGCAAAACGCGTATCACATCGACAAATAAGCCGATAAGGATAACGTTTGAGGTGCCCGAGGGACTTCGCGCGGCGGACAGAACCTTTGCGGTGCTCCGCGTTCACGACGGTGAAACAGTACTGCTCCCCGATCTGGACAACGACGCAAACACCGTAACCATTGAAACCGACAGGTTCTCAACTTACGCGCTGGTGTATCGCGATAACGCGTCCTCTGCGGGTGACGATAATCCCCCAACGGGAATTACGGTCTCGCTTTTCCCGTTATTAACAGCAGCTGCTGTCTTAACGGTTGTGGTAAAGCTCAAAAAGAATAAATGATATATCTTGTTTTGAGTGATGCCACGTTGGCGAAAATACGGATAAGTGTGCAATAACAGCCAAAGCGCCGACGGGATAATTTATCCCGTCGGCGTATTATGTTTATAAAATTGAGACACATAAAATAAATAAATCTCTAAGCAAGCCGCGTGCTTATACGAATATTTTACCGTTTTTGACAGGACCTTGCGTTTTGTGTTATAACATCTATAAGAGCGTAGTATGTGTATTAACATCATACCGCTTTTAGGGGGATATTCTATACCTTTCTTACTGACATATCTATTATATCATAACAATTTCTCGCCGTGAAATTTCACGAATGACTTGACATAATAAGAAAATTGTGCTATACTAAATGATGATATTATAAAATACACTAATGGAGGTTACTATGAAATACGGCGATATTGATTTCGATACCTATTTGAAAACGCACCCCGATAAGAACGGCTACTTTGGGAAATACGGCGGCGCATATATCCCCGACGATCTGAAAAAGGCTATGGACGAGATAACCGAGGCGTACTTTACCATCTGCAAGTCCTCAAAGTTCATAAGCGAGCTTCGCAGAATACGCAAGGAGTTTCAGGGCCGCCCTACGCCCATTTCATATCTTGAGCGTCTTTCGGCGAAAGTCGGACACGTTCAACTGTATGTAAAGCGTGAGGATCTGAACCACACGGGCGCTCATAAGCTCAATCACTGCATGGGCGAGGCGCTGTTGGCAAAGTATATGGGCAAAAAGAAGATAATCGCGGAAACAGGCGCAGGACAGCATGGCGTAGCTCTTGCGACGGCGGCGGCGTATTTCGGGCTGGAGTGCGATATCTATATGGGCGCTGTGGATATCAAGAAGCAGGCACCCAATGTTGCACGTATGAAGATACTCGGCGCTAACGTGGTCGAGGTCACCGATGGTCTGCAAACGCTGAAAGAAGCGGTAGACGCGGCGTTCGCGGCGTATCTGAACGACTACAAGAACTGCATTTATTGCATAGGCTCGGTAGTGGGACCGCACCCGTTCCCGATGATGGTTCGCGATTTCCAAAGCGTTGTCGGTATCGAAGCTCGCGAACAGTTTATCGAAATGACAGGCGAACTGCCCGATGCGGTAGTTGCGTGCGTTGGCGGCGGCTCTAACTCTATGGGCATATTCGCGGGATTTTTGAACGATCCCGTGGAAATATACGGCGTTGAACCGTTGGGACGCGGTCCGAAGCTCGGCGATCACGCGGCTTCGCTCACATACGGCTCTGAGGGCATCATGCACGGCTTTAATTCCATTATGCTCAAGGACGAGAACGGCGACCCAGCTCCCGTATATTCGGTAGCAAGTGGTCTTGATTATCCCGCGGCGGGGCCCGAACACGCGTATCTTCACGATATAGGGCGCGTTAAGTATGGCGTTGTGGATGACGAGGAAACCATAGACGCGTTCTTTACGCTTTCAAGACTTGAAGGTATCATTCCCGCGATAGAAAGCTCACACGCTGTGGCTTATGCAATGAAGCTCGCCAAGGAAATGGATACGGGTTCCATACTCATCAACCTTTCGGGGCGCGGCGACAAGGATATGGATTATATCATCAAGAAGTATGGTATAAGATGATCCGGCGGCAGTACGCTGAATACAAAGAGCTTCCCCCTCGGCGTTGAGCTTGCGGGGGCGGCTTTTGTTTTATACCGATTTTCAATAGAAAGATATAAAATATGTTTTCTCTACCACTGCGAAGCTGGAGGGAGAGAAAATAAGATAATGTGTCTGCTTTTATTGATATTTCAATTAAATATTTTCAAAACTTTGCTGTTTCTCCCGCCGCAGGCAAGGGAAACAGCAAAAAGGGGCAAACAATATGAAAACAATTAACTATATGTCATTTGACAATGAAAGAGCGCTTTACGGAGAGAGCGGCTTGATACTTAACAGGTGCAGATTTGAGGGAGAAGAGGACGGCGAAAGCGCTTGCAAGGAGTGCAGTGATGTTATCGCAAAGGAGTGCTTTTTCGATCTGCGGTATCCGTTCTGGCATAACCAAGGGCTTAAAATAGCGAACTCCCAAATGACGGAGAACTGCCGCGCGGCGTTATGGTATTCTCATAATATTGAGATAACGGACTGTAGGCTTCATGGAATAAAAGCTCTTCGCGAATGTGGAAATGTAAAGATCAGCGGATGCGATATCATCTCTCCCGAATTCGGCTGGTCGGTAAGCGGTATGGAAATGACAGGCTGCACCGCCGAAAGCGAATATTTTATGATGCGTTCGAGCATGCTAACGTTTAATAACGTTGTTTTCAAGGGGAGGTATTCGTTTCAGTATATTGAGAATTCAAAGTTTGAGGATTGCGTTTTTAATACCAAGGACGCGTTCTGGCACGCGAAAAATGTGACCTTAAAAAACTGCATTATAGAGGGCGAGTATCTTGCGTGGTATTCCGAAAACGTTACGTTCGACCATTGCAGAATAGTCGGCACTCAGCCGCTTTGTTACTGCAAGGGTCTGCGGCTTGTTGAGTGTGAGATGATTGATGCCGATTTGGCGTTTGAAAAATCCGATGTCGAGGCGTGTGTCACAACTACGATGATCAGCGTGAAAAATCCGCTGTCGGGGCATATATGCGTTCCGAGCGTCGGAGAGATCATACGCGATGATGAAAACTCGCGCGGCGAGGTGATCATCTGCAAAAACAGCTGCTGTGCGTAGCGATCGCTGCTTTCATTTTGGGAAATTCCTCAAAAAATGTCGAAAGTATGAATAATTCTCACAAATCAGCAGACAATACTTTACAGCATAGGCTGTTAAAGCGGCGCCGCGTTGATCGGACGGAGTTTTTGCGGTGCTTCTTTAAGTGAAGTCGAAGTTGGGTCGGAAAGTGTGAGTTTTAGGATACGCACAAAACCGATTCGATAAAACTTCCAAAATTTCAGCCCTGAACAAATCCCATCGGGTCTGAAAACGATCAATTATTATGGAGGAATTTATATATGAAGGCAACGGGCATAGTCCGCAGAATAGACGATCTCGGAAGAATAGTTATCCCAAAGGAAATACGCCGCACCATGCGGATAAGGGAGGGAGATCCGCTGGAAATTTATACCAGCCCCGACGGCGAGGTGATCTTCAAGAAATACTCTCCGATAGGAGAGATAAGCTCTACGGCGTCGCAGTACGCGGACGTTTTGTCGAAGGTGGGCGGAAGACCCGCCGTTATTTGCGACAGAGACCATGTTATCGCGGTCTCGGGCATAAGCAAAAAGGAAGTCATCGAGCGCAGGGTATCGGGTTCGCTGGAGGACCTTATAGAGCAGCGTAAGTCATATGTGCTCAAAGACAACGAGCAGAAGCGCTTCAATCCGATAGAGGGCGTTGACAGATATGCGGTGGCGTGTTCGCCGATACTTGCATCGGGCGACGTCAACGGCGCGGTCATAATGCTAAGCTCCGACAGTGAAAACGACACAGCCACGGCGGAGCAGTCCGCGCTGGTTCAGGCGGCGGCGATGTATTTTGGCAAACAAATGGAAGAATAACCAAAAAACGCTTCGAGGCGTCAGCCGCTCGAAGCGTTTTTGGTTTATCGAAAAGTTTATCAAACGTTAGCCGCAATTTCTTCGCTTGAGGTTTCGGGAGAAGCCGCTTCCCCTGCCGAAACGCTGTAGCGCGTGACGTTAACATAGGTTTCGCCGTCTACCTGAAGCGGTGTGGGGCGGTCAAATTCCACGGTAATATTGTGACCTGTCATCACCTCGACCATTTTCTCGTGCTCGATATGCTTGCCCTTAAATATGGACGGAAACACCATAAGTGTTTTCAGCTTGCTTTTGCAGTGGAATACCACTGTTGAAAGCGTATGCTCGGGGTTCATACGATCCTGTCCGGGCGCTATGTTCATACCTCCGCCGTAAAATCTGCCGTTCATCGTCGGTGCAAGCCATACATGCTTGTATTCGTGCTTCACACCGTCAACGGTAATGATAGCGTTTCGCGGCTTAAAGTAGAACAGCATACCTTTTATTGCGATTGACGCGTAGTTTATGGGCTTATCGGTCTGTTTTTTCAGCTTGTCGCCCTCTTCGCAGCAATAACCGTCTATTCCGAAGCCGACGCCGTTGAAGAAAAAAATTCGTTTGCAGCCGTTTATGGAAACGGTCGGAAGATATTTTAAATAATCGTTGATGATAAAAACATCGCTGTCTTTTTTATCGATATCCGTTTTGAAATCATTGCCGCAGCCCGTTGGAAAATAGTACAGCGGGTGCTCGGGGAGTTTGCCGCCGAACTTGTTGATGATGAAATGAATGGTGCCGTCGCCGCCCGCGATAACGATCTTTTCGTCTTTCGGAGCGGTACGTATAAATTCCCACAGATCGGTCTTGGTAAGATCTATGTAGTTCAGCGTTTCGGAGTTCAAGACCTCGGCTATTTTTTTTGCGTTCTCTTCTCCGTGCCGATTATCCGACAGGGGGTTGTAAAAAACATTCGTCATAATTACCAACGCTCCTTGTATTTGTCCAAATTATTCTGCATTGTTTTCCTTATTTTTGGCGCAAGCTCGGTGGTTTTTTCTTTGGAGGGTCTTATGATCTCCAGAATATCGAAATAAACGTCTGTTTTGTGAAAGGGGAAGTTTTTGTGTATGTTTTCCGTTCCGCAGATAGTAGATACCACTATCGGGCAGTCCGCCTTTAACGCGACCTTTAAGCAGCCTGCCTTAAACTCCTGCAGCTCGCAGCAGGTGCCGCGGTGTCCTTCGGGAAACACTCCTATCGATACCGCGCCCGATCTTACAAGCTCTGCCGCGCGGGCTATGGACTTTGCGGCGCTTTTGGGATTGTCGCGGTCTATCGAAACATAGCAGCAGCGGCTCATCAAATGCCGACCTATCGGTATCTTGTAGTTGGAGGGCTTTGTAATAAACGCAAGCGGCGTTTTTTTCAGCGCAACGCACTGTGCCATATTATCGAAACGCGATAGGTGGTTGGAAACGAACAGAAACTTCTCGTTTTTGGGAACTTTTTCAAGTCCCGTAATATGTATTTTTACCCGCGCCGCCGAGCAAACAAACCAATAAGCCGCGTTCAGCAGGTGCTGATAGAACCGCGACGGTTTTTCATACTCCTTTTTTACGGGAATAAAAAAGCACGTCAGCCACAGCAGAAACCAGAAAAGCAGGGAAAACGCAGGTACACAGACGATAAAACACACCGGAAGTATCCATATCTGCGCGAAGGACGCCGCCTTCAGTGCGGTAAAAATGCCCGCCGCGATAATACTGAGAATAACGATAATCGGCATTTTCGCCCTTCCTTTCCGACTGAAAGGTCAACCCGCGAATATCTGCGTCCAATAGACTCCGTATTTGGAATTATTGTCGTGATAGCAACCCACGCCTATCGAGGTGTAATCAGTGTTCAGAATGTTTGCGCGGTGTCCCGGAGAGTTCATCCATCCATTCACTACGTCTTTGGGAGTTCTTTGTCCTGCGGCGATGTTCTCTCCGGCGGTGTGCACTCCGTTCAAGCTCATAACATATTTTAGCGGATTAGAACCGTCGGGGCGTTTGTGATCGAAATTGCTCACAATCTCCGTGCTGCGCAGCTGCGCGTATTCATTTAGGGTGGCGTTCGCGGTGAGCGGGGAAAGGTTATATTTCGCACGCTCAACGTTTACCAGTCTAATAACCTCGGCGGCGTATGCGCTTTCGTCCTCTATCTGCGGAATAGCTTTGGATTCCGTTTTACCGCAGTGATCGCATATGCGCTGCTGCTCACCCGCGGAGGACACCGTCGCTTCTCTTACGGTTGCCCAGCTGCTCCAGCTGTGTCCCGTTGCGTTGGTCTGCGCATCGCGGTATTGCTTGCCGCAGATCGAGCAGGTGTGGAGCATGTATCCGCCGTGCTCGCAGTCGGCATCCACCTTTTGCGAGGAGTATTTGTGCCCCGTGGCGTTGGTGATGTTGTCGTTATGCTTTTGTCCGCAGCGGTTGCATACGAATTGAGTGTATCCGTTTGCGGTGCAGGTGGGCTTAACAACGGTCTGTGTGTAGTCGTGCCCCAAGGCTTCAACAGTATCCGTGGTGTATTGATCGCCGCAAGCGCAAGTGTGAACGGTGTAGCCCGGTTCGACGCAAGTGGGCGCGACCGTTTTGGATGTGTATGTATGCTTATGAGCTTCGGACGTGCTTTCCGAGGAGGAGCTTGTCGGCACACTTGAAGAGGATTGCCCGGAGCTTGTCCCGCCGCTTTCGCTTGACGAGACGGCGCTCGAAGACGTGCTTTCCGAGGAGGAACTTGTCGGCACACTTGAAGAGGATTGCCCTGAGCTTGCCCCGCCGCTTTCGCTCGACGAGACGGTGTTCGACGAAGTATCCGCGTTCGAGGACACTGCGCTTTCCGCGGTACTTCCAAGCGGGATTTCCCGTTTATCCGAGCAGCCCGTCAAGCAAAGTGAAAATATCGTTGCGGACAAGAAAATCGATAGAAGCCTTTTGTTTTTCATAAGAAATCATTCCAATCATAAAAAAATAAAAAACCGAATATCTGTATGTCGCTAACTCATAATGTATCAATATTATTTTAACATATTTTCCGTGCAATGTCAATAGTGAAAATTCGGTAAGCGGACAAATGGAAAATTTTTGGCGTAAAATATTGACACAACGCGGTTCTTGTGCTATAATAAGCACATAATGTAAGGCTTAGAGGCTTAGAGGCTTAG
>DKXD01000138.1:15134-24777 GCA_002492075.1 Ruminococcaceae bacterium UBA7135
AGAGGCTTAGAGGCTTAGAGGCTTGGAGGCGAAAATGAGTATATTAAGGATCGCGCTTTTGCAGACAGCGCCAAGCGGCTCTCTTGATGGAAACCTCGAAAAGGGCGTTGAAGTCTGCCGCGAAGCGGCAAAAATGGGCGCGGATATTGCGCTGTTTCCCGAAATGTGGAGCTGCGGCTACGATATTTACGAGCGTCCGCCGGAGGTCTGGAAGCGTGACGCAATAAGCGCCGGCAGTTCCTTTGTGAACGCTTTCGGTAAACTTGCCCGTGAGCTGAACATCGCAATAGGGATAACGCTTTTGGAAGAATATGGCAGCGCTCCGAGAAACACGCTGGTTTTGTTCAATCGTCACGGCGAGCAACGTTTGAAATATTCAAAGGTCCACACCTGCGATTTCGGCGCAGAGCGTGAGCTGTCAAGGGGCGAGGACTTCTATGTCGCGCCGCTTGACACCTCGGCGGGCGAGGTGCAGGTCGGCGCGATGATATGCTATGACAGAGAGTTCCCCGAAAGTGCGCGGATACTTATGCTTAAGGGCGCGGAGCTTATTCTTGTGCCGAACGCGTGCCCTATGGAGATAAACCGCCTGTCGCAGTTGCGCGCCCGTGCGTACGAGAATATGACAGCGATAGCGACCTGCAATTATCCCGATACCGTTCCCGACTGCAACGGGGGTTCAAGCGTATTTGACGGCGTGGCGTATCTTCCGGAGCTTTCCGGGTCACGCGATACCTGCCTGCTTCAAGCGGGAGGCGAGGAGGGAGTTTACATTGCGGAGATCGATTTGGATATGCTCCGCGCGTATCGTGAGAGCGAGGTTCACGGCAACGCTTACCGCCGTCCGGAAAAATACTCACTTTTAACAGAAAGTGTGATAAAACCGCCGTTTGTTCGTTCGGATCGCAAAGCTTGACGGCAATTTGACTAGTTTTTTGCCGATTTTTCGCGAAAATCTATTTATTTTGTTAAAAATTCAAAAACCGCTTGCATTTCATTAAAATATAGTGTAAAATAAAAAGTGGATGGTTGCTGTGCCGTATTTTATACAATTTCTGACGGGAGATGTCGAAGATGAACAGTTTGCAGGTGATGACAAAGTGTTTGGCGGGTTTTTACGGCACATTTGCACAAAAAATCAAAATATAATTTTAGCTGTATGTTTGTACGGCTAATTTTTATTTGAAAGGGAGTTTGGTTATGTCGGAAAAGAAAGTCGCGGTAATTATGGGCAGCGACAGCGACCTGCCCACCGTGAAAAAGGCTCTTGAGGAATTGAAAAGCTACGGCGTGGAGTACGAGTGCCACATAATGTCGGCGCACAGAACGCCCGCGACGGCGGCGGAGTTTTCGGCGACGGCAAAGGATAACGGCTTCGGCGTTATTATCTGCGCGGCGGGAATGGCGGCGCATCTGGCGGGAGTTGTGGCGGCGTATACGACCCTGCCGGTTATCGGAATCCCGTGCAGCTCAAAGAATTTTGACGGCCTGGACGCGCTGCTGGCGACCGTACAAATGCCGTCGGGCATTCCCGTGGCGACCGTCGCGGTGGACGGAGCGAAAAATGCCGCGATACTCGCGGTGCAGATGCTCGCGCTTTCCGATGAAGCTCTTGCGTTCAAGCTGACGGCTTCAAAGCAAGCTATGCTCGACCAGATAAACGAAAAGGACAAGAAGCTTCAGGATGAGCTTAAAAGTCTGTAGCTCAACCGGCGGTTGAAAAAACTCTCCGACTGTTAAAACGGGTTATTGCTTTTTCGGAGCATATCGTGGTAGAATAAAGCCGAAAGGAAGTGGTTTTATGAACCTTGATACTATCGGCGAAAACGTCCGCACGTTCAGAAAGCAGAACGGTTTCACGCAGGAGGAGCTTGCGGGGCGGCTGGGCGTTAGCTATCAGGCGGTGAGCAAATGGGAGAACGGCGCGACCGCTCCCGATATCTCGCTGCTGCCCGAGCTTGCGGCTATGCTTGGGACAAGCATTGACGCGCTGTTGGGTTACGCGGCGGAGAAAAAGACCTCCGCGTGGTACGAGGAGCGCTATAAGGATACGGAGTACTATTGGGGCGTTAAGCCGTCGTTTATGTGCCTTGAGGTGCTGCGGATACTCCCGCCCGACAGACCGCTTAAAGTGCTTGACGCGGGTTGCGGTGAGGGCAAGGATGCGGTTTTCTTCGCAAAGAACGGTTATAAGGTGAGCGCGTTTGATATTACACAGTCGGGTATCGACAAGGCAAAGAGCCTTGCGAAACGACACGGTGTGTGTATCGACTTCTTCCGCGCGGATATTTTCGATTATCGGCTTGAAAAGGAATTTGACGTGATTTTTTGTTCGGGAGTGCTGCATTATCTTCCACGGGAACTGCGCGGAGAGGTTCTCGGCAATTGGAAACGGCACACGTCGGAGGGCGGTGTGAACGCGCTGAACGTGTTCGTCGAAAAGCCGTTTATCCCCGATCCGCCCGACCACGAGAACACAGCGCACAACTGGCACTCGGGAGAGCTTTTCGGGCTGTATCACGACTGGCGGTTTGAGCGGTGCGAGGAGGTCATCTTCGACTGCAACAGCAACGGCGTTCCGCATAAGCATTGTATGGATACATTGATAGCCGTTAATACGGCTGAATTATAATTATAAAAAAACGGAGGATAAGGAAATGGCTAATGTAACAAAGGGCGCACAGCTCTACGAGGGTAAGGCAAAGAAGGTATTCGCGACAAACGATCCCGATCTGGTCATCGTTGACTACAAGGACGATGCTACCGCGTTCAACGGCGAAAAAAAGGGAACGATCGTCGGCAAGGGTGTTATCAACAACAAGATGACGAACTATATGTTCGGTTTGCTCGAAAAGGAGGGCGTTCCAACTCACCTTGTTGAGGAGCTTTCAGACCGTGAAACGCTGGTTAAAAAGGTGGAGATCGTTCCGCTGGAGGTAATAGTCAGAAACGTAGCCGCGGGCAGCTTCTCGAAGAAGCTCGGCATTGAGGAGGGCAGAAAGCTCTCTTGCCCGACGCTGGAGTTCAGCTACAAGAACGACGACCTCGGCGACCCGTTTATTAACGATTACTACGCGCTCGCGCTCGACCTCGCGACCAAAGAGGAGCTTGATACGATCGCGAAGTACGCGTTTAAGGTAAACGAGTTTATGCTCAAGTTCTTCAAGGAAATAAACGTTGACCTTATCGACTTCAAGATAGAGTTTGGGCGCTTCCACGGCAAGATACTGCTTGCGGACGAGATCTCTCCCGATACTTGCCGTTTCTGGGATTCCACAACTCACGAGAAGCTCGACAAGGATCGCTTCAGACGTGATATGGGCGGAGTTGAGGACGCGTATAACGAAATGATGCGCAGAATATTTGGCGATAAGTAATTTTTAAAGGTGATAAGCAAGATGTTCAATAGTATTCACGAAGAGTGCGGAGTTTTCGGGGTCTATTCAAATCAGCCCGAAAACGTTGCGAGTATGACGTATTTCGCGCTGTACGCTTTGCAGCACCGCGGTCAGGAGAGCTGCGGCATAGTTGTAAACGAGCGCGGTGTATTTAAGACGCACAAGGGTTTGGGTCTTGTGAACGAGGTGTTCACACAACGCGTTTTAAGCGAATTTGAAGACGGCAGGATAGCGATAGGGCACGTGCGTTACTCAACGACGGGCAACGTAAACACCGCGAATTGTCAGCCCATGACCGTGCGCCATATCAAGGGCGCTTTGGCGATAGCTCACAACGGCAATCTGATAAACGCGCTGGACTTGCGGCGGGAATTCGAGATGAACGGCGCGATATTCCACTCGACGAGCGATACGGAGGTCATTTCCTACGCGATAACTCGCGAGAGACTGGAAAGCCGCTCCATACAGGAAGCGCTGGAAAAAGCGATGTATAAGATAAAGGGCGCGTATTCGCTGGTTCTGATGTCGCCCAAGAAGCTGATAGCGGCAAGAGATCCGCACGGTTTCAGACCTCTTTGTCTGGGCGAACTGCCCGACGGCGCGGGGTATGTCGTTGCAAGCGAGAGCTGCGCTTTGGACAGCATAGGCGCAAAGTTTGTGCGTGATATAGACCCCGGCGAGATAATAGTTATCGACGAAAAGGGCATTGAGAGCATAAAAACGCATTGCGGGCAAAGGCACACGATGTGTGTGTTCGAGTTTGTGTATTTTGCGCGACCCGACAGCGTTATTCAAGGTGCGGGAGTTCATCGCGCGAGACTTCGCGCGGGGCATTTTCTTGCGAAAGAGCACCCGGTAGAAGCGGATGTGGTGATAGGATGTCCTGACAGCGGCTTGGACGCGGCGCTGGGATTTTCGCAAGAGAGCGGTATACCTTACGGCGTGGGATTTATCAAGAACCGCTATATAGGCAGAACGTTCATTCAGCCCACACAGATCATGCGTGACAACGCCGTGAAGATCAAGCTGAACGTCATAAAGGAGACCGTTGAGGGAAAGCGGGTCGTTCTTGTGGACGACAGCATAGTGCGCGGAACTACGTCAGCGAAGGTAGTAAAGCTGCTGCGTGCGGCGGGCGCAAAGGAGATACATATGCGTATTTCCGCACCGATGTTTATAAGCGAGTGCTATTTCGGCACGGATATCGACAGCAAGGAAAATCTGATAGCGAACAAGCATACCGTTGAGGAGATAGCGGAAATAATCGGCGTTGATTCGCTGGGATTTCTCAGCACGGATTCGGTGATAAAGATCGCGGAGAACGCCAACTGTGAGTTCTGCCGCGGCTGTTTCACGGGCGAGTACCCGATTGAGGTGCCTAAGGAGTTCCCGAAAGATAAGTTTGAAATGAAGTTTGATGAATAAAATCGGATGTTTGTGGTATCAAGTGCGATGATAAAGCCAAAGTCGGCGATTACGGTTCGCAAAAATGCGGGTTTAAGGCAGAGATTGCCGTTTTGAGAACGATAATATGCGATAACAAAGCCATAAAGAGACTTAAAACAACGTAAAAATGTGTGTTCCGAGCTGAAATCGATATTATTTGCGTTGGAAAATGCGATAACAAAGCCACAAACTTTAGTCGGCGGCGTAAGTGTACGGCATAGACCCCAACAGTTAGTGTTTAAGGAGATAATAATGAAGAGTTACAGTGAAAGTTATAAAGCGGCGGGAGTAGACGTAACGGCGGGTTATGAGTCGGTGCGTTTGATGAAAAGCGACGTAGAGCGCACAAAGA
Organism: Ruminococcaceae bacterium UBA7135; assembly: GCA_002492075.1. Taxonomy (GTDB): domain Bacteria; phylum Bacillota; class Clostridia; order Oscillospirales; family Ruminococcaceae; genus CAG-115. The sequence goes on from DKXD01000138.1 coordinate 20,331, forward strand.
TCCCCGGCTGTATTTCGGGAATAGGCGGCTTTGGCGGTCTGTTTCAGCTTGATTTAAGCGGAATGAAAGAGCCTGTGCTTGTTTCCGGCACGGACGGCGTCGGCACAAAGCTTAAGATCGCAATGGTGCTTGATAAGCACGATACGATAGGTATTGACTGTGTGGCGATGTGCGTGAATGACATAATCTGCTGCGGAGCGAAGCCCCTCTACTTTCTCGATTATATCGCTATCGGGAAGAATGTTCCCGAAAAAGTGGCGCAGATAGTCAAGGGTGTGGCGGACGGCTGCGTTATGGCGGGCTGCGCGCTTGTTGGCGGCGAAACGGCCGAGCATCCGGGAATGATGGCGGAGGACGAATATGATATCGCGGGCTATTCCACGGGCATAGTCGACAAGTCGAAAATACTCGATAACTCGACCATTAAGCCGGGCGACGCTATTATCGGTATCGCTTCAAGCGGCGTTCATTCAAACGGATTTTCGCTTGTCCGCAGAGTGTTCAACATCAACGAGCAGAATCTCCGCACGCTTGTACCGGAGCTTGGAATGTCGCTGGGAGACGCGCTGCTTGCTCCCACAAGAATTTATGTGAAGCCTGTTCTTGATTTAATCTCCAAAGTAAATGTCAAGGGAATATCGCATATTACGGGCGGAGGATTTTACGAGAACATTCCGCGTATGCTGCCCGACGGCATTTCCGCTAAGATAACAAAAGGCTCGTGGACTGTCCCGCCGATATTCGGACTGCTCCAAAAAGAGGGCAGTATCCCCGAGCATGATATGTTCAACACGTTCAATATGGGCATCGGAATGGCGGTTTGTGTGGACGCGTCCGACGCGCAAAAGACCGTTGACATCCTCAAGGAAAACGGCGAGAACGCCTTTATTTTCGGCGAAACGATAAGCGGCGATGATGGTGTGGTGTTCGCGTAATGGGACTGTTTGACAAATTATTCAACCAAAAATACGAGCAAGCGTCAAAGGTTACCGAAAGCTATGTTATTGACATACGTGACGACTGTTTTGTGGTAAACGGACAAAGGCTGGAGGTTCCCATACATATAGACGCGCTTGCGAGAGTTCTCGGCGAGCCGCGTGCGAAGCACTTCAGGACAAAGGAAAGCGACCGCGAGATCAACGAGAAGATCGCCGGCGAACCCATCACCGACCGTGTGAATTATTTCTGGGACGGGTTGGGCTTGAAAGCGTATACTTATAACGGAAGCGTAGTGAACACGTTCGGAATTCAGTTTATAAAAGCCGATTACGAAACCAAAAACATCGGAACGAAAGCAAAGTTTAAGGGAACGGTTACGATAAACGGACAGCCGTGGCTTCCTGCGGCGCTGGCGGGGCGCGATAAGGAGGTCTTCCGCGAATTTCACGTCGGAAATTATCTCATCACCGCCGAGTATACCGATTTTGATCAAGACGATACGACCCGTGACGAAACAAGCTTTACGGGTCTTGAAATTCAACTTAAGTAGTGCTGCCGCATAGGGCCTTTGTGACCTTATACGGTTTTGCCATACAAAAACAAATATTAAGGAGCGTGAAGAGTGTTATGGAAATTGAGCTTACGGATGAGACCATCAGAATTAACGGGCAGCCGTTCGGCGATACTGTGACCGTGGACGCGCTGAAGAGTATGCTTGGCGAGCCGCGTATTCAAAAAACCGAACCCGACAAGAATTACCGCGAATATATGGAGCAGCGGCGCGGAAAAGATTATTTCGATAACTGCAAGTCGCTGGTCTGGGACGATCTGGGAATATATTCCCGCACCGACGACGGCACGACCTTGGTGTCTCTCGGAATGGTGCTGGACAATCAGCATAAGACCGCTCCGCACACTCCGCACAGCAATTTTTCGGGAACATTTATAATAAACGGCGAGGATTGGCTTACCGCTGTAAAAGCGGGTCAGAATATGTTCGGAAATTACTGCAAGCTGAGTTTGAAACGGTTCGTTGTGTTCGCCGAATATCAGCCGGGCAAAAAAATTGCTCTGTCCGAACGCACGGAAAAGGACTTTACGCTTATCGAAATAACTCACGAATATATGAGGGAGAAACTGTGAGCCTGACGTTTGAAGAGGTAACGATATGAAAAATATAGTTGTTCTGGTTTCTGGCGGCGGCACTAACTTGCAGGCGCTTATCGACGCGGAAAAGCGCGGCGAGATAAAGTGCGGGAAGATCACCTGTGTGATAAGCTCCAATCCCGAGGCTTATGCTCTGGAGCGAGCAAAGCAGAACGATATTCCAAGCGTTGTAATTCCGCGCCGGGAATACTCTGACAGCAAGAGCTACAGCGCGGCTGTTCTCAAAGAACTTCAGGCTCAGAACGCGGATCTCATCGTTCTCGCGGGATTTATGACGATCTTGGACGAGTGCGCCACAAAAGCGTACCCCTACAAGATCATCAACGTTCACCCCGCGCTTATCCCGAGTTTCTGTGGCGAGGGCTTTTACGGACTGCGCGTTCATAAAGCCGCGTTGGAATACGGCGTGAAGGTGTCGGGCGCGACTATCCATTTCGTCAATGAAAAAGCGGACGCCGGCGCGATCATTCTGCAAGGCACAGTCGAGGTCGCGAACGACGAAACGCCCGAAACTCTTCAAAGGAAGATAATGGAAAACGTCGAGTGGAAACTGCTCCCCAAAGCGGTGTCGCTGTTCTGTGAGGACAGGATAACTGTAAAAGACGGCAAGGCTTATGTTGATTTAAAGGAGAAATAATGTGTAAATTCGATTCGTTTGGTTACACAACACGAAAAAAAGATTCTGACAGCTTTGAATTAAAGGAGTCAGATATGCACGAAAAAAATTATTCAATAAAGGAAAGCTCCGATTATTTCGGTTGGCTTGAGGGTGAGGTGAATTTACCTCTTTTCGGCTGCGGAATAAGGTTTCGCGTCAAAGGAAACGATAACATATACGCTCTGCGCTGTGCGGATCATCTCGAGGGGATAACCGCCGAAAATCTAAAGGAGCATACCGCGTTGTATACCTGTTTTGAGGCTCTTGTAGAGTATGTCGCGGATATGTTGGACGAGCATAGCGGCGAGTTTGAGTTGGGCGATTTTATCTTTGACGAGTATTCTTCTGTCGGCGACTTACTTAAAATAATCACGCCGACGGGCTTAATATTTGAGCGCTCCGACTACGTTCCGGAGGAGGATTGTCCGATAGCGTTCAGTATAAAGTTCAGCTTCGTGCCTGTTCCCGACGAGATCATGGAGATAGCGCTCCGTGGGGACGAGCCGATTTATGTGGGGGAATACCGCGGCGTAAGTCCGTGGAACGACAAGCTGTTAAAAAAGAAGTTTAATTATCTTAGAGGACGGGAGATATGAAGCGCCGCTTTTTGGTGATACTTGTACTGTGCGCGGCAATGCTGTTCGGCGGCTGCCGTGAGGGCGGCTATGAAACGTTAGGCGATCGTTCGTCGGATATTCGCATAGAAGAATTTAGCATAGGCGACCGTCCCGACAAAAACGATGTTTATTCGTACAGTTTGTCAAGCGCCGTCACAAGTTCTTCGTCAAAACAGAGCACCGTGTCTGCTAACAGCAGCTCAGGCTATCCCGAGAGTATCGGAAGCGATTTTCCGTCCAGCGATCCTGTGATCGTTGTTATTCAAAGTGTTGAGAGCAGCTTAAGCGAATCCTCTGATGTTTCGTCAAGTTTGCCGAAAAGCAGCTCCGCGCCGATAGTAGTCGTGATTCCCGAAGAGCCTCCGAAAAGCTCATTATCTGCGTCCGTTGTTTCCAATCACAGTGAGCCTGTCGAGGATGATCCGCCCGCAAACATCGGTGACGTTCAGCCGGATGAGAGCGACGACACTCCTGCGGGCATAAGCGATGTTACAAGCGAGTCCGGCGAATCATCATCTGAAGAGCCGCCCGAATCACAGCCCGAAACATCCGTGTCTCCGTATGATTATGATGGAGATGTTTACGTTGCGGCTTCGGGAAACGGAAAAAAGTATCATAAAAATCCTAAGTGCAGCAATATGAACGGCTCTGTGGCGATGACGGTCGATGAAGCGTTGGAAAAAGGTTACACTCCCTGTAAGAAGTGTTGGTGAGATATGAACGAACAAAAATTTACCGGTAAGGCGGAGTTTTATGAAAAATACCGTCCAAGCTATCCGAATGAACTGATAGATTATCTTTATGAGAACGCAAGATGCGATAACGTCGCGGATATCGGCGCGGGTACGGGAAAATTCACACGATGCCTGCTTCAAAAGCCGTGGCGCGTCACTGCCGTAGAGCCTAATGGCGATATGCGGGGAAAGCTTGCGGATATCGAGGGAATAACGGTAGTGAACGCTCCCGCCGAGAATACGGGGCTGTCCGAACATTCGTTTGGGTTAGTAACGGCGGCGCAGGCGTTTCATTGGTTTAACGAGGAAGCGTTTAAGCAGTAGTGCAAGCG
>DKXD01000138.1:25069-29472 GCA_002492075.1 Ruminococcaceae bacterium UBA7135
GTTTAAGCAGGAGTGCAAGCGAATACTCACGCCAAACGGAAAAGTCGCGATAATATGGAACAACTTTGTAAAAGAGGGCTTAGCCGCACGGCAGACTGAGCTTTGCTGCAAATTTTGCGCGGACTTTAAAAGCAGCGGCGGGCATACGGGCAGGCGTTCAGACAAGGAAGGCGACGAGTTTCTGCGCGGCGGCTATTTTCGTGAACTGGATGTCGTTGAGTTTAGCGGCGAACGCGTGTTCGACCGCGACAGCTTCATCGGTGAAACGCTGTCTCGTTCTTACGCGCCGCGTGCGGGAGAACCGAATTATGAGCCGCTTATTGATGAACTCAACGTACTGTTTTCGGAGTTCGAGAGCGAAAACAAAGCGGCGGTGAAAACAAACACAGTCTGCTATTTAGGCAGCTTTTAAAACAAAAACGGGAGGACAACAAAATGATCACATTAGACAAGGAACTTAATTCACTGGCATATCACGGCAGAGGTATCGTTATTGGCAAGAGCGCGGACGGCAAAAAGGCGGTTATCGCGTATTTTATTATGGGACGCAGCGAGAACAGCCGAAACCGCGTTTTCGTTGAGGACGGAGAGGGTATCCGCACGCAAGCCTTTGACGAAAGCAAAATGACCGATCCGCACTTGATAATCTATGCGCCTGTACGCGTACTCGGCAACAAGACTATCGTAACCAATGGAGATCAGACTGACACTATCTACGAGGGAATGGACAAGCAGATGACGTTCGAGGAGAGCCTGCGCTCCCGCACATTCGAGGACGACGCGCCCAACTTTACGCCCAGAATTTCGGGTATCGTGCATTTGGAGAACGGCAGAATGAACTACGCTATGTCGATACTGAAATCCGCGAATGGCGATGACAAGTCCACACGGCGCTTCACTTTCGCATATTCCGATCCGATAAACGGTCAGGGCAGCTTTATACACACCTACGCGGGCGATGAAACGGACGGCAGACTGCCGAGCTTTGTCGGTGAGCCTAAGGATGTCGCTATCCCCGATATGAGCCTTGATGAGTTCACCAATTTCGTTTGGACGAACCTCAACGCTGACAACAAGGTGTCGCTCTTCACGCGCTATATTGATCTTGAAACGGGCAAGTTTGAGAGCCGCATAGTCAATAAAAATAAGTGAGGTATTATGGAAATAATCAACGAGGCAAGCGAGAAATTCAAGGACAAGCAAGCCGAGATATGCGGTTTTCTGTTTGATTTGTTAAAGCGGATAAACACGCTTGAAAAAGAAATTTTCGAGCGCAGCGAAGAACTTAAACGCAAGAAAGCAGAGCTTGGTATCCCGAAGCATCAGGTAGGTCCCGGAGAGAATGAGCTTTGGGACGAGTATGAGCAGCGGCTCGGCGAGGTCGTAAAGCCCGTCTGCACAGAAAAGCTTATCGGAAAGCGGTACGGCGGTTCGTATGGAAACCCGTCAAAGTACGGCTATATCGACGGCGAATGTACGGCGAGGTTCATAATGAAAACCGCGAAAAGGGCGGTTGTACAAACAGATTTTATGCACGGAACGCCTCAATCGCACAAATTCGTGATAAGAGATGTCGACGGGAAATGGCTTATCGATGAGGTTTATTACGGATTTCAGAGCAACCCCGAAAAGTGGTATTCCGACAATATCCGATGATTGAGAGGACGATATGAGCGAATACAATTTTAAATACCACCCCGATCCGCTGAAAACAGGCGCGTTCAAGAACGACAAAACGATCGTTTGCGATTGCTGCGGCAAGCAAACCGACGTGTACTACACAAGCCCGTTTTATTCAATAGATAATGTTGATTATCTCTGCCCCGAATGTATCGCGAGCGGAATGGCGGCGAAGAAATTTGACGGTGAGTTCCAAGACCCCGACAGCACTGATGAGGTAAGCGATCCCGCAAAGCTGGACGAGCTTATTCATCGCACGCCCTGTTACTGCGGCTGGCAGCAGGAGTATTGGCTTGCGCACTGCGACGATTACTGCGCGTTTATGGGCTATTACGATTGGGCGGCTTTGGAGCGCGAGGGTCTTGCCGCCGAGATAGAGGAAACCTACCGTGAGGATGTTTGCATGATACCATTTGAGGACGCAAAGGAGTATATCCAGAATAATGAATGTTATTTATTTAAGTGTCTGCATTGCGGAAAGCATTTCATTTATCTTGATTTTGATTGAGGTGAATTATGGAAATAATCAACGAAGCGAATGAAAAGTTCAAGGACAAGCAAGCGGAGATATGTGAGCCGCTGCTCGAACTGTTGCGCAAAGTAAACGCGCTTGAAAAAGAGATTTACGAGCGTAACGAGGAACTTGAAAAGAAGAAGGAAAAGCTTGGAATTGAAAGTGAATTCACGCCCGAGGATAAAGAACTTTGGGCGGAGTACAAGAAATGTTTGGGCGAGATACTAAAGCCGTACTGCACGGAAAATCTTTATAAGAATTGCGGCGGCTCTTTCGGAAGTCCGCAGAAATACGGATATATAGACGGTGAGTGTAAGGTAAATTTCATTATGAAGTCCGCGAAAAAAGCAGTTGTGGAAACCCATTACAAAAGCGGCATTGATAAAAAGCACAAATTCGTGTTTAAGAACATTGATGACGAGTGGCTGCTCTGTGAGGTTTACTATGGCTTCGAGAATGAGGACAGTTGGTATTCCGACAGCGTTCGGTGAGGTAAATTATGGAAATAATTAACGAGTCTGCCGATAAATTCAAGAATATGCAAGCCGAGCTTTGCGAATTCCTTTTCGGTATGCTCCGCGAAATAAACGTTCTCGAACGGGAGTTTGTCGCGCGCGACAAGAAAATTACTGAGGAAAAACGTTTCGGCGAGTTTAACGCTTTATGGAGCGATCTTCGTGAGCGTTACGGCGGGATAGTCAAGGACAAGTGTACCGAAAAGCTGCTTGCAAAGGGTTACGGACAGTCGTTTTCCTCGGAGATAACCTACGAGTTCGCCGAGGAGGATTTCAAGGGCATAGACGGCAAGGGCTGCACGGTGACTTTTCAGATGAACGCTCCGAGAAAGGCGGTTATTGAGGCGCGTTATAAACGCAGCTCACAGGAACGCGCGGATAAATTCACGCTGATAAAGCAAGGCGACAAATGGCTTGTTGACGCGCATAATTGGTGGAGCGAATATGATTATGTCTGGCACAGAGGGCATATTTAGAAGTAGGAGGAAATTATGGGAACAGAGGAAATATTCAGCGAGATAGCCAAGCATAGAACTCCCGATTGGGAAAACGGCGCGTACAGAAACATTCCGCGCGAGAAAGCCTCAAAGTATCAGGAGCTTATTCGTGACGCGTTTCCGGATAATTGCAATGTGATACCGTTCGGCTATGACTGGCTGGGCAGGATATTCGCGGCGGACGGCGAGTTAAACGCGAAAATGTATGACGTCGCGACAAATGAAGTGTTTATTATCGCCGGCATCGAGAATTTCTTCAAGACGGAGCTTGCGGAGTGCGCCGATGACCTCATTTGCGCGGACTTGTATGAGGAGTGGCTGCAAAGCGGCGGCGAAAAGCCGACCGCCGATCACTGCATAGGATATAAGGTGCCGCTGTTTCTTGGCGGAGAAGATGAATTTGATAACTATGAATTGTCCGATATCGACGTTTATTGGACGATAACAGGTCAGCTTAAAAACGCAAAAAAGTAAACGGAGGAAAAATTATGAACGAACTGGAACTGAAGTACGGCTGCAACCCCAACCAGAAGCCCGCGAAGATCTACATGGCCGATGGTTCTGACCTGCCCATTACCATCCTCAACGGCCGTCCCGGCTACATCAATTTCCTGGACGCCCTGAACTCCTGGCAGCTGGTGAAGGAGCTGAAGGAAGCCACGGGAAAGTGCGCCGTCACCTCCTTCAAGCACGTCTCTCCCACCTCCGCCGCCGTGGGCAAGGTTCTCCCTGAGAGCCTGAAGAAGGCCTGCTTTGTGGACGATGTTCCCGAGCTGGACGAGAGCCTGCTGGCCTGCGCCTATGCCCGGACAAGAGGCACCGACCGGATGTGCTCCTTCGGCGACTGGGTGGCCCTCAGCGACGAGTGCGACGCCACCACCGCCAAGCTCATCGCCCGGGAGGTTTCCGACGGCGTTATCGCTCCCGGCTACAGTGAGGAAGCCCTGGCGATCTTGAAGACCAAGCGGAAGGGCAGCTACAACATCGTGGCCATCGACCCCAGCTACGTACCTGAGGAGCAGGAGACCAAGCAGGTCTTCGGCATCACCTTCCAGCAGGGCCGGAACAACTTTAAAATCGACGCCGATCTTTTAAACAACCTGGTCACCGCCAAGAAGGAGCTGCCCGAGAGCGCCAAGATCGACCTGATTATCTCCCTGATCACCCTGAAGTACACCCAGTCTAACTCCGTCTGCT
>DKXD01000207.1:0-4943 GCA_002492075.1 Ruminococcaceae bacterium UBA7135
CGCACCGCGGCTAGCCTTAATGGCTGCCGCGAGTGCGTCTGACGAAGTAGATGAGGGTTTATCGACAGTCTGAAATTTATCCCCCCTCGAACGAGGGGGGATAAATTTAATTGTCTGCGCAACGGCGGATCACAAAAGCCTTGAATTATTTATAGCCGACACAAGCGCCCTGACGGAAGCCGTAACAATATCCGTGTGAATACCCACGCCCCAATAGGTCTTGCCGTCTGCTGTTGTAATACCTACATAGGAAGCAGCTTTCGCCTTTGAGGTCTGCTCGATAGCGTGTTCGGAGTATGTGGAAATGGTGTAGTCCAGACCGAATCCGTCCTTTATCGCGTTGGACACCGCATCCAGACGGCCGTTGCCCTCTCCGCGGAGCTTGCGCGGTTCTCCGTTTATCTTAAGCGTTACCTCCGCGCCTATATGCTCGCCTTGAGTGTAGTGCGCCTCCACAACCTCCAACTTATCCTTTTTATTGATGTAGGATTTCTCGAAAATCGCGTATACCTCGTCCGGCTTAAGCTCCTTGTGCTCCTTATCGGAAACGGATTTCACCAAACCGCGCAGATCGTCGCGCATCTTGGGCGGAAGAACTATTCCGTAGTTTTGTTCGAGCAGGTACGCTATGCCGCCCTTGCCCGACTGCGAGTTGATACGGATAACGTCGCCCTCATACTCGCGTCCGACATCGTGCGGGTCTATGGGAATATACGGAACGTTCCAGTGATCGGGATCGTGCTCCTCGCGGTAGTGCATACCCTTTGCGATAGCGTCCTGATGACTTCCCGAAAAAGCGGCGTAAACCAACTGTCCGCTGTACGGCGAACGCTCGTTGACTTTCATTCTTGTAAGACGCTCGTAAACCCCCACAAGCTCGGGCAGATCGGTGAGGTCGAGGTTCGGCTCCACTCCGTGAGTATACATATTCAGCGCCAGCGTGATGATATCGACATTGCCCGTGCGCTCGCCGTTGCCGAACAGCGTACCCTCAACTCTGTCCGCGCCCGCAAGCAAGCCCATTTCGGTATCCGCAACGCCGCAGCCGCGGTCGTTATGCGGGTGCAAAGATACTACGACGTTCTCGCGGAAATGCAGCTCCTTGCACATATACTCTATCTGCTGCGCGTAGACGTGCGACATACTTTCCGCGACCGTCACGGGCAGATTGATAATGACCTTGTTTTCGGGAGTGGGCTGCCAGATGTCAAGCACCGCGTTGCATATCTCGGCGGCGAATTCCGGCTCGGTTCCCGTGAAGCTCTCGGGAGAATACTCGAAGCGGAAGCGCCCTTGATTTATCTCTTTAAGTAACTTTGCGCCGCTTGTCGCTATCTCGATTATCTCCTCCTTGGACTTTTTGAACACCTGTTCTCTCTGTGCCACGGACGTGGAGTTATACAAGTGGACTATGGCGTTCTTGCAGCCGTCCAGCGCCTCAAACGTTTTCTTGATGATGTGCTCGCGGGATTGGGTAAGAACTTGTATTGTAACATCATCGGGTATCAGATCGCGCTCGATAAGGGCGCGGCAGAACTCGTACTCGGTATCGCTCGCCGCGGGAAATCCGACCTCGATCTCCTTAAACCCTACCTTCACAAGATACTTCCAGAACTCCAGCTTTTCCTCAAGGCTCATCGGAATAATAAGCGCCTGATTGCCGTCGCGCAGATCGACCGAACACCATATCGGCGGCTTGTCGATATACTCCTTGTTCACCCAGTCCAGGCACGGATAGGGCGGCATAAAATAACGTCTTTGATACTTGTTTGCAAATTTCATTTTTTCCTCCTTGATCAATATGCGCGGGAGAACGGTCTCTCCGTATCGCGCGGGATTACTGTTTAAAAGCACCTTTCGCTATTGCGTAGATAAGCATAGCGTAAGTGGGGTCGAGCAGAAAAGCGATAAAGCCGAGCGCCCAAAGTCCTTTCGGAAGCAATATTACAGCCGCCGCGAACATCATTATCCCCGACATCAACGGTATTGCGGAGATATAACGATCAACACCGCGCTTTTTATTGCGGAAATTCATACCTATGCACACATAGTTGGTTACACATATGTAACCTCCAAGCGCCGCAAGTATTACCGCCAAAACTTTCATACGCACCTCTTTTTGATATTCGGACAACAAAAAAGCCTCATCTGCTGCCCATTTAGGACAAGAGATGAAGCGTAAAGCCCGATTTGCGGGATTTAGTCCACGGTACCACTCTTGTTGACGATACCTCACGGCACCGCCCTCTCGTTAGCGTCCTACAACGCCGCTCTCTGTAACGGGAGAACCCGAAGCAAGCTAATCGAAAAGCCTTTCGCCTGCTCCGCTCGGGGAGGAGCTGTGTTTGACGCCGCGTTACCGTCTCGCACCAACCGACGGCTCTCTGAAAACGACAACGCAAACTTTTTTCCCTTCAACGCGTTTGCGATATTAACAACTATTATTATAACACAGCTTTTGAGTTTTGTCAATAGCTTTCGGCGAAAATTTTACATCGACCTGTAAAGCTGCATTTCATTAAAACGCACGCCAATCTTGCCGCCCGCTTTCATTCGCTCGTATTCCTCTTTAGATAGGAGCATGGAGACGTTTTCGGGTTTTCTGCCGTTCCAATCCATCAGAGCTATAAGCTTGATGTTCATAGCGTCTTCCGTCAAACAGTCGATATCCGTGTTGGTCACTCCGAGATACAGCGCTGTATTCACGATGCTGAACAGATCTCGCAGCTTATCGGCGTTGTCTATCCTGCCGATAAGCGGAACACCGTCCGCAATGTAGCCGTCCTTGCGGCAAAAGCTCTCCGCCGCGTTGTAGGTCGTGAAAACGCTGAGTGATATGTTGCTGTCCGAAACTTGGAACGCTCTCGGCACGGACTTCCCGTCATGATACTGCGACTCCGACAAAACAATGAACAATTCTTTTGCAGCCCATACCTCGCCCACCTTTTTTCGCGCCTTTTCTTCGGTATCTATCATAATTGTGCTCCCTTCACACCGTCACATCGAAAAATCTTCCTTTTTCGCTCTGCCTGTCGTACTTTCCAACTTCAAAGCGCACATCGGTTTTTTCGGAGCCGTCGGTGTTATCTGATTTGTCCGAGCCGTCCGTCAGCACGGTGTGATTTTCTTCGTTACCTATATTGCCCGCCGCATCTACCTTCGCGCGGGTCACAGTAGTGGTCTCGCCGCCCGCGACATAGCTGTCTCCGCACTCGGGGCAAATAGCGGTTTTGATAACGACGCTCTGCGATACGACTTCTCTGCCCTCGCGCTCGGCTTTTGCGCGCTCGCGGACAACGTGCTCCTGCTCGTGACCGCGCACCGCTGCTCCCGCCGCGCCTTTCGCCACCTTGGAAGCGGACTTGAACGAAACGCCGGGATCGTCCGATTCGTCCTGATACTTGCGGTTTTTGCAAGTCTGACACTCGCCGTTATCTTCCTTGTCTTTGAGCTTTTCAAGGCGCTTTTGAAGATTGGCTATGCGGTTTTCGAGGCTGTTTATGCGTTTGTCCATTCCCGCCGAGCCTGTAACGGATTTGGCGTTCTTGAACTCGTCACGCTGCTTTTCGAGCTTCGCTATCGTATTACTGATGTTCTCTTTGGTGGTCGGGGCGCTCTCCGAGCCGTAAAAACCGACGGCGCCGCCGCTCACGTTGTTATTCACGTTATTATTCAAGGCATAATCCGACATACAAACACCCCTTCATATTATTCATTCCGCATTTTACTGCTGCGTATTGATGTTCTCCGACAATGCCGCTTTGCGTTTTTTGATATTTTTGTAAAATATATTTCCGATATTCGCTGCCAAAGCGACAAACATCGGCGGCGCGAACGCGACAAAATTAAGCTGTGCGCCCAAAGTGCCCAAAAAGGCGTGGGGATCGCTGTTCTCGAAAGCAATGATTATTGCCGCACCCATTACCGCTATCGGAACAAACAAGCCTATATTTGACGAGTAAGTCTTTTTCATAAGCCCAAACAAACACTCAAACAGGAACAGCGCGGCAGCGCAAACCGCCCACGTCAGCCAGATAAATTCCATTTCAAAGTTTGAGGTAAACAGTACACCAATGATCATCAAACTAAGCGTTACAATTGAAACAAATGGGATATTTTTCTTTTTCATAACACAGCCTCCTTACCCGATTACGGCAAGAGTACAACAATCTTTTGAGGATCAAAAAATATACTACCTTATTATAATTATAACACGCTGTGCCGAGAATGTCAATAAGGACGACAAAATTTTCGACATTTTTTGAAAAAACCACTTGACAAGTACATCACAGTATGCTATACTAAAAATGCAAAATGCCTTATCAAGAGTGACTTCGACGCGGCGCTTAAAAGTGCCGCAAAGGGACTGGTCCTTATGAAGTCCGGCAACCTATTGGCGATAACCGCTGAAAAGGTGCTACGTCCTGCGGGGTTCTTTTCCGAGAACCACCGAGAGATAAGGAGTGAACGGAAGAATTTACCTGCTCGCTCCTTATGAAGCGAGCATTTTGCATATCCGCGAAAACTTTATAAAAGAAAGGAAAATGCATTATGGAAACCAAAAAATTGTTCACATCCGAAAGCGTTACCGAGGGTCACCCCGATAAAATCTGCGACAACATCTCCGACGCGGTTCTCGACGCAATTCTCGAGCAAGACCCTATGGGAAGAGTAGCTTGCGAGACCACGACCACAACGGGCATGGTAACGGTTATGGGAGAGATCACCACCACCGCCAACATCGACATTCCCTCTATTGTCAGAAAGACCGTGCGCGAGATAGGCTACACCTCCAGCGAATACGGCTTCGACGCGAACAGCTGTGCCGTCTACACCATCATCGACAAGCAGTCGCCTGATATCGCGATGGGCGTAAACAACGCGCTTGAGGGTCGCGACAAGAACGAGAACGACACCGGCGCGGGCGATCAGGGTATGATGTT
>DKXD01000207.1:5219-19470 GCA_002492075.1 Ruminococcaceae bacterium UBA7135
GGGCGATCAGGGTATGATGTTCGGGTTCGCTTGCAGCGAGACCCCCGAGCTTATGCCTATGCCGATAAGCCTTGCTCACAAGCTCGCGAAAAAACTCACCGAGGTTCGCAAAAATGGCACGCTGCCCTATCTTCTCCCCGACGGCAAAACGCAGGTCACCGTTGAATACGAGGGCAACAAGCCCGTTCGCGTTGACACGGTGGTAGTATCGTCGCAGCACCTTGCTTCGGCAACGCTGGAGCAGATACGCGCGGACGTTATAGAAAAGGTCATCAAGACAACTATCCCCGCAGAGCTTCTCGATAATGACACCAAATATTTCGTGAACCCCACCGGACGTTTCGTAGTCGGCGGTCCCATGGGCGACAGCGGACTTACCGGACGCAAGATAATCGTTGATACATACGGCGGATATTCCCGCCACGGCGGCGGAGCGTTCTCGGGCAAGGATCCGACCAAGGTAGACCGTTCGGCGGCATATATGGCGCGTTATGTTGCGAAAAACATAGTAGCCGCGGGTCTTGCCGAGCGCGCGGAGATACAGCTCGCTTACGCTATCGGAGTTGCGCACCCCGTTTCCGTTATGGTAGACACTTTCGGCACGGGAAAGATCGCCGATGAAAAGATCGCGGAAGCGGTCACAAAGGAGTTCGATCTCCGCCCGTCCGCGATAATCAAAACGCTCGATCTGCGCAAGCCGCAGTACAAGCAGGTCGCGGCTTACGGTCACATGGGGCGCGAGGACTTGGGTGTTGCTTGGGAAAAGACCGACAGAGCCGATGATCTTAAAAAGTACTTGTAAATTATATAATTTTCCCCGCCGCAGGCGTGGAAAATGAAGACGGAAAGAGGCAAGAACGTGTGTTCTTACCTCTTTCCTTTTTCGCGCGCTTTGATCATTGTCTTGACATCATTCAAACAATGTGCTATAATACAGACATACGGCACAGCCGTAAATTATTTGATCAGAAGGAGAAAGAGTATGTATACTATGAATAAGGAGCTTGTTCGCTGACCGCGGAGGTTTGCGAATAACTTTGCGATCCTCCAGAATGACCTTAAAGGACTATTTTAGGAGGACTACACATTGAACAGAGAAAATAAAAAGCGATCATTTGAAAAAGGTTACTACAAAACCCTCCCCTGCGATGAAACGTTTACCTGCAAGGTTTGCGGACGCTTAGTCGTTCCAAACGGCGCGGGAAGCGACCACCGAAACCACTGCCCTAACTGCCTGTCAAGCCGGCATCTCGACAACGAGCCGGGCGACCGCGCGGCGGACTGCGGCGGCGTTATGGAACCGATCGCCGTATGGGTTCGGAAAAACGGCGAATGGGCGATCATACACCGCTGCCGTATCTGCGGAGCGCTGTCGTCCAACCGCATAGCGGCGGACGACAATCCGATAAAGCTGATGTCGCTCGCGATGAAACCCGTAGCACGGCCGTCGTTCCCACTCGAGAAAATCGAGGAAATGACGGCTCTTATGGGCGGCGAGGGAACCCTTAAAAAGTGATCATAAAACCCCGAAACGCTTTGCGCGCTTCGGGGTCAATTTGTATGATCTAATGTGCGCGGACTTCCGCGCATGTTCACGAATTTTCGCTGATCAAAGCTTGAACCGGCTTACCATTTCACGCAGCGTCTTGGCTTCGTCGTTGAGGTTGACGGATATTTCGGTGTTTTCCTCGGCAGTGGCGGAGCTTGTGTTTATCGCGGCGGACATTTCGTCGAAGCCCGTGGTGATATTGGCTATCATACCCGACTGCTCCTCGGACGCGGCAGCGATCATCGACACGTTTTTCTCTACCGTAACTGTAAGCTCCGCTACGCCTTTAACGGACTCGTATGTCTTTTCGGCGATCTGGTTGCCGTTCTCGACTGCAGCGATAGTGCGGCTGATAAGCTCGGTGGTATCGTGCGCCGCTTCTCCTGACTTGTTTGCAAGGTTGCGAACCTCGTCCGCCACGACAGCGAAGCCCTTGCCCGCCTCACCCGCGCGAGCCGCCTCAATAGCCGCGTTCAGCGCGAGTATGTTCGTCTGGAAAGCTATGTCCTCTATGGTCTTGATGATCTTGTCGATGGCGTTCGACGCGTTGGAGATATCGTCCATTGCAGAACGCAGATTCTCCATCTCGGAAACGGCCGTTTCGACATGCTCGGCAGTTTGAGCCACAAGAGAGCTGCTGTCCTCGCAGTTTTTGGTCGTTTCACGAACCTTGGCGCTGATATCGTGGATAGTCGCACTAAGCTGCTCGACCGAAGCTGCCTGTTCAGAAGTATTTTGCGAAAGCGACTGTGCGCTTGTCGATACCTGATCCGCGCTTCCCGAAACGTCAACGGCGGATTCGGCTATCTGTTTGAGAACCTCACTAAGTTCATCTCTGATAGAGTCGATGCCGATGATAAGCTCGCCGAAATCGCCCTTGTACGCTTCGCTTCCCGTCTTTGAGCTTACCGTAAAGTTTCCGCCCGCCATTTCGGACAAGAGATAATTCGCGTCGCCGATTATTCTCATAATACCGTTGACAACGGTATTTGTCGCGTTCGCAAGTATCTCGGTTTCGGTTCTGGTGTGAATATCGGGCACGGGCGATGTAAGGTCGCCCTCGGAGAGCTTTACTATTCTTTCCGCGCACTGCTTTATCGGCGCTGTAATACGGCTTGATACATACATAGCCAGCACAACGGAAACAGCCGCCGCAGCGACCAGCAGTATCGCCACGATAATAAGGATCCGGTTGGTGGACTGCAGAAAGTCGCTCTGAGGCGCTACAACGGCAAGCGACCAGCCTGCCACGTTCTCGATCGGAGAATACGCAACTATCATAGTCGTCGAACCCTTTGTGCGCGTATCAACGCCGCTCTTGCCGTCCATCATACTTTGATATGTAGCGCCGAGGTTGGAGATGATGTTCTCCTTCGCCTCATCGTTAAGCACATTTTCGGAATTAACGTGCCCCGCGACATTTCCGTTGCTGTCAATTATAAAAGCGTAGCAGTTGTCGCTTACATTTATTCTTTTAAGAATGTTATTGATCACATCATCCTGCGCTATCATATAAGCGCAGCCTATCGGCTTTAGACCTTGCACGCCATTTTCCCAGATAGGCGCGGCGATGATTTGAATGATCTCGTTGGTAAGTCTTGATATCGTTGGCGGGAAAACACAGGTGTTTCCGTTCATTGCTTCTTGGAAATATCCGCGGTCGGAAAAGTCCTTGCCGTCCGTGACTTCTATGCCGTCCTGTTTGATAATGTTTCCGCGTTTCATTCCATTAAGCTCGGCAAGCCGCTTTATTGAAGCCAGCTTATCACTGTCGGAAACTCCCGCGGCGTAGATGCTCGGGTTTGTGCCCGCCGACGCCGCGTAAGTCATAAAGGTGTCGAACTCGGCTTCCACATAATCAGCCCCAAGCGTCGCCATTATCCCCATATCCTTCTTTGCGGTGTTGATGGACGCATAGTAGCTTGCAACCACGCAGAAAATTGACACGACCAGCAACGATATGAGCGACACCAGCAGCGTCAGTCTAATTATTTTTCCTTGGATCGATTTCATTTTCATATTCGCACCTCTTAGATATAATTTATATGTTTTTACGGGATCGCCGATTTTCAAAAACGCTTATTTTGTCCGAGGCAGTAAAAGCATTGATTGCCCGCGCAAGCGGTCAGCTTGGCGTTTCCGCGTTCGGCAGGATACCGCCGCTGTTCCACCGAAAGACAGGCTGATACCCAAGTTTCATATACCAGTGCGCCAGATGTGTGTAATGTATCCATGAGAGATCAAAGCCGTCCCGCCTAAGCGTCTCGGTTGCCAATCTCACCATTTTCAAGCCAATGCCCCGACAGCGGTATTCGGGTATCGTTCCGACACAGCCCGGTCCGCCGATATGAATTCCCCGATACCGTCCCATGTCGGTAAGACCGCAAAAAGCAACGATCGTTTCTTCGTCAAAGGCGCAATAAAACCGATCTCCCTCCTTGAAATATTGCACCCAGTCCTCGTCTACACATCGAACCGCTTCCCGAAGCGCCGTAAGCTCTCCGTGATACTCGCCGAACACAATGCCGTTCGGGCAGTTAAGCGGCGGCGCATTCGGCAAATCCCCGCGCAGATCCATGACCAATTCCGTAAATGCGAGGTCTTTGGGCAGAGCACGAATACTTTCTTCCCCGAAGAACCCCGGGTGAAGATAATTAAACAGTTCGATATGATTCATTCGACCGCCTCCTCGTTATCCGTTGACAGGCGCGTCTGCCCATGCCTGTTTAAACTGACAAGAGAGCAAAAGCCGCGAATTCTTTCGCTCTCGAAAAGCTTCGTCGATTTTAAAACAACCGCAACACGAAAAGACGCTTTACGTTCCTCAAGGAAAATCAATCTCCCGTGGATTCCCTTAAAATAAGACTGTGGGGCAGCATATATGTAGATTTATCCGGCGTATCGGTCTTCATATTCGCGATAAGCTTTTCAACAACCGTCTTGCCTTGCAGATAACAGGGCTGCTCAACAGTAGAGAGCCTTGGTATAAACATATGCGAATAGGTGATGTTATCAAAGCCGAAGAACAGCAGATCCTTTCCCACCGTTATGCCGTGCCGGACGGCGTAGGTCATAGCGCCTATTGAGATCGTATCGGAAATGGAAAAAATAGCGTCGGGCTTGCTTTCGAGGTTCATAAGCTCCTCGCAGCCCTTTGTGCCGGTATCCGCGTCATAATCGCCGTAATAAACAAGCTTCTCGTCATACGGTATTCCCGCTTCTTTCAAAGCGCGCCTGTAACCGTTCTCGCGGTCAACGGAAGACTGACTTCGTACCTTTGTGGTGATAAGACCTATCCGCTTTCTCCCCTTGGCGATAAGGTAGCTTGTCGCGTCAAAGCCCGCGCGTTCGTTATCGATGGTCACACACAGGATATCGTTCACGTCAAGGCGCTCCAAACAGATAGCCAGCTGAAAACGCTTGGAAAGGTCGCTTATAGTCTTGCTGTCAAGCTTCGGCGCCAACAGCACTACGCCGTCCACCGCCCTTGAAAACAACATTCCCAGCAAGTGCATTTCGTGGTCGGCGTTATCGCGGGTGGTCGCTATAAGCACATCGTAGCCCTCGGCATACGCCGCGTCCTGCATGCCGCGCAGAACATCGGTATAAAACGACTGCTGAGTGGTGCCGACTATCGCCAGAATACGCTTAGTCTCGCTTTTTCTAAGATCGCGCCCCAAAAAGTTGGGGCTGTAGCCGAGATCCTCAACCGCGCGGTTCACCGCCCTTGCGGCCTCCTCGGAGACGTTGTTCTTGTTGTTCAAAACTCTTGATACAGTCGCTACCGACACGTTTGCCGCCTTTGCGACGTCCTTTATTGTGATATTCAAGTAATCGCCTCCCATGGTAAAATTAGTCTATATTTATATAATACAACATAATCTAATCGTTTTCAATAGGCAACTTGCACAAAATATGTTATGAAAATTTTCACAGGGTCAAGTTATTGAAGTGCTTTCGGTAAATCGGCTAAATTCTCAATAGAGAGTGCAAAATTTATTTTCCCCGCAAAACAGAGGCTCCGCTCCCTTTCACGGGGAGCAGAGCCTCAACTACGTTATCGGAGAAAATATCACTGTTTTGTGTGCTTGCACTCCTCGTCCGACGAGCACCGGCACGCTCCGCAATGAGCGCAGTCACAGCCGCATGACGAACCGCCCGAACGTTTGCTTTTGATACGCTCTATTATAATAAGTACAACTATCGCCAAAACTATCAGCCCCACTATCAGCGAACCGCCGTACATTTTGAAAAACTCGAACATATGATCGCCCTCTTTCAAGCCTTTATTTTCTGCGTAAGCTTAGTGCTTTCCTTGTAGGGTCTTGCAAGCATATAGATCATAAACACGAGCACCAAAACCGCGAAGATAAGTCCTATAACGTTCGGACTGCCCGAAAACAGCAAGCCGAATTGATATATCATCAGCGAAACCGCGTATGCGAAGCCGCATTGATACCCTATCGCGAACCAAGTCCACTTCGCGGAGTTCATCTCGCGCTTGATAGCTCCGATAGCCGCAAAGCACGGAGCGCACAACAGATTGAACACCAAAAACGAATATCCCGCAAGCGCCGTCATTTGAACAAAATCGAGTACGCCGAACACTCCGACGACCTCTTCCTTTGCCACAAGCCCCATTATAGTCGCGACTGCCGCGGTAGGCTCGCCAAAGCCCAAAGGAGCAAATATCCAGCAAATACCCTGACCGATCTTTCCGAGAATCGTATCCTCAAGTTCGAATTCCGTGCCGAAACCGAACGCTCCGTCGGTCCAACCGAAAGAGCTGCCCGCCCAGATCACTATCGTCGCAAGCAGAATGATAGTTCCCGCTTTCTTTATGAAGCTCCAGCCGCGCTCCCACATAGAACGCATAATGTTTCCGAACGTCGGAAGGTGATACGCGGGCAGTTCCATAACGAACGGAGCGGGGTCGCCTGCAAACATCTTCGTTTTCTTCAGCATAATGCCCGAAACGACTATCGCCGCCACGCCGACAAAGTACGCCGAGGGCGCTACCCACCACGCTCCGCCGAACAGCGCCGCCGCGATAAGCGCGACTATCGGCATTTTAGCGCCGCAGGGAACAAATGTTGTCGTCATAATGGTCATACGGCGGTCACGTTCATTCTCGATAGTCCGCGAAGCCATAACTCCCGGAACACCGCAGCCCGTACCAATAAGCATGGGGATAAAGCTCTTTCCCGAAAGACCGAAACGGCGGAATATCCTGTCCATAACGAACGCCACACGCGCCATATATCCGCACGCCTCAAGGAACGCCAGGAAAATAAACAGCACCAGCATTTGCGGCACAAATCCCAGCACCGCGCCAACGCCGGCTACAATGCCATCGAGTATCAGACTCTTTAGCCAATCTACGCAGTTTATGCTGTCAAGACCACTCTCAATAAGCACAGGAACGCCCGGTACCCATACGCCGTAATCCGCGTTGGAAATCTCCTCTCCAAGAGCCTCCATAGGCTCGTCGACCAGACCGGAGATATCATAGCCCTGTTCGGCGAGTTCAGCGCCAAAAGAACCGTAAGCCTCGTCAAAACTACCGAAGCTGCCTTCCTCGATAGCTCCGAGAATGTCCTCCGCGCCGATAACTCTCGCGTCGACCGCGCTTTGAACAGTAGTTTTTACATCGTCGGTGAAGATATGCTCCGACGCGTAAGCGTCCTGAGCTTCCTCATACTGTGCGCGTCCGTTTCCGAAGAGATACCAGCCGTCGCCGAACAAACCGTCGTTCGTCCAGTCGGTGACGATCGTTCCCACAGAAGTCCACGAAACGAAGTAAACTATTATCATTACCACCGCGAATATCGGCAGGGCGAGAAAACGGTTCGTAACTATTTTATCGATCTTATCGGAGACCGTAAGCGCGCCCTTGTTCTTTTTCCTGTAGCACTCCTTGATGACCTCCGCTATGTAAATATAACGCTCGTTGGTGATTATGCTTTCCGCGTCGTCGTCCATTTCCTGCTCGCACGCTTTGATGTCACGTTCGATATGCTCTTGAATATCCCTAGGGATATTCAGCGCTTCAAGCACCTTTTCGTCACGTTCGAATATCTTTACGGCGTACCAACGCTGACATTCCTCGGGCATATCGTGCAAAAACGCTTCCTCGATATGAGCCAAAGCGTGCTCCACACAGCCGCAGAACGAATGTTGGGGTATCATCTTCTTTTTCTCCCGCGCCGCTTTTACCGCTTTTTGAGCCGCTTCGGCTATTCCCGTACCTTTAAGCGCGGAGATCTCGCAGACCTCGCACCCGAGCCGTTTGGAAAGCTGCTCGAAATTGACAGTGTCGCCGTTCTTTTTCACAACGTCCATCATATTCACCGCAGCTATCATCGGTATGCCCAGCTCCGCAAGCTGCGTTGTAAGATACAAATTGCGTTCAAGATTCGTGCCGTCAATAACATTCAGTATTGCGTCTGGGCGTTCGTTTATCAGGTAGTTTCGCGCCACGACTTCCTCAAGCGTGTACGGAGACAGCGAGTAGATACCCGGAAGATCGGTTATGATGACGCTTTTATCCTCCTTTAACCTGCCCTCTTTCTTTTCAACTGTTACGCCCGGCCAGTTGCCCACAAATTGATTGGAGCCGGTGAGCGCGTTGAACAATGTTGTTTTGCCGCAGTTCGGGTTGCCTGCAAGCGCTATTCTTATTTCCATTTTTCCTCCTCTTGATTAGAATAGACTAACCATATTATACAAGACTAACTGTCGTTCAAAAAAACAAAGCGCTTATACTAATTCGCCGTCAAAGTATAGACAAAAAATATGACCTAACTCAATACAACAACAATAATATTTGTCAATACATTTATCGCGAATTAGTATCATACCTCGATCATTTCCGCGTCCGCCTTGCGCAGCGACAATTCATAACCGCGCACCGTGACCTCTATCGGGTCTCCGAGCGGAGCAACTTTTCTTATCGTCACCTCTGTGCCTTTCGTAAGACCCATATCCATTATTCTGCGTTTTACCGCGCCCTCGCCGTTAAGTTTCTTGATTGTAACGGTATCGCCTATTTTCGCGTCCCGCAATGTAGCCATAAGATATCCCTCCTTTATTTCTGCTTTCATACCATGACCCGCCGCGCCATTTCCTTAGAAACGGCGACCCGAGATTCCTTGACCTTTACTATAACGTTTCCTTTTATCTCGGAAACCACCGTAATGTTACTCCCCACAACGAAGCCCAGACTTTCCAGAAAACGCCGCGTTTCATCGTTTCCGCCGAGCTTTCGTATCATCAGCTCCTCGCCGGGGTTCGCAAGTGTAATCGGCATCATTCAAAGCACCTCCGATGTTATCTAGCGCTAACCGCGTTAGTTCTCGCTAACACATACATTATATTCCGTTCGGCGGGAAAAGTCAACAATTTTTTTGAATAAACAAGTTAGATTTAACTAATTTTAGTGATTTTTTACAGATAACAGTCATTTTTTCGGCGCTTTTTTATGCAGAACAACATAAAGCGGCGATTCATCACAGGACAAACCGCCGCCATGCTTATTATATTGAGTATGCCAAACTATTTTTACGGCGCCGTTCCGAATACCTCCGTGCCGTTTATCAGTACGAGCAAGTGTTCCGCGTTGCCCGCCGACCAATCGTTGCCCAGATCGAAATTCGACCAATCCGAAGCGTAGATACGCAATTGCAGCGACAATGTGTTTCCGCTGTCGAGCGTGCCGCCCGTGAATGTAACCGCGCATTTGGTGTCGCAGTTTTCGCCCGAAGCGCCCGAAAACGCGCTTTTAACATTGCTCGTCACCGCCGTATAGCCGCTGCCGTTCACCGCCGCGTGATCGCACGCGCACTCCATAGCGCTCTTGCCGTCCGCCGTGAAGAAGTAATCGACTTCCAGCGCCGTAAGGTCGATCGGCGCACCGGTATTGTTCGCGATCTCGACAGTCATTCCGATAGACGAGCCGCTGCCGCTTGTCTGCTGCTGGCTGAGCGAGACCTTAATGCCGTCTTTCTCCGCCGAGGGGGTTTGAGGAGTTTGCGGATTTTGAGGCTGCTGCGGCTGACTGTTCTCACCGCCGCTCGGGACGCTTTCTGACGGCGTTATCGGATCGGTTCCCGCAGTGCCGTCCGGCTCTTTTCCGAAAACGAGCTTGCCGCGTTCATACAGCGCGACGCTTTCCGCGCGAATAAGATCCGATCCGTTCGTGCCCTTCAGTTCCGCAAAGGACGGATCGTTTTCGGCGTTCCAGCCGCTTGCCGACATACGGAACTGCACTTCCTTTTTATACGCGCTCTGACCGCCCGGATAGATAAGCGCGTCCGAGAAATCTATGCTGACATAATAAACGCCGTTGTCCTTATCCCACTCGTAAATGCCGCCGAATTTCGCGCCGTCGTTATAGTTGAAGTTCACGCTTACCGCGCTGGGGTCAGAGACCTCGGAGAGGTTCACAAAATAGCGCAGTTCAAGATCTTTGCCTACTCTTGCGGGCCACGCCGATTGGTTATAGACCATTGCCTTTATTTCGGTGAAGCCATCTCCCGTGGCGTTTATCTTGTACTCAACGAACATCTCCTCACCCACGGGTTCTACCGCGCCGAAATCTTTCAGCGTCTGACCGCCGTACTTTTTGTACATCTTAGCGAGCGCGCCGGTGAAGCCCGCGTTATAGTCGTCGGCGACCTCGTTCTTATTATAATCGGAAACCGTGTCCGTATAGCCGTCTGACGCGTCGGGTCCGCCGACAAGCGCCCCAAACAGCACATGCCGATGACTTGCGGGCTCGTTCATATTATCCGCCCACGAACCTTGCGAGGTGCGGTGATGAGGATGTTCGGGAGGGTTCTCTCCGAAGCCCACCACATAACTGCGCCCCGAACTTCCGAGCGCATAGTTTACCTGTCTCTCGCAAAATTCCATGTATTTCTCCGCCTTATCGCTTGAACAAGCGCCGCTGTCGGCATAAGAAGCTGCGAGCATTGCCGCCGTTGTGGCATATCTGAGGCTGCCCCACTGATCAAGCCATGCCAGCCCTTTGGGAGAAGTCGTGATACCGCTGCACCACCAATCAAGACTTTCCTCAAGCTGCGGGCTTTTTTCGTTCGTGAGTTTTGCTATCAAGCAGAGTGCGCCCAGACCCTTGTCGTCCCAGCACAGCGTCCAATGTGGATCAATGTTGCACTGAGAAGCGTAGCTTTTCGCCTTATCAAGCCAAGAGCTGTCGCCGGTCGCGATATTCAGCCATGCGGCAGCCCATGCAAGCTCGTCGTTCCAACCGCTCCATGAGTTGTAAAACCCGTTCGCCGCTGTATAGCCCGCATCGCTTTTGGTGCTTTCGGCGAACTCATAAAGCGATTTCGCGTGAGACAGACACAGCTCCGAATAATCCGCGTCGACGTCCTTATACACCGCAGCGCACGCCGCTAAAGCGGCGGCAGCCTCACCGACAACAGCGGAACCGGGATTGCTTGTATCCACCTTAAACGACGGGCGGTTCATCTGCATTACCTCGCAGGGACCCCACCAAGAATGGTCGGCGTTGCCGTCGCCCACCTGATAATAGTACACGTTATCCTCCGGGTGACATTTAATAAGGTAATCGCATATCCACTTGATATTTCCGAGCGCGTACTCAAGCTGACCGCTCTTTTCATAAGCGTCCTTGTCCTCGTAAATGCTCCATGCAAGCATAGTGGACGTATACGCCATTGGCAGATTGAACTTTGCGTTGTCGCCCGCGTCATACAGCCCCCCCGTAAGGTCGAGACCCGCGTCCGAGCCGTCGTTCAAACCGCTGTCGCCGCGCCAATTCGTGCGAATGGTGCTCTCGTCAAGGTCGCCGCTCCTTTGCAGCTCGTAAAACAGCAGTGATTTTTGGAGAGCCTCACCGTAGTTGAAATCTCCCGTGCCTTCCTCTCCCTCATAGCCGCTGCCCGTCATCGAAAGCCCCTCGCCGCCGCCGAACGGGTAATCGGGTTCGTTGGCATTCCCCGAACCGTTGGAGCTGTTTGCGCTCTCCGAGCCGCCCGTACTCTCTGAATCGGGAGCACTCGTGCCCGAAACCGCCGAGCTGCCGCTTGCGCCGCCTTGTTCTGAACCGCTTGCCGCGCTCTCGTTGTTGCTCTTAGCGCAGCCCGACAGAGCCGACGCCAATACCGCCGCCGCCAAGATCGCCGAAAATGTCTTTTTTACACGCATTGCTTTCATTTAAGCTCCTCCGCTATACCAATACAGCAACACCGTACAAAGGCAGGGAACTTTTGTACGGTGACGCTTTTACTTTTTCTTATTACGCTTTACGAATGTCTGCGCTATGGTGATTATTTTATCATATTTGGGGTCGCCGCTTTCAATTGCGCTTTGGAAGAAATTAAGTATTTTAGAATTTTCCGTCTGGCTTGAAACTCGGCGGGCAACATATTCATGCACCGCGGCAAGCTCGGGGTTTTCCATTACGGCAATCGAGAAGTCCACGAACCGCTTTATATTCTTAAACTGCAAAAAGCCGCACGCCGTCACGATACTTGAATAGAAGTTCGGAGAGATTATCACCTTACCGTTGCACTCTACATTGCCGGCAAGCAGACAGTCAAGCTGCTCGTCCGTAAGCTCACTTACGGCATAAGCGGATTCCACCATTTCGCAGTCGGGCAGCCGCTCTGCGCGCTCCAAAACGGAATATGGCAGCGCGTTGTTGTTTATGGATTTTCTGCGCATAGTCATCAGCTTCGCCGAAATCACATCGAAATGCGGCGGCTTGTATTCGCTCCTGCCCTCGATAAGCTGCCGCAGCATATCCTTTGGGAACGCTTCGAGCGGCATTTTCACCGATGGACTTCTGAAGCCCGTAACTCCGTTTGCGGGCATCTCCTGTATAGGCGCGGGAGCCGGTGCTTCGCCCGCCGCGTCAAGCTGCTCGGCAGCCTCGGGCGCTTCGGGGTCTATCTCCTCGGCGGGAGCGGGCGGAGGTGTCTGCGTCTCAACGGGCGCGGGGGTCTTGCGCTCCACATACGGTTCCGTTATCTTCTCAATCACCGCGCATCTGAACGGTACGCCGCAGTCCACACAAGAGACCGCCCCATGGTGACCTTTAAGCAGCGCGGAATACAATCCCGAAACGTGATATACTATACCTTGAACACGGCGCTTCTTCACCTGTTCATCGGTGCCCATTTTGGTGCGCGCCGCATAGTAATCCATTGGCTGAGTCGGCAGCAGAAAGCACGGCTTGTATGTTTTGTCGCCTATAGCACGGTTATATTCCGCCGTGCCATGCACCTCGTGAGAGATGTTATATGCACCCCAGAAGAATATGCCGTTTCCGTCAGTGGGGTAATAATCCGAGTAATATACCGCGTAAATGCCATCCTCAAGCAGACCGAAAATATCGCGCAAACCCGAAGTCAGCGATTCTCCGTCGTTAAGCCTGTTAAAGCTGTTTGTGATCGCGGCGTTTATCTTCTGGTCGTATCCCTGAAACCCCGGGCTGAAAGATACCAGCTTATCGCTTTGCTTATTCGCACGGTTCGGGCAGATAAGATTTATAACAGGCTCGCTTCCTATATAAAACAGCCGTGTGCGTGAGCTTGTGTTGCCGGATTGATCGATACTTCCCGCCATACACGTTCCCAAAACGCCGCCGCCGTCCTTTATGGACACCAAAAGTGCGCTCTGCCCGTCATAATCGACAGTTTCCGACTTTATATCGACGCTCAAATTCATTCACTTCCTTAAATAGTGATAGCTATGAAATGTTTTATCTCTGTTCGAGATTAAGCGCAATTATATCCGCAATACCGCCCACGAACTTCTTCTCAAAGGCTCTTTTCGGAATATACGCCACGGGCGCGTTATTCTTATAAATTATAAACATCTTATCAGATTCGATGAAGTAGTCCATTTCCGACCACGGCACGAGATCGCGGCTTTCGTAAACACAGCTTTCGCAAGCGGCGAAGCCCCGACGGCTCACCACGAACGTTATGTCCTTTCTTGCGGCGTGATCCGCGTCCGCGATAGACTTAAAGCGCGCTCTGGCTATGCCCTGCGCTACCAGATACACCAGCAAGGCGACTATCGCACCCGCGGCAGCGGATATCGGAACAAAATACAGCCAATTGCTGCGGGTGATCCCGACTGTCATGTGCAGAATACCAAATGTTATCAACGCTATCATAAGCCCTACCAGCCACAGTATCTTCACAAGCTTGAAATTCAGCAGCATAATGAATGCCGCGGCGGTATCGCCCTCGTCAAGGATATCCTCACCCACATACGTTTCCTTGCCCGGAGACACCTCAACATAAGAGGATTTCAGCGGGAAAAGCCGCTTGTCGTGCTGATATCCGAACTGATACTCTTTCTGGCGACACTCTATCAGCGCAATCGCCCTCAAAATATCCTCTTCACTGTCAAACATCCTGTTTGTTATCGTGAAGCTCTTCGAAATAGTCTCAAAGACCAGTTCTTTCGGAGTGACCGACACCAATCTTATCATATCCCAGCTGTAAACGGTGGGAGGATCGGAGCCTATTCCGTAAACCGCGAACACACTCCCTATTATGTACGAGTTGCCCCTTTCATCGTCAACAGCGCAAACGGGTCTCAGATCGCAAAAAGCCAATTTCGCACCTCATTTCGCGTCCTCGGCAAGCGTTTCTTCCATGATATCTTCGCCGCGGACATTTTAGTATACAATAATATATTATA
>DKXD01000125.1:0-956 GCA_002492075.1 Ruminococcaceae bacterium UBA7135
CTACATACAATAAGTTACTGGCGTAAAGAAGAAAATAATAATAAATATTTCCAAGAAATTAGGGAAAAGTGAAAGCCATATTCCGTATAATGAAATACAGAATATGGCTCATAATTTATATGGTCAAATCAAACAGTTATATTATTTTTATAACATATAGTTTTCTTCTATCATTCGTGATTATCCCTTATCCCCGTAAGCATACTCTCAAAGCTAATGTTAAACGCTTCGGAAATTCTGCACAAGTCGGAAAAGTTGTAGCTCTTCTTCTTTTTTTCAGATATGCCAATATCTCCCAGATCGTAAATCTTCTGTTTCAGCAAGAGCGTTTTTTCAAGCTGTTCGGGGGTAATGCCCATAATCATAAGGTGCTGAAGAATAGCCATAGATATCCGCACTTGCAGGAATTTGTACTCGTTTCCTGCAGGTAGCTTACCTAAAATGCTTAGTATCATATCCCGCGCAGGAATATTTTCGTGTTTTGAAACCCGTGCGCTTTCGGGGAGCTTGATAAGTTGACAGTACCGTTCAGGTGACATCAGATAGCGCATATCAACGTGCATATAGTCGGAAATGCGCTCGTAGTCGGAGTACTGCGGCAGCTTTTCATCCACTCCATTTAGAAGACTTGCAATGTAGTCGGGGTAAGCTTTAATTCCATTATACAATTCTTTAAGGGAATTTCCGCTTTTTATTAACTCCGTCTCTTGTTCGCTGCCGTCAAAAAAATATTCTACAGGAACATCAAAATGCTTTGCCAATATATTAAGGGTGTCGAAATTTACACTTGAGCCGTTTTTCCACCGTCTGACGTTTCCTGCGCCTATGTTCAGTTTATTCAAAAGGGGGGTAGGCTTTTCCCCTTTTATTTGGCAAAGATCAATAAATCTATCATAAAACGCCATAATATCCTCCAACTACATTTGGTATAAAAATACAAATATAGCATTGTGAAA
>DKXD01000125.1:1267-2879 GCA_002492075.1 Ruminococcaceae bacterium UBA7135
GTGAAAATGTAAAAATCAAACAAAAAAACGCTAAAAATATACTTTTTATGATTTTTCAATTGACAAAACACTAATATTATGATATAGTGTATTACAGAGCAACATATTGTTAATTACAACATGGCTCTACAACAATTATATCATATTTGATACGAAAAATCAAGCATTAAGGAGGATTTTTTATGACCACACCTAAATTTACGGGGAGAAATGTTCCCATTAGCGAAATTGCACAGGCAACAGGCAAAACCGCGCAGCTTATCCGCGTTGGGTTGCAAAAGGGCGTGTTCCACTTTGGTTATGCATTCGTTAATGACGGCTGCACCGAGTATAACTATTATTGTCCCGACAAGAAGGTGTATGAGGAGATAGGGTACTTTAAGGGGGAATACATCAATGACTGAAAAAGAAATCCTAAATTTTGAAACGGACATTCAGGCGAAGTCCGTTAAATGGCTCTGGTATCCGTACATACCTTTGGGGAAAATAACGATAATGCAAGGTAATTCGGGAATAGGCAAAACAATGCTTGCGCTGAATATAGCCGCCGCGCTCTCCAAAGGCGAACCTCTCCCCGGAGATACCGAACCGCGAGAACCTATAAACATTATCTACAACACGGCAGAAGACGGCTTAGCTGATACCATTAAGCCGCGCTTGTTGGCAGCAGGAGCGGACTGTAATCGCATAAACAACATTAACGAGCGCGTGAACCCTGTAACAATGACTGACGAGCGATTAGAAGACAGCATTGCCGAAACAGGTGCAAAGCTACTTATACTCGACCCGATACAGGCTTATCTCGGTGCTAAAATAGATATGAACAAGGCTAATGAGATACGCCCTATTTTCGCACAACTCTTACGGGTTGCGGAAGATAACGAGTGCGCTATTGTACTCATCGGACATCAAGGGAAAAATCAGACATACAGCGAGCTGCAAAGTTTGCTCGGCTCTACCGACCAAGTTGCGGCGGCGCGGAGCGTTCTGACGGTCACCAAACACCCCAACAATAAAACGCTGTCGCTTATAAATCATACGAAATCTTCTCTTTCGGCGCGGGGGAAATCCCTTTCTTTCTGTATTGATGAGAACGGTAAAATAGTTTGGGGAAATTTTGTTGAATGTGAGGTTAAGGTGGCAGAAGAAAAGGTTACCAAAACCGATACGGCAAAACAATTTCTTCAAGATATTCTCGCTGATGCTGCGATTGCCCAAACTGAAATACAAGCTATGGCTTATGAACAAGGTATAAGTAAGCGAACGCTCGACAAGGCAAAAGCCGACCTAAAAATTAAATCATATAAAAAAGATAATATGTGGTTTTGGCGCTTACCCTAAATTATAAGAATGCAAGGTTGCTTGAAAAATTCAGAGTATGGGAAATGTAATGTTGCAAATGTTAGGTTGCATATACATTCTTGCTATGCACTCTTGCAAGGTAACACGGTCAAGTGTGCAAAACCCATACTCTAAAAAAAGCAAGCAATCTTGCAATGTTGGAAGTCCCATAGCGGGGAGTGCAGAGGGGCTGCCGCCCCTTTGCCCCTCGGAGAGCCCCGGTAGTTGTGATATGGAGTGAAGCCGCAGGCGAAACGGAATGTCACAACTG
>DKXD01000125.1:3176-7980 GCA_002492075.1 Ruminococcaceae bacterium UBA7135
ACGGAATGTCACAACTACTACGGGGTTACCTACGGCAAGCCGTAGGTAAAACGCGCGCAGAAAGGAGAATGAGTATGGCGGGAAAATCGATCTCTCACGGTCAAGGCAAAGGGAGCTTGTCACACAACAACAGAAAGTTTCACGCGAAGAATGTGGATAGCTCGCGCACAAAGGACAACGTTACCTTTGTGAAAATTCCGATAAAACAAGCGTATGAGGACATCTTCGGCGCGGCAGTCGAGAGATACAATGCTAAACAAAAACGCTCGAACAGGAAAATCAAGGACGGATATTTTCAGTACGCATTCGGGCGAAAGCCGTGCGACACGGTAATTGAAGCTACCGACAAGCGCAAGAGCTTCTATGAGGACGTTGTGCAAATCGGAGATATGAAAGACACGGGCGTTGGCTCGGCGGACGCGGAGATCGCGAAACAATGCCTTACAGAATACGCCACCGGTTTTCAAGAGCGTAATCCGAATTTCCGTGTTTTCAATAACGTTCTTCATATTGACGAAGCAACCCCGCATTTACATATTGACTACATTCCGGTCGCTCATTGTAAGCGCGGGTTAGACACTCAAAACGGTATGGCAATAGCTCTTAAAGAAATGGGTTTTGGCGAGGGAAAAGACGCTATCTCACGTTGGCGCGAACGAGAGCGCAAAGTCCTTGAAGATATATGCAAGCGGCACGGAATTGAGGTTGCGCCGCCCCAAAAGGCAAGAGGAACGTTCACAGTCGAGGAATACAAGCGTTACAAGGACAACATCGCCGTGCTTGAAAAGGAAAAACAGGCAGCTTTGGAGCGCGAGAAAGCCGCTCTTGAACGAGCCGAAACCGCCGAAAAGTCCGCCCAAGCCGCCGAAAAGCAACTTGAGGAATTAAACGGAAAAGTCCTCACGGCAGAGGAATTAAAGGCAATTGAGGGCAAGAAATCAATTGGCGGCGCATTAAAAAATGTATCGTGGGAAGAGTGGCAGTCGGTGAAAGCTACTGCGGACAGTGCCATAGCAAAAAATGCCGAAATAGCACGGCTGAAAAAAGAAAATGAACAGCTCCAAAGCGAAAACAAGAAACTTTGCGATGATAATGCTGCTTTACACTATGAGTTGACAAGTTCTCTCTCACCCCACAACGTTCAGCGGCTAAAAGAGAAAAACGACCACCAAAATCAGATACGGTTATTGAAAAAGGTTCTCGGCATAAACGGCGAGGTTGGTAATTACAATGAGCTGCGACAAGAACTTATACAGCGTGGATATATACAGACAAATTCACAAAACCGAAAAAGATAGGAGAATACAATGAAACACATCATAACAATTACAGCAAGTGCCTTTGCGCTGTCGGCGATCGCGTTCACGGCAACTTCGGCGGTTCTGAAAAGCAAGATGCGGCGCAAATCGGCAATGACATTCCGCGAGCTGCTCCGCGATAACGCACCGACATCGGCTGATTTTCTTTTCAGTTCCGAAAAAGAAAGGAGACCCGACGATGAAACAACCTAACGGTTACGGTTCGGTTCACAAGCTGCCCGGCAAACGCCGTAAACCGTGGCGCGTTCGCAAAACCAACGGTTGGGTAATGAATGAGGACGGCACAAAGCTCGTTCAGCAGTACATAACAATAGGCTATTACGAAACGCGGCAGGAAGCCTTGCAAGCTCTTGCAGACTACAATCAAGACCCTTACGACATCAAAAACACCACATCTACATTTGCGGAAGTATACGCTAAATGGTCTGCGGAGCATTTTGATGAAATATGCGCGTCCGCGGTACGCACTTGGAAATCTGCCTATAATCACAGCAAGCCGCTGTGGGATATGAGAATGCGGGACATCAGAGCCGCGCATTTGGAGCAGACTATCAAAGACGCTAAAGTCGGCGATGATACCAAAGGGCGAATGAAGTCGCTGTACAATCAAATGTTCCGCTATGCTATGAAACACGAGATTGTCAACAAGGACTATGCAGCACTTTGTAACCCAGTCAAAAAGACAACGAAGTCCGAACCTAGAATTCCTTTCACCGATGATGAAATACAACTCTTGTGGGATAATGTGGGTTACTCTGTTGTGGATATGATACTGATTGAAATATATTCGGGTTGGCGACCGCAAGAACTTGCCTTGCTGAAAACAAAAGACATTGACTTGAAAGAGGGAACAATGCACGGCGGCATAAAGACGGACGCAGGTAAAAAACGCTGCGTTCCCATTCACCCGAAAATCCGTCCGCTTATTGAAAAGCGGTACGATCCCGAAAACGAACAGCTTTTCAATGACTTCACAAGCAAAGAGCCGAAAATGACGTATGACAAGTACAGCCAACGTTTCAACCGCACAATGCAGTATCTCGGACTAAAGCACTGCCCTCACGAAACTCGGCACACGTTCATCACAAGGGCGAAAGAGGCGGGTGTTGACGAATATTGCCTTAAACTTATTGTCGGACATCAAATCGGAGATGTTACCGAAAAAGTGTACACTCACAGAACAATTGAAAACTTAAAGCGCGAGATTGAGAAAATCCCATAAAATAAGGCGGCTGCCCGTTCGGACAGCCGCTTAATTTGTGTATTACCGTTGTGTATTACTTGTTACTTACTTGTGTATTACGGGGTAATTTTCACCCGTTTTTAAGGCTTTACACAACACGTCAAGCCGCATTTCTGCGTGATGAACTTACTTCAGAGCTTCCTCGACCGCAACAGCGCAGGCAACGGTAGCGCCAACCATGGGGTTGTTGCCCATACCGATAAGACCCATCATCTCAACGTGAGCGGGAACGGACGAAGAACCCGCGAACTGAGCGTCGGAGTGCATACGTCCCATAGTATCGGTCATACCGTATGAAGCGGGACCCGCCGCCATGTTATCGGGGTGGAGTGTACGACCCGTACCGCCGCCGGAAGCAACGGAGAAGTACTTCTTGCCCTTGTCGTTGCACTCCTTCTTGTAAGTGCCCGCAACAGGGTGCTGGAAACGAGTGGGGTTGGTGGAGTTACCGGTGATAGATACGTCCACGCCTTCTTTCCACATGATAGCAACGCCCTCGGTAACATCGTTTGCGCCATAGCAGTTTACCTTAGCGCGGGGATTGTTGGAATCCTTGGAGTAGCACTTGCGGAAAACTTCCTTTACTTCGCCGGTGTAATAATCCATTTCGGTTTCAACGTATGTAAAACCGTTGATACGCGCGATTATCTGAGCCGCGTCCTTGCCAAGACCGTTCAGGATAACTCTGAGCGGCTCTTTGCGAACCTTGTTCGCTTTCTCGGCAATACCGATAGCGCCCTCCGCGGCAGCGAAGGATTCGTGACCCGCAAGGAAGCAGAAGCACTTTGTTTCTTCCTCAAGCAGCATTTTGCCGAGGTTTCCGTGACCCAAGCCGACCTTTCTCTGGTCTGCTACCGAGCCGGGAACGCAGAAGCTCTGGAGTCCCTCGCCGATAGCGGCAGCGGCGTCAGCGGCGCGCTTGCAGCCTTTCTTGATAGCGATAGCGCAGCCTACGGTGTAAGCCCATTTCGCGTTCTCGAAGCAGATAGGCTGGATACCCTCGACGATCTTGTAGGGGTCGAAGCCCTTTTCCTTGCAGATATCCGCACATTCTTCAATGGAGTTGATGCCGTAATTTTTCAAGACGCTGAGAATTTGCTTCTCGCGTCTGTCATAGGATTCAAATAAAGCCATTCTTATGTACCTCCTCTTACTGCTTTCTCGGGTCGATGAACTTTACGGCGTCAGCAACTCTGCCATATTGACCGCGAGCCTTTTCAAGCGCGGTGTTAGCGTCGTCGCCGTTCTTGATGAAGTCCATCATCTTGCCGAAGTTTACGAACTTGTATCCGATGATCTCATTGTCCTCATTCAAAGCCAAGTCGGTAACATATCCGTCTGTCATTTCAAGATAGCGGGGTCCCTTTGCAAGCGTGCCGAACATTGTGCCGATCTGCGAACGCAGACCCTTGCCCAAATCCTCAAGACCCGCGCCGATAGTAAGTCCGTCTTCGGAGAACGCGCTCTGCGAACGTCCGTAAACGATCTGGAGGAACAGCTCTCTCATTGCGGTATTGATAGCGTCACAGACAAGGTCGGTGTTCAGAGCCTCAAGAATGGTTCTGCCTGGGAGTATCTCCGCCGCCATAGCAGCCGAGTGTGTCATACCCGAGCAGCCGAGCGTCTCTACAAGAGCCTCCTGTATAACGCCCTCCTTAACGTTCAGCGAGAGCTTGCACGCACCCTGCTGCGGAGCGCACCAGCCCACGCCGTGGGTGAATCCCGAGATGTCCTTAACGTCCTTTGCCTTTACCCACTTTGCTTCCTCCGGGATAGGAGCGCAGCCGTGAGCAACGCCCTGTGCTACGGGACACATAGCGTCTACTTCATGAGAATAAGTCATACATTTTTCTCCTTTGTTCAAATTTAGCCGCGAAATTTGGCATTGCGTCCAAATCTGCTAACCATACAATTATATTATACTACATCTTGTCATTTTTTTCAAGTGGAATTACAAAATTTTTGTACAAAATTATTTATTTTCTCGCCCCCGCGCAGCGGGGGCGAGAAATCTTGCAGGAAAGGTTGTTTTCAAAGGGTAATACAAATTTTTTGTGATTTTTGACGAAAAAGGGAGCGGTGTTTTACCGCTCCGAAATTTTATTCTTTTATCGTAAACTCCGCGGGCACTCTTTCACTTTCTCCGCCGACCCATAAGCGGTAATGCCCGGGAAGCAGCGGCTGCTTTACATTATCCTTCAGATCGCACAAAATATACACGCTGCCACGCTTTATACTGCGA
>DKXD01000093.1:0-3443 GCA_002492075.1 Ruminococcaceae bacterium UBA7135
TATAATACAATAAACTATAATTTATCCCAGTTTCTATTATACCAGAAACTTATCAATAACGCAAGCACAAAATCTTGATAAAAAACGGGATATTTTTGGTGAAGAATTATGTTGACAAATTCGATATGATATGATATAATAACAATGAGTTCATAGAACATTAAAATGGTTAGTGGCGCAAATACATTTATGGTTCGGAAAGGAGAAAGCAATATCCGTTCTCAAAGTGAAAACGGGCTGCTGAAAATGGATTATGAAAAAGATTCTTGTTGTTGATGATGGTCCTATGAATCGTATGGTGCTCAAAGAGATGCTCGATAAGGAGTATCAGATCATTGAAGCGGAAGACGGCAAAGAAGCCGTTGCGGCGCTTAGAGATTATGACACCGAGATAGATCTTGTGCTGTTGGATATAGTTATGCCCGAAATGGACGGCATCGAGGTCTTGAAAATAATGAAGAAGAACAGCTGGCTTACCGATATTCCGGTCATCATGATAAGTTCCGAGAATGACCGCGAGATCATTCACAAGTCTTACGAGCTGGGGGCAAGCGACTTTATAAACAGACCGTTCGACGCGTATATCGTTCAAAAGCGTGTCAGAAATATGATAGATTTGTATTCCAAGCAGAAAAACCTTGCGAATATGGTTGCCGATCAGTATTTCCAGCGCGAGAAAGATTCGCGGCTTATGATCGACATTTTGGCGCATATCGTTGAGTTCCGTAATAACGAGTGCGGAATGCACGTTGTTCATGTTCAGAGCTATACTGAGATATTGCTGCGCGAGCTTTCCAATATAACCGATAAATACGATCTTGATGAGGAAAAAATATCGCTTATCACCAAGACGGCGGCTTTGCACGATGTCGGCAAGATATGCATACCCGATGAGATATTGAACAAGCCCGGCAGACTTACCGATGAGGAGTTCAAGATAATGAAATCCCACTCCGCCGTGGGTTCGCAGATGTTGGCGGAGCTTCCGTTCCACAAGGATGAGCCTTTGGTCAAGATGGCGTATGCAATAGCGCGCTGGCACCATGAGCGTTGGGACGGCAGAGGATATCCCGATGGGCTTTCGGGTGACGATATACCCATATCGGCTCAGGTGGTCGCTTTGGCGGATGTTTATGACGCTTTGACGGCGGATCGCTGCTATAAAAAGGCGTTCTCACATGCAACGGCATTGGAAATGATCACCAAGGGCGAGTGCGGACAGTTTAACCCGCTGCTGATAACCTGCCTTAACAACAAAGCGGAGCAAATGCGTCTTGTTAAGGAGGGAACCGTAAGCACCAACAGCGATTATGATGTCATTGAGTTCGCAAGGGGCTTGCTGAAGAACGATTCGCTGTATTCGTCTGCGCGTTTGCTGCACCTTTTGGAGTACGAGAAGATGAAGAACCGCTTCTTTGAGGGAATAACGGGCGGTTGCTCGTTTGAGTTCAACGCGGGCTCTAAGATGTTCACCGTATCTTCAAGCGCTGCAAAGGTGCTCGGCATACCGGAAAGCATCGTCGATCCCGTTCACAGCGAGGCGATGACAGCGCTGTTTGGTCAGGATAAGTTGCGGGAGCTTAAAGCGAGGTTCAGGGCTTTGCCGCCGGACGATCCGATCATACAGTTCAATTTCCACATTCTCACCACCACAAATTCAAATTCGGACGAACCTATTCACATTTTCAGGATAACCGATATTTCCGAAAGCGGTGTAAGCTGCCCACCGAACACGAGGTGCGACACATATAGACTGGTATGTCGCGCGGCGTTTACGCTTGAGGAACCGCAGCGCTATACCGGAGTTATAGGAAAGCTTGTGCCCTCCGAGCGCGAGTACGGCATTATGAAAGGAGTGAATATCGGTGACTTTGCGTGAGTGTTATGAAAGCATAGGCTCTAACTTTACCGATACGGTTTCAAGAATGTGCGGCAAGGAGAGTATGCTTGCGAAGTTCGTTATGAAGTTTCCGAGTGACCCGACATACGGCGAGCTTGTTTCGTCATTTGAAAGCGGGGATATGAATACGGCGTTCAGAATGGCGCATACGCTTAAAGGCGTGTGTCTTAATCTGGGATTTGACAAGCTGCGCGAGTCTTCGTCGGCGCTTACCGAGGCGCTTCGCAACAGCGATGCAATAGCGGATAATTCCGCAGAGCTTTACGCTCGGGTAAAGCAGGATTACGAGATGATCGTCAACGCCATAAACTCCATTGACGAGGAATAACAAACGGATATGGTACTCCCCCAACGCTGTATGCGGTTGGGGGAATGGCTTTAAGGAGGAAATTATGATAAAGCATATAGTGATGTGGAAATTCAAAGAGGGCGAACACGAGAATATGCTGTTGTTCCGCGAACGTTTGCTTGCTCTTAAAGGGCAGATACCCGAGATACGCTCTATGGAGGTCGGGGTGAACATGATACCGTCGGAGCGCAGCTACGACGCTGTTCTGGTGGCAGAGTTTGATAGCACGGAGGCTCTGAAAGCGTACAGCGTAAACCCGCTGCACGTTGCCGTTTCGGATTTTTGCAAGTCTATTCGCACAAGCGCGGTGAGCGTGGACTATGAGTGCTGAACGCGTTCTTCACGAGCTTGAACCGCTGTATGACGCTTGTTCGCGGGTATTGATACTGGGCACTATGCCCTCGCCCAAATCGCGGGAAATGGGGTTCTATTATATGCACCCGCAAAACCGCTTTTGGAAAATGCTTTCGGCGGTGCTGAAAGAGCCTTTTCCGACAACGGTCGCCGAGCGGAGGCGGCTATGCTTGCGGCACGGGATAGCGCTGTGGGACGTTCTTGCAAGCTGCGATATTGTCGGAGCAGCGGACGGTTCGATAAAAAACGCCGTTCCGAACGACATTGGCGGGCTGATCAAAAAATGCCCGATAGAAACGGTGTTTACCACGGGAAAGAAAGCGCACACTCTGTACAAACGTTTCTTCCCCCGGCTTTGCGAGGACGTGTGTCTGCCGTCCACAAGCCCCGCGAACCGCACAATATCGGAGGAAGATATGCTGCGGGAATATCGGGCGATAGCGGCGGCACTAAAGGAGTGATAAAATGAACTTTTCAAGCGAGCTGAAAAGGCTTCTGGCGCTTGAATACAACTGCTCTGAGGACGCCGTGTGCGGTGCGGAAAACATTGTAACCGTATCAACAGGGCGGCGCGGACGAAAATACGACGGCGACGGCGGCTGTTTTTTCTCAATGGCGACTATGGGCGGCGGCTGTCTTATCTCCGCTGATGAGCGCCTTATGCCGTTTCTGCGGGAATTTGTTAAGGGATGCGAGGGTCATGCGCTGTTTGGAGAGGGCAAACTCGCCGCTTTGGATCGCGAATTGGATCGCTTCGGGTACAAGCTGCACGAGCTTGGAGCACACCATATGTTCCTGCCGAAGTATTCTGTGGAGCCGGCGCAAAAATTCCCGATAAGA
>DKXD01000093.1:3751-6473 GCA_002492075.1 Ruminococcaceae bacterium UBA7135
CCCGATAAGACGTTTTGAGCTTTCGGAGTTCAAGCGCTTTTACGGCGACAAGCGGTTTTCCAACGCTCTTTGCGGGGAGTACGACCCCGAGCGCCCCGACGTTGCAGCGCTTGCGGCGATGGACGGAGAGAACATAATGGGAATGGCGGGAGCATCCCGCGATTTTACGGGAACTCCGAATTGGCTTCAGATCGGTATTGATGTGCTGCCCGAGTATCGCGGACGCGGTGTGGGAACGTTTCTTGTAAACGAGCTTGCGAAGCTTATACTCGAAAGCGGCGATATCCCGTTCTACGGAACGGCTCCGGCGAACATATATTCGCAGAATATCGCGATAAACTGCGGCTTTCGTCCTGCGTGGGTCGAGATATGCGCAGAGAAAAAGAAAGCGGATTTAGAGCCTTCGGACGACAGAACGTGGGTCGATGATATGAAACAGGAGATTGAGGATTACATTGAGGAACAGGGCATCTATATTAGGCAGTAAATCGCGTTTTATGTGGTTTTGAATATCGTTTTCCCCGTCTTTGGCGGGGAAACGCTTTATGACGGCGTTTTTGTTTCAAAGCCCCGCGCTATTTGCGGAAAAATTTTTCGTCATCCTACGCGAAGCGGAAGAAATGCTGTTATAGGGCTATTTTATGCCAAAACGATCAAATCGCGCCGATTGCGCTTTTTGTTAAATTGCTATTGACATTTGACGAAAAAAGAGATATAATAAATGTGTATGTATTTGGGAGACAGCGCTCCCGCAAATGAAAGGACACATAAATTATGAAATGGATGGGACTTAACGATATCCGCGAGAGTTATTTGGCTTTTTTTGAGAGCAAGGGGCACCTCAGACTGCCCAGCTTCCCGCTTGTGCCGCCCGCGGACGACAACTCTATTCTGCTGATAAACGCGGGCATGACGCCGCTCAAGAAATACTTTCAGGGCATTAAAGAGCCGCCGCGTCACCGCGTAACGACCTGCCAGAAGTGCATTAGAACTCCCGATATCGAAAACGTGGGTCATACTTCGCGGCACGGCACTTATTTTGAAATGCTCGGCAACTTCTCGTTCGGCGATTATTTCAAGCATGAAGCGATAGCTTGGGCGTGGGAATACCTCACTAAGGTGCTGGAAATACCCCCGGAGAAGCTTTGGGTCACTATTTACGAGCAAGATGACGAAGCGGGCGAGATCTGGGCGAACGAGATAGGCGTTCCGCGTGACCGTATCATAAAGCTCGGCAAAGCCGACAATTTCTGGGAACACGGCAGCGGTCCGTGCGGTCCGTGCAGCGAGATACACTTTGACCGCGGCGAGAAATACGGTCCGCTGAACTCCTTTGAGGAAGCTGAGGAAAACGACCGCATAATTGAGATATGGAACAACGTTTTCACGCAGTTTGATAACGATGGCAAAGGCAATTATACGCAGCTTGCCACAAAGAATATAGATACCGGTATGGGTCTGGAGCGTCTTGCGTGCGTTATGCAGGATGTGGACAACCTTTTTGAAGTCGATACCGTAAAGAACATAATGGACAAGATATGCTCCATAATAGGCGTAAAGTACCGCGAAGATCCTAAAAAGGACGTTTCTATCCGCGTTATTACCGATCATATCCGTTCCACTACCTTTATGGTAGGCGACGGTATTTTGCCGTCCAACGAGGGGCGCGGCTATGTTCTTCGCCGTTTGCTTAGAAGAGCGGCTCGCCACGGACGTTTGCTGGGTTATAGCAAGGCGTTCTTGTATGAGGTTTGCGATACCGTTATAAACGAGAACCTGTCCGCGTATCCCGAGCTTGGCGAAAAGCGCGCTTACATCAAGAAAGTCATTCAGACCGAGGAGGAGAGCTTCGCAAAGACCATAGACAAGGGTACCGAGATATTGGGTGAGATGATCGAAAACCTCAAAAAGTCCGGCGAAAAGACGCTCAAGGGCGAGGACGTTTTCAAGCTCCACGATACCTATGGTTTCCCCGTGGACCTTACCAAGGAGATACTCCACGAGAACGGCTTTGAGGCTGACGAGGACGGTTTCGCGGAGTGCATGAAAGTCCAGAAGCAGACCGCCCGCGAAAACAAGAAGCTCGGCGGCGGCTGGGATAATGCCAAAAATTCGGAGCTTGACAAGTTCTCAACGGAATTTGTGGGTTATGATACACTTAAATGCGAAACCAAGATACTCGCGATAACCAAAAACGGCGAGCTTGCCGATCTGTGCGGCGAGGGCGATGAGATCGGCGTTATCATCGAAAAAACTCCGTTTTACGCGGAAATGGGCGGACAGGTCGGCGACCGCGGCGTGATCAGCAAGGGCGGTTCGGATATTATTGAGATATCCGATACGCAAAAACTTGGCGGCGGACAGTTTATCGGTTTCGGCAAGGTTGTTTCGGGCGGATTTTCCGTAGGCGACACTGTTTTGGCGTCAGTCGATGAAAACTCCCGCAAGTCAACCGAACGCAACCACACCTGCTGCCATATCTTGCAGGCGGCTTTGCGCGAGGTCTTGGGCGAGCACGTTCATCAAAGCGGCTCGTATGTCGATCCTTACCGCTGCCGTTTCGACTTCACGCATTTCAGCGCGATGACAAAGGACGAAATTGCGCGCGTTGAACAGGCTGTAAATGCAGTGCTGCTTAATTCCGCGCCCGTAGTCACCGAAGTCCTCCCGATAGAAGAAGCAAAGAAAAAGGGCGCAATGGCGCTGTTCGGCGAGAAGTATG
>DKXD01000093.1:6779-7643 GCA_002492075.1 Ruminococcaceae bacterium UBA7135
TGGCGCTGTTCGGCGAGAAGTATGGAGATACCGTCCGCGTGGTTTCCGTCGGCGATTACTCCACGGAATTCTGCGGCGGCACTCACTTGAAGAACGCCTCCGAGGCGGGGCTGTTCAAGATAGTTTCCGAAAGCTCCGTTGCAAGCGGCGTTCGGCGTATCGAGGCGGTTACGGGCTCGAATACGATGAAGCTGCTGTATGATTCGCTTGAAACATTGGATAAGGCGGCGGCTATCCTTAAAACGCAGAATTCCGAGCTTGTCAACCGATTGACGGGCGTAGTGGGCGAGCTGCGCGAAAAAGACAAGAAGATCGAGCAAATGCAGCAGGCGGCGGCGAACGCTCAGCTGGGCAACCTTGACGAAACGGATATAAACGGCGTTAAGCTCATCACGGCGGCTCTTGACGGAACGGGCGCCGACGGTCTTCGCAAGGTGGGAGACGGTCTTGCGGATAAGTACGACTGCTTTATCGCGGTTCTTGCGGGAACGAACGAGGGCAAGAGCAACATTCTTTGCAAATGCTCCAAGAGCGCAATAGCCCGGGGCGCGAACGCGGGCACGATAGTCCGCGAGGTAGCGGCGGCGGCAGGCGGAAAGGGCGGCGGAAAACCCGATCAGGCTATGGCGGGCGTTCCCGACGCGGCTAAGATACCCGAAGCGCTTAAAGCAGTCCGCGATATAGCGGCGAAGTACGTTTAATACTGAATTTATTTTCTCTCTCCTCCGAGAAGCGGGGTAGAGAGAAAAACGGATAAGTAAACTGTTTTACGGTGAAATGTATTTATGAAAAAACTTTTATCTTTGGTGTTGACAGCGGCGGTTTGCTTTATGACCGCGTGCAATAAAAACGGCAATAAGTCCG
>DKXD01000093.1:7861-12068 GCA_002492075.1 Ruminococcaceae bacterium UBA7135
AAAACGGCAATAAGTCCGGGGAAAGCTCGGGCGCGGAAGAGGTAGACTTTTACGAGCGCGTGTTTTCAAGCTCCGAGAGGTATTATATCAGCTGCAACGCTCCGTCAGACGGGATTCCCGATGTCAGCGGCGTTCAGAAGCGCGACAGCGATGAGTTTTTGCTGAAGCGGCTGCCGCAGGCGGTCGCAGATGACCAAACGGGAAAAGCAAAGGGGCTTGTCGAGGATATACTTGCCGAAAATGACCTTGAAACGCGTTTTGAGCTTACCGACGAACTGCTGCACGTTATTTGCGAAACCTCCGACACGAATGACACAAACGAGTTGTTTTCCGATAAGAAGCTCAAGATCATACAGACGTTCTGGGGAACAGGCGACATCATCGAGCCGCCCTCCGATACGCAGCAGGCGGAGTATCTTGAAAAGGCGTACCGCAACATCACGGAGCGTTACACCTTTGCGATGATACACAGCTCGGTATACGAGGATATGTCGTATATCAAGGGCAGCAGAACGGCAAGCGGCGCAACCGTTCCGTATATGGATCTGTTTTCCGAGCATATGTTCGAGGGACTTGAATCGGATATTACGGAAAAGCGTTTTCGCGACTGCTGTCTGGCGGTTCGCAATTATGAAAAGTTTTCGGACAGAAGTTTTCGTATGACCAATGATTTTCGCGCGTATGTTGAAGTCAAGCTTTCCGAGGACGGCGAGCGGGATACCGCAAGCCGCGCTTTGGCACTTATTGACGAGTGCGCTTACGGTTCGACGCGCGGCACGGACGACCCAAACGAGCTTTCGGGCACGGACGGACTTGACGTGCTGTACGGACTGGGCGGCGGCGATACTTTGAACGGCGGCGCGGGCAATGATTTGCTGATAGGCGGAGACGGAGACGACACGCTGAACGGCGGCGCTGGCGATGACTGCATACAGGGAAACGCGGGAAATGATATCTACGTTTTCGGAAAGGGCAGCGGCAACGACATTATCGTGGATTTCGACGGTGAAAACACCATACGCTTTGACGGTCTGACCGCCGATATGATAACGGTAAGCAGAGTCGGCGTTAAGGATTTTGAAAATGATGTTCTGGTAAGGATCTCGGGCGCTAATGATACTCTGACGATAAGAAATTACAACACCGATCAAAGATACCGCCGTTTCAAGTTGGAGTTTGGCGGCGTTGAAATGGATATCGATGATCCGAACAGCCCGTTTGCGAATATTGATTAGGTAGCTGCTTATGGAGCAAGGGAAACGTAAGTTTGATTAAATAAGGAGATAAAAATGGATTGTCTGTTTTGCAAAATAATCGAGGGGGAAATTCCCTCAACAAAGGTATACGAGGACGATAAAATACTTGCGTTTCGCGACATAAACCCGCAGGCGCCGACGCACATTCTTGTTATCCCGAAAGAGCATATAGGCGGCGTTGACGAGCTGAACGCGGAAAATTCCGCGGTAGTATCGCACATTTTCGCAAAGATCGCGGAGATAGCGAAAAAAGAGGGGCTTTCGGACGGTTACCGTGTTGTGTCGAACGTCGGAGAGCACGGCTGCCAGAGCGTCCGCCACTTGCATTTCCATATTCTCGGCGGCAAACAGCTGAACGGCGGAATGGTATGAGATTAAGCGAACAGCAGCTCGGCAGGGATATTAAGGCGGGAAAGCTGGCGCGGGTATACCTGCTTTACGGCGATGAGGATTTCCTTATCCGTATGTACTCGGATAAGTTGACTGCCCTGGCCGTTTCCGAGGGAGAGCGCGAAATGAACCTGCTCAGATACTTTTTGACGCCAAGCTCGGACAAAAACGCTCGGGACGGTCGTCCGCCAAAGATAGACGAGCTTTCGGACTTTGTGGAAAGTATGCCGTTTTTCGCGGAGAGGAAATGCGTTATTCTTAGAAATTTCGATCCGGATATGATCGAAAAGGACGAGTTCGACGACTATCTTTCGCTGATAAGCAATATTCCCGAAA
This sequence comes from Ruminococcaceae bacterium UBA7135, assembly GCA_002492075.1. Lineage (GTDB taxonomy): Bacteria > Bacillota > Clostridia > Oscillospirales > Ruminococcaceae > CAG-115. Next base: position 9,844 of record DKXD01000093.1, read on the forward strand.
CAAGCGTAATGATCATGACCCGCGAGAACACCGAAGAAGATCTCAAGGTTTTCAAAGAAAAGCTTGAAAAGTCCAGGATGAGAAAGCTTATCGAAGCGGCGGATAAGAGCGGGATAGTATGCGGGCTTAATCAATTCACCGAAGCGAAGCTCGAGGGCATGGCAATATCAAAGTGCCGACGCGCGGGCTGCGAGCTGTCAGATGAAAACGCGGCGTATCTTGCGGAATGTGTGGGCGGTTCGCTTTCTCTTTTGCAAACAGAGGTGGAGAAGCTGTGCGATTATCGTCAAAGCGGCGAGATAACACGCGCGGATATTGACGCTCTTGTGCCGAAGCGTATCGAAAGCAATGTATATCTGCTTGCGGGCGAGCTTATAGAGGGGCGCGTCGGGAACGCGTTGGAGATACTTCGGGCGCAGTTTATCAAGCGCACGGATCCCATAATTATCATGCAAGCTCTTTCAGGTTATTTTGTAGACCTTTACCGTGCTAAATTGGGCATCGGCAAGAAAAAGTCTTATTCCGCCGCTGCTGCCGCTTTAAACTACGGGGGGCGCGCGTTCGCCATGAGAAAAGCTTACGGTGCGGCAAAAGAGCTTTCCGAGGCATATCTTGCCGATTGTATAGAGGTGCTTTATAACGCCAACAAGCTGTTGAACTCCTCAAAGGCGGATAAGCGTCTTGTCATCGAGCAGGCGATAGTAGAGATAAGCGGGCTGGCTTAAAGCGTTGCGGCGTGTTGGCGGGGGAAGCTATGATAAAAATAAATCAGGCGGTGATCGTCGAGGGAAAGTACGATAAAATACGGCTTTCCAATATCGTGGATACGGTGATAGTGCCCGTTCACGGATTTTCGGTCTACCGCGACAGGGAAACGGCTGAACTTATCAAAATGCTCGCTCGAACGAGGGGCATTGTTATCCTTACGGACAGCGACAGCGCGGGATTTCAGATTCGCGGCAAAATAAGGGAGATAGCAAGGGACGGCAGCGTTATCAACGTTTACGTTCCCGATATCAAGGGCAAGGAGCGCCGCAAGCGCGAGCCGTCGAAGCAGGGTCTGCTCGGCGTTGAGGGAATAGACGATGATATCATACTTGAAGCGTTTCGCAAGGCGGGGGTGCTTGCCGAGAAGAGCGAAGCGCCCAAAGAACCGATAACCAAAGCCGATCTTGCGGAACTGGGGCTTATCGGTGCGGAGAACTCGTCGCAAAAGCGGGCGGCGTTACAGCGCAGCCTCGGGCTGCCAGAGCGTTTGTCCGCGAATATGCTGCTTGAAATACTGAATGTTATGTATACAAGAGAACGGTTTTTAGAGGAAGTGAAGTAATGGTTTTTTCGGGACAGACGTTTTTGCTTGCGTTTTTGCCGATAGTTCTGATACTGTATTATCTCGTGCCGAAAAAAGGTAAGAATATCGTTATTCTGGTAAGCGGACTGCTCTTCTATGCGTGGGGAGAACCGCTTTATGTGTTCGTGATGATACTCAGCACGTTTATCGATTACACTGCGGGCAGGATAATGGATAAGTATGACGACAAGCCAAAAGCCCGCAGGATATGTCTGCTTGTTTCGATACTTATGAATCTGGGGCTTCTGGGTATCTTCAAATACTCGGATTTCCTTGTGGATTCGCTTAACGGCTGGTTCGGCTGGGAGATAACAAACCCGTTTGTAAGGCTGTTTAACGCCATGTTCAGCGGGATAAACGGCGAAATAGACACTCTGCCCATGCCGATAGGAATAAGCTTTTTCACGTTCCAGTCGATGAGCTATACAATTGACCTCTACCGACGTAAGATCAAAGTGCAGAAAAGCGCCGTGAATTTTATGGCGTTTGTGACCTTGTTCCCGCAGATAGTCGCGGGACCTATCGTGCGTTATGAGGATGTGCAAAACGAGCTTGACGAGCGGACGATCTCCGAGGATATGGTTGGCAGCGGTATATCCAGATTTATCACAGGTCTTGGGAAAAAGGTGCTTATCGCGGACAATATCGGCGCGCTGTGGGATTCCGTCAAGGCGCTTGACGTCGGAAGTCTTTCCGCGGCGACGGCGTGGCTTGGTATTCTGGCGTTCACGTTCCAGATATACTTCGATTTTTCGGGCTATTCCGATATGGCGATAGGCTTGGGAAAAATGATGGGGTTCAATTTCCCCGAAAACTTCAACTATCCGTATATGTCAAAAAGCATAAGCGAGTTCTGGCGGCGCTGGCACATGAC
>DKXD01000152.1:0-511 GCA_002492075.1 Ruminococcaceae bacterium UBA7135
AAAAAGAATATTTTCCGTTTTAGAAATGCATCTAAGAAAAGAATTTTTGTTAAAATCGCTGTAAAACAAGCTGAAACAAAGCGTAGATTTGTGGAATAGGTCAATAGACAAATCGTAAATTATAGGATATAATAGTAAATGTAAGAAACAAAGGCGTTTCGATACAGTAAAGCTGTGTCAAAACGCCTTTTTTATGTTGCATATTACGCGTATCTAATTTCTTACATTTTATATCTTAATTACTAAACGCAGGAGGAAAGGGACAATGGAGATCACAGCTAAAATGGAAAGAACCGATGAAAAGTTCAATGTTGTTGAGCAGTTCGGTATTGACGTATTCAACGAGGAAACGATGAAGCAGCGTCTGCCGAAAAATGTTTTCAAGACACTGAAAAAAACTATCGCGGAGGGAAAGGAGCTTGACGTTTCCATAGCGGACGTTGTGGCCTCCGCTATGAAGGACTGGGCTATTGAAAAAGGCGCTACGCACTACACACACTGGTTCCAGCCT
>DKXD01000152.1:816-2830 GCA_002492075.1 Ruminococcaceae bacterium UBA7135
CCCACTTTACCCACTGGTTCCAGCCTCTCACCGGCATCACCGCCGAGAAGCACGACAGCTTTATCTCCCCGATGGGCGACGGCACGGTAATTATGGAGTTTTCGGGCAAGGAGCTTGTTAAGGGCGAGCCCGACGCATCCAGCTTCCCATCGGGCGGTATCAGAGCTACATTTGAGGCTCGCGGCTACACCGCGTGGGACCCGACCTCTTATGCGTTTGTCAAGGAAGGCTCGCTTTATATCCCGACCGCGTTCTATTCGTATTCGGGTGAGGCACTCGACAAGAAAACTCCGCTGCTGCGCTCTATGGATGTTGTATCCGACGCGGCGCTCAGAATTTTAAAGCTCTTCGGAAACACCACAACAAAACGCGTTGTTGCCACAGTAGGTGCGGAACAGGAGTACTTTCTCGTAAATAGGGATACATACAACAAGCGCAAGGACCTTATTTTCACGGGAAGAACGCTGTTCGGCGCTCCCGCTCCCAAGGGACAGGAACTTGAAGATCACTACTTCGGTTCCATAAAAGAGCGTGTATCGAACTATATGAAGGATCTCGATGAACATTTGTGGAAGTTGGGTATCGCCTCCAAGACCAAGCACAACGAGGTCGCTCCTTCTCAGCACGAAAACGCGCCGATATTCGCGCCCGCAAACCTCGCGACTGATCAGAACCAATTGACTATGGAACTGATGAAAAAGCTCGCGCTTGACCACGATCTTGTTTGCTTGCTGCATGAGAAGCCTTTCGCGGGTATCAACGGTTCGGGCAAACACGATAACTGGAGCCTTTCGACAGATGACGGCCAGAACCTTCTCGATCCCGGACGTTCTCCCATGCAGAACGCACAATTTTTGACTTTCCTTGTGGCTATCATCAAGGCTGTTGACGAGTACTCCGATCTTCTGAGACTGTCTGTTGCTTCTCCCGGCAACGATCACCGTCTCGGCGCAAACGAAGCGCCCCCCGCTATAATCTCGATATTCCTCGGTGAGGAGCTTCAGGCGGTAGTTGACGCACTTGTTGAGGGAAAAGAATACACAGGTAACGGCAAGCAGATGTTCAACGTCGGTGTTTCCTCTCTGCCCGAGTTCCCCAAAGACAGCACAGACAGAAACAGAACATCACCGTTTGCGTTTACAGGCAACAAATTCGAATTTAGAATGGTGGGTTCAAACCTTAACATTGGAGGACCCAACACCATACTTAACACTATCGTCGCAAACTCCCTCACAGAATTCGCTGATAAACTTGAGGGCGCAAAGGACTTCAATAAAGCTCTGCACGATCTGCTTGTAAAGACTATCAAAAAACACAAGCGCGTTATCTTTAACGGCAACGGTTATGGCGATGAATGGCCCGTAGAGGCGAAAAAGCGCGGACTTTTGAATCTTAAATCGACAGTTGACGCTATTCCCTGCCTTACCGCAAAAAAGAATGTGGATCTTTTTAAAAAATTCGGCGTTTACAGCGAAGTGGAGCTTCACGCAAGACAAGAGATACTCTTGGAAAACTACTCCAAAGTCATCAACATTGAAGCGCTCACAGCCGCTGATATGGCTAAGACCGAGATACTCCCCTCTGTTATGAAATTCGGCAAGGATGTGGCGGATATTGCGGCTTCAAAGAAAGCTATTGGTATCAAGCCCGACGTGGAGCTTGCCATGTGCAAGAAAGTAAACGAGCTTACTGTGGCGCTCAGCGAAAAGGCGTATGCTCTTTCCGACGCTGTTGTTAAGGCTCAAAGCATCAAGGACGCCGAAAAGCAGGCTCGCTGCTATCACGACGATGTGTTTGCCGAAATGCAGTCGCTCCGCGCGGTAGCCGATGAGCTTGAAACTATCGTCGGCGAGGAATACTGGCCGTATCCTACCTACGACGAGCTGCTGTTCAATGTATGATAAACGACTGCCGTCTTAAAAACGGTGATGTTTATAGAAGCTCTGATTTAATGCAGTTTCCCCGCCTGCGGCGGGGGAACCCGCACGAAATTACAGGTCTTTCCCGCCGCAGG
>DKXD01000195.1 GCA_002492075.1 Ruminococcaceae bacterium UBA7135
AAAAAATATACAGGAAAGCCCCGCGCTGCGGGGCTTATCTATATTGGAAAGATGTAGAACTTGCCGTCAATCGGCTGCTTTAAATTGTTTCGGGCGCTCAATGCGGTCAAGCCGTATCTCCTCGGCGCGGCGGTGACATTCGGGGCACTCGTCGTCGATTATGCCCGTAAATCCGCAGCACGGATCGCGGTCTATCGGGTGATTTATCGCGCCGTAGCCTATACCCTGTTCTTTCATGTAACGCACTATCTGCTCGAACGCGTCGAGGTTTTTCAGCGGGTCGCCGTCAAGCTCGACATAGCTGATGTGACCGCCGTTTGTCAGCGCGTGATACGGTGCTTCGAGATTGATCTTCTTAAAAGCGCTTATATTGTAATATACGGGCACATGGAAAGAGTTGGTGTAGAAATCTTTATCGGTTATGCCCTCTATTTCGCCGAAGCGCTTCTTGTCTATCGCGATAAAGCGTCCCGAAAGCCCCTCTGCGGGAGTGGCAAGCAAGCTGAAGTTAAGACCGGTCTTTTTGCATTGCTCGTCAACCTTTTCGCGCATATGCGTCACTATTTCAAGACCGAGCTTCTGCGCCTCAGCGCTTTCGCCATGATGAACTCCGATAAGTGCCTTAAGGCACTCCGCCAAGCCTATAAATCCTATCGAAAGCGTGCCGTGTTTGAGTATCTCGGCAATGCTGTCGTTCTCTCCAAGCTTCTCGCTGTCTATCCAAACGCCCTGTCCCATAAGGAACGGGAAGTTCTTGACGCGTTTTGAGCATTGTATCTTAAACCGCTGCAAAAGCTGCTCGAACACCATATTCATCATCTTGTCAAGGCTCTCGTAGAATTTTGAGATGTCCTTGTTCGCTTCTATTCCCAATCTCGGAAGATTTACGGTGGTGAAGCTCAGGTTGCCGCGCCCTGTAACAATCTCACGCGCGGGGTCGTGAACGTTGCCGATAACGCGCGTGCGGCATCCCATGTAGGCGATCTCGGTGTTGTAATCGCCCTCTTTGTAGTATTGCAGATTAAACGGCGCGTCGATAAAGCTGAAATTCGGGAACATACGCTTTGCCGATACTCTCATTGCCAGCTTGAACAGATCGTAGTTCGGTTCACCCTCGTTGTAGTTCACGCCCTCTTTGACTTTGAAGATGTGTATCGGGAAGATTGGAGTTTCGCCGTTGCCCAAACCGTCTTCCTCGGCGAGCATAATGTTGCGCGATACCATGCGTCCTTCCGGCGAAGTGTCCGTGCCGTAGTTTATCGAAGAGAACGGATTTTGTGCGCCTGCGCGCGAGTTCATCGTATTCAAATTGTGAATAAGTGCTTCCATTGCCTGAAAAGTTGCGCGTTCGGTTTCCGCCTCGGCGATTTTTTCCGCTTCGTCCTGCAAAGCCGTAAAGTTCTCGCCGTAATTCGCCGCGAGCTTTTCCCACTCCTTTGCCTTATAATCATAATTATCCTGTAATTTGGGTGACAAACCGCTTTCGTGTTCTATTTCGGCAGCGGTGGATTTGATGTTCTCCAGAACCTCGCTGTAATCCTTGTTAAACGAGTAGGTAAGCGCCTTGGCAAGGTTTACGATATACATTCTTTTGAACGTTTTCTTAACGCCCTCTGCCATTGCATAATCGAAGTTGGGTATGGACTGCCCGCCGTGCTGATCGTTCTGATTGGACTGTATGGCGATGCAGGCGAGCGCGGCATAGCTTGAGATATCGTTGGGCTCTCTTAAAAAACCGTGTCCCGTGGAGAAGCCGCCGTGAAACAGCTTAAGCAGATCTATCTGGCAGCAGGTGGTTGTAAGGGTGAGGAAGTCGAGGTCGTGGATATGGATATCGCCGCCTATATGCGCGTTGGAGTATACGGGGTCGAGCACGTACATTTCGTTGAACTGCTTGGCACCCTCGCTGCCGTATTTCAGCATGGTGCCCATTGCGGTATCGCCGTCGATGTTGGCGTTCTCGCGCTTGATGTCGCTGTCCGCCGCCGATGTGAACGTCAAGTCCTCATATATTTTCATCAGCGTGGAGTTCATCTCACGCGCTCTGGTGCGGTCAGCGCGATAGAGTATATACGCCTTTGCTGTGTTTGTTTGTCCTTCTTCGATCAATACGCGCTCTACCATGTCTTGAACCTCTTCAACGGAGGGGTTGCGCCCTATTATCGTTTCGGAGAGCTTCTGGCACACCTTGTCCGCTATTTGAAGAGCCTCGTCATAGTTGTTTCCCCCCACCGAGCGCTCCGCTTTCAGCACTGCCTGAGCTATCTTCTCGATGTTGAACGGCACCTCTCTGCCGTCGCGCTTCTTGATCATTGTTATCATTGCCATCGTTTTCCATTCCTGCTTTCCACAATATATTGTATGTTTGTCACGTGTACTTCTATTATATAGTAATATATTGGATTTGTCAAGGTGTTTTACGAAAATAATATTTTTTTCGGAAAGCGCAAATCGTTCCCGCCCTTGTAAATCAAGGGAGAGAACGATTTAAAAAATTTATTCTACAAGCTGTATACTAATTTGTTGAAGTTAAGATTAAGTAAATTATAGTTTTGCGCAGCACG
>DKXD01000174.1 GCA_002492075.1 Ruminococcaceae bacterium UBA7135
AGCGTGGGAGAACTCGGTTTGCAGAAAAAGTCTGCTAAAATCTTACAGAACCGTTACAATATATTTCAATTTGATTACAATATCATTACAGTTTTGTAATAATAGTTGACGCTGAAGGAATAATCTGTTAAAATATAATCGTGGTCAGAAACAACACGCACAACCCAATATGTCACACTCTGCGCTGTACATTTGACCTCGATTCATCTTCCATTTGCGGGAGCGGAATATTCCATATACATTTTCATCTTGCGTTTCAATGTCATTTCCCGCCGCTCCCGACACAATTTCCCCCGAAGGTATTTGCCTTTCGGGGGATTTTTTTATAATTGATGCCCGGACAGTTCTCCAAAGCAAACACATTATTCAGCCGGTGCGTTCGGTGCCGAACATGATATAGTTATATTCGCGCGCGGCGGCGTCCCATGTTGGACTCCCGACGAAGCCCGTAGGCTCCAGACCGTACAGTCGCTGGAAAATAAGCACGGCGCGTTCGGTCTCCGGACCGAAATAGCCCGTAACGTCTATCACAGGTATCTGTGAGATGTTTTGTCCTATCACCCGCAGATACGTTTGGAATTCGCGCACATCGCTGTTTCTCATTCCCGGAGTAAGGTTGTAACCCGGATACAGCTCCGCAGCCGCGCCCTCATAGCCCTCGGGCAGACCTCGGAGTATCTGGTCGTATATCTCGCTTATCAACAGCCATGTCCTGAAATCGACTACGCCGTCGGGATTTAGACCATAAAAGCTCTCAAACGCCTTCACCTGTTCCTCAGTTGCTTGGTCGAAAACATCGGTCGCGGGCACGGACGGTATCTCGGGGTTGAAGTATGCTATAACGTTCAGATAGTATTGCAAAGAGCGTATTTTCTGACCGTAATCCCCGCGCCGCAGATCCTCGCCCCACGGTCTGGAAATGTCTTCTACCGTCAGTCCCTCGCTTTCCAAATCGGCAAGTCTCATAACGGCGACGTAGATAAACTTTATCTTGTACCACGTCGCTTTGTCCACGATGCCGCTCACGGGCAGATTGAACACCTGCTGGAACGTCGAAACCGCCTGAACGGTGCTTTCGCCGAAAATGCCGTTTGCGGGATAGATCTTTGGTATGGCGGGATAGTTTCGCGAAATTCGATTGAGTTCTCTTTGCAGAGTCCGAACCTCGTTCCCAGAAGAGCCGAATCCGAACGGCGCGCCAGGATAGCTTTGGATATTTTCGGAAATGGGGGCGTTATATACGATGTCGATATCGTCGCCATAGTAGTACTGCAATATCTCATACGGGGTGTAGCCCCTGTTTGCAAGCGTCACCGTTCCCCATTGCGAAAGACCATTGCAGGTTACGGTCGTGCCATTGCAGAACATAGCGAAAAGAGGTTCTACGCTTCCGCGCCTTACGATGTAATTATTGAATACCTCGTCAACTATAGCTGCTATATTCGCGAAAATGTCTCGTCCGTAAACGAACGCCTGATCGTATTGCGTGGAGTTTGTGATGTCGAAATCATAGCCGCGGCTTCTGTACCATTCAAGATATACGCGGTTCAGCGCAAACGATATTTGAGCGTAAATATTCGCGCGCAAAGCCGCCTCGGGCCATGTGGGAAATATCTCGCTTGACGCGACGTTCTTGATGTAGTCGGGGAACGTTACCGAAACGTTGGGCGCGTCGGAATCCGGCGGACCGAGATGTACGACTATTCTTTCGGGTATAACGGGAAGATTACTTGGCATTGGGCACCTCCGTTATCTCTTCGGCGGGCGAGCCGCCATTGCCGTTTTCCGCCTCCGGCAGCATCGCCACGCGCTGAATGGACTGTACTCCGTCGAATATCGGGATACCGCGGATAATGACGTTCGTATACCCGTCCTTGTTCACGACCGCGTCATACAGCGAGAAAGGCTGTATTTTGTTGCTTGCTGTCTGCGAAAGCTCCTTGGACGGCGCGGGCAGCGTGAACAAGCCTGTTTCTCCGCTGCTGTTTGTTACGGTTTTGAACATCGGGTGATTTTCGCCGTCTATGCGCGTGGTGACGATAATGTCCGCGCCCTCTATCGGCAGAGCCTGATTTGCCGCGAACACGCGAAACTCCAACGAACCGCCTCCGGTGTTGTTCGCCTCAAATTCCTCCATTGAAGAATATTCGGGTATGGGAAAATTGGAAATAGATTCTCCGGATCCTTGCGACATATCGCTTTGTTCCGGGCTGTCGGTCGTTCTGCTCCTCATATCATCGGCGTTCGGAGCGTCAGCTTCGGGGGCGGGCAGTTCTTCTTCGGGACTTGGAACAGCTTCCTCGAACAGGGGATCATTTCTTTCGGGGCTTGGAGCGTCCTCTTCGGGGTCGCCGCTTTCAATATCGAACAGATCCTGCCGCGGTACAATGATCTCTTCTTCATCGGTGCGGGAAGCGTTCTCACGCACGGTCTCGATCTCGTTGTTCTCCACGGCGTCGGTAATAAATTTGTCGAATACCGAGGGAAACTCGCCGCTTTCCTCGGTCACATAACCGATTATCTTCGGCGTTTTGACGGGCTGCGGCTTTTCCTCGGGCGCGGGGCTGTCCGAGCGGACGTGCTGCGGCGCGGTGCGGCTCATTTCCATAAGCTCACGCTTGTACTTTTCTATCAGCTTTTTCGTGTCTTCCATACAAAACCTCCTTACAGCTTTTTTAAATCATATTCGGCAGAGCGCGGAAATATGCGTTCAACACGAAACGACAAAAAACGCGGCTTATACGGCGTTTCAGCTTGCAGAAAAGTATTTTTTCGTTTTTTCCCCGCTCCGCGGGGGAGAGAGCAAAAAGTTCAATAATTCTAAAAAATATGAAAAACCCACTTGACAACTACAAGTATCTTGTGGTATAATATGTTCATAGCAAGGATGTAAATGAACGGAGGGCAGAACGATGAACTTTATGGATATATTAAAATACGCACGGCAATCGGAAACAGCCGTGCAGACCGAATTAGAGCATATCGAGCGGCTGCACCGCATAATGAAGCTCCCGAACCGCTCCGCCGAGTATGCGCATAACCTCTCGGAAAAGCTGGCGGCGCTTGAAAGGCGGCTGAACCGTTCCGTTGACTTGGCTGTGGACAGGAAAAACAAGGCGCTGAACATTCTGGACAAGCTTTCGGGAGACGAGCGCACGGTGCTTTATCAGTATTACATACTCGCCAAGGATTGGCAAAAGGTCGCCGCGGATATTTACATGAGCGAACGCAGCGTCTACAAGCTGCGAAAAAGCGCCATCGAAAAGCTGGAGACGCTTTATCCAAAGCCGTCCGATACACAAACGGGCATTATGAAAAAAGCAGCGGGGAGAGTAAGCCATGGGAATAGGAAGTAAGATCAAAGAACTGCGAAAACGGCAAGGTATCACACAGGAAACGCTGGCGCGGAAAATAGGCGTAACGCCGTCCGCCGTCGGGAATTACGAATGTGACGTCAGCTTTCCGAAGGAGGAAGTTCTTCTGCGGCTGTTCGAGGCGCTATCGTGTACGCCAAACGAGCTGTTCGGGGCGGATGATGACTTTAGCGTCCGCGAATACACGCACCTCAACAAGTATCGCGCATTGGACGAAACCGGCAGAGACCGCGTTGACGCGCTAACCGAAGCGGAGCTTCGCCGCGCCGACGAAACTGTCGAAGAAATACCGATCGCCGCGAGAAAAGCCCGCTCAGGCGCTCCGCTTAAACTCGAAAAGCGAAGCAAACAAGACCTGCTTGACTTGCCCGACTATGGAAGGAGCCGCAAATGACGCTTTCGGATATATATGAAAAAGCGGGGGTTTGCCGTCTGCCCGTCGATCCCGTGGCGATCGCTGCCGCGTTGGGGATCAAGGTTGTAAACTACAAAACGGCAGCGAGCTTTTTCGGAGTTAACGTTCATAAGCTGTATATGCAATTTCCGTTGGGTTTCTGCTTCAAATGTTCCGGCATTTTGGGAATAGCGCTGAACGAAAACTCCTGTGGCGACCGCAGGCGGCGTTTCACGGCGGCTCACGAGCTTTCGCACTGCGTTTTGGGGCACTTGGACGGCAAAGACGCTCTCTCACAAAGCGAAGAGCGGAACGCGGACTGCTTCGCCGCGGAGCTGTTGGCTCCACTTGTCGTTCTGAACGCTTGCGGGGTGAATTCGTCCGAAGAAATAGCGCGTATGTGCGGAATATCGCGGGCAGCAGCCGATATTCGCTTAATGCGGCTTGCCGAAAGGGAGAGGTGCGGATTATGCGCGAACGAGGAAGAACGGCGTATCGCCGAGAGGTTTTGTGCGTTTATCGCCGCTGCTAACAGCCGAAAGGCTTTGAGTGCATATACTAATTCCCGTTCAATGTATAGACGAAATTCGACTTGATGACAGGTGCGGGATATTAAATTAATGTCTATATGTTGATTTGGAATTAGTATTAGGCGGCGGGAACGGCTTATAAAAACGAAAATCGCTTGCCATACAGTCGGCAAGCGATTGTTGTATTCGGTTAATTTGGCGGCTCATTCGCGCGTATCGACCCCTTTCGGTCGCATATCTATACGCATTTCCGTGCCGTTTTCATCGGAACGTGCCGTTATCGTGTGCCCCAGACGTTCACAGATACGGCGGCAAAGATACAGCCCGATACCGGTAGCCTTTTTGTCGGAACGCCCGTTTTGCCCCGTAAAGCCGCGCTCGAATATTCGCGGCAAGTCTTCGAGAGCTATCCCGATACCCGTGTCACGAATAAGCAGCACAGGCTCATTTGGGGCTTCAAGCGTTATTTCGATACTTCCGTGCTTTGTGTATTTCAACGAGTTCGAGATAAGCTGCTCGATAACAAAAAGCAGCAGCTTCTCGTCAGTCAGCACATTGACGTCAAGCTCCTCGTAAACGAGCTTCAGCTTTCGGCGGATAAACTGCTTTGAAAACTTCCGCAGAGCCTGTTTTATTATCCCATCGAGAGAATGAGTTTTTATAACGAGGTCGCTCTCGTCGTTATCAAGATGTATGTAATACAGCGCCATTTCGACATACTGCTCTATTCGCCGAAGATATTCGGCGAACTCCTCTTTTTCGGGGAAATCGCTGCTTTGCAGAACAAGGCTCATGGCGGTTATCGGAGTTTTTATTTGGTGCGCCCACATCGCGAAGTATTCCGAGGCGTTGTCGTAACGGCTGTCCGCCGCCGTTTGTAAGGAGCTCTTTTCGATGAACAGCGTTTCCAAAAGGTCTTGATAAACACTCTCGCTTTCGGTATCGGGTTCGGGCAGATGTTCAAGCGTAAGTAAGATCTCGTTTTCAAGCTGCGACAAAACGCGGCACTTACGCCGATATCTGATAAAATCACCCAGCGCCGCAGCGCCCGTTACGACCGCGCATATAATAAGCGCGTAAAACACGGCGGAGCGCGGCACTCCGTAAAGAAGCATAAACAGTGTGAAGACCGCGGTCACAATTAAAATAACGGCGATTATCCTACGACGGCTGTACAAAAAGTTCGCAAAAAAAATCATGGTTTCTTTTTCTTGGAGAATATCGGTTCGGCGCGTCTGCCCTTGGCGCGTTTGGCGCGTTCGCGCTCCTCGCGTTCCTCCTCGGCACGGCGCTTGTCCGCTTCTATCTGCTCCAGCTTGGATTTGCTCTTTTCGGCTATGTCGATAAGCATAAGGCGGTTGTTGAACGACGGCTTGTCAAGAACGATATCGAACAGCGCGTTCATAAGCTGTTCGGCTTCTTCGTCACTGCGAACGAGCCGTCTGTCGAGCAGTTCGCGCTTTGTTACGGCAAGCTGACCTATTTCATAGCACTCGTTGGTGGCTATTATCTCGTTGAGGTCGGCAAGCGACTTGTTGAGAGCCACGGTTTGCGGAGGAAGCTCCATATTAACATCGAGCTTGCGCGCGCGGCTGTCGGCGATCTCGCATTGCAAAAGAGCTTTAAGATCCTGCGGACCCAGCTCGCGGATAAGCGCTTTAAGCTCCTTGCGCTCCTTGGGTATCTTGACGTCGTGATGAAACACAAGCCAGCTTATTTCATCACTGAGGTTTTTCGGGAACTCCAACCGCCGCATTATCCCCTCGGCAAGCAGTCTGCCGCGCTCTCCATGACCCTTGAAATGCCCGCGCCCGTTTTTGTCGAGCGACATACAGTCGGGCTTTCCCAGATCGTGAAACAGCATCGCAAAGCGTATGGACGGTTCGGGCAAGGCGTATCCCACCGCCTTGCAGATATGCACCCAAACGGTAAAATCGTGGTGCGGCGAGCATTGGTCGCAGTTGATACACGGCTCTATTTCGGGGAGGATATACTTCAGGATATCGGAGTTTTGTTCAAGCGCCCGCGCCGCGAATTTTCCCATAACGATACGCTGCAGCTCCTCGCGTACGGAATCCGCGTCCGCGTAATCGAAGCACGCGACATTCGCCCGCATACAGTTTCGGGTCTGTTCTTCTATCTCGTACTCGTCCTCGGAGCAATAGCGTATAGCTTCAAGCAATCTAGACGGGCACATGGAAAAGCTCTTTGTCATATCGTAAACGGTCTGCACTATGGGCTGACCGCCCTGCTTTACATTAACGGTAACGTTCTCGCCGATAGCGACGATCTTTTTGACTTCATCGCCCACAAGAGCGCTCTTGCCGTCATAAGGGTCGATAAGCCCCGTTTTCGGAGAAAACGCCATGGCGTTCATAGTAAAGCCGCGCCGCGCCAGATCGGTGTCCAAGTCGGGAGCGTACATAACTCTCGCGCCGACTACCTCGCGGCGGTAAGGCGACACCGCTATCACCATTCCGAGAATAGTGACCATTATCTCGCCCTTACCCATGCCCTCGTCGGATATACGGTAGTCGCGGAACGCGAAAAGAATATCGTTAATCTCGGCGTTCGTCACTATGTCGAAATCCTGCGGCGAACGCCCCAAGATCATCTCGCGGACACATTCGCCGACAACATAAGCCTCAAATCCCGAATTTTCAAGTATATCCAGCGCCTCGGTGACTTGCTGCGGTAAAATTATCATAGTATCAAATCCTTTTTGTACATAATATCTCATAATAATTATACAACATATTTTCTGCGAAATCAACCCCCTTTTTGAAAATTGCACGAAGATTTTCACAAAAACGCTTGCAATTTGTGAAGATTTATTGTATAATAATTATAACGTACAGTGGCAATGCTCAATTTGTTCCTCAAAACGCGCCGAATTGTCCATTATCCATTGTCCATTATCAATTAATAACGGGGGTACACTTCAGATGAAAACATTCACAGCGGATAACATCAGAAACGTTGTTTTGGCAGGACACGGCGGCAGCGGAAAGACCGCTCTCGCGGAGGCTATGCTCTTTAAATGCGGACTTACCGACAGAATGGGCAACACCGCGGAGGGCAACACAGTATGCGATTTCGACGCGGAAGAGATAAAGCGTAAAATATCAATAAACGCAGCCGTTGCCAATATGGAATGGAACGGCACTAAGATAAACGTTATAGACGCGCCCGGTCAGTTTGATTTTGTGGGCGGAATGTACGAGGGCATGAGAGCCGCGGAAAGTGTCATCGTCACGGTAAACGGAAAAGACGGCGTTTGCCCCGGTACGATAAAAGCGTATCAGCTTGCCGAATTGCAGAACAAGGCTCGTATGCTTGCCGTTACCTGTATGGAGGTCGAGAACAGCGACTTCTACCGCGTATTCACACAGATGAAGACCGTGTTCGGACCGTCGGTGTGCCCCATAGTCGTTCCCTACGATAAGCACGGCTTTGTTGAAGCATACATAAATCTGCTTACTATGAAAGCATACAAATACGATACCAAGGGTGTTCCCACCGAGGTCGAAATGCCCGCGTCAGAAAACCGCATAGCGGGACTTCGCGCGGCAATGGCAGAGGCGGTCGCGGAGACCAACGAGGAGTTTATGGATAAGTTCTTCAACGAGGAGGAGTTCACTCAGGAGGAGCTTGTAAAGGGTATTCACGACGGCGTGGCAAGCGGCTCGATAACGCCCGTGGTATGCTGCGCGAACGACACGCTTTCGGGCGTGGATATGCTGCTGGACGCGGTGACGAAAATGCTGCCGTCTCCGAACGAGCGCAAGCTCGAGAAGATAGACGGCGCGGAGGTCGCGTATGACGAAAACAAGTCGTTTAAGGGCGTTATCTTCAAGACCGTCGCGGACCCCTTTGTCGGCAAGATAAGCTATATCAAGGTCGTTCAGGGTAAGCTGGAGACAAAAAGCGTTCCCGTATCGACAAGCGGCGCGGAGCTTCGCTTCGGCAAGCTCGTGACTGTTGTCGGCAAGAAGCAGGAGGACGCGTCCGTAATAAATGCGGGCGATATCTGCGCGGTAACAAAGCTTGAAGCGAATACGGGCGACACGCTCTGCGACCCGTCCGACACCAAGGCGCTCGAACCCATAGAGTTCCCGAAAGCGAACTATTTCCGCGCGGTCAAACTTATGGAGGGCGGAGACGAGGGCAAGCTCTCGACCGCGATAAAGCGCCTGCTTGAAGAGGACAGAACGCTCGCGTATGTTCACAACCACGAAACGCACGAGCGCATACTCGGCGGCTTGGGAGAGCAGCACCTTGACGTTACGGCGGCGAAGCTGAAAGCGAAATTCGGCATCGACGTTGAACTCACCGCGCCGAAGGTCGCTTACCGCGAGGCTATCAGAAAGAAAGTCATTATCGAAAGCAAATACAAGAAGCAGTCGGGCGGTCACGGACAGTACGGTCACGTTAAGATCGAGTTCGAGCCGTATGACGGCGAAGAACTGAAATTCGAGGAGAAGATATTCGGCGGCTCTGTGCCGAAGAACTACTTCCCCGCTATCGAAAAGGGCTTGCAGGACAGCTGCGAGAAAGGCTCGCTGGGCGGCTATCCCGTTGTAAGACTGAAAGCGACGCTGCTTGACGGCTCTTATCACCCGGTAGACAGCTCGGAAATGGCGTTCAAGACCGCCGCGTCAATGGCGTTCAAGGACTGCATGAAGATCGCCGAGCCGTATCTGCTCGAACCGATACAGAGCCTGACGATACGCGTTCCCGACGACAAGCAGGGCGACGTTATGAGCGTCATCTCCAAAAAGCGCGGAGCTGTCCTCGGAATGAACAGCACTGGCGACGGAATGACGGAGCTTTCCGCGGAGGCTCCCGAGGCGGAAATGCAGGACTTCTCGCCCGTACTTCGCCAGATAACTCAGGGCTTGGGCGAGTTCACCGCGGAATTCTCGCGCTATGAAATGCTGCCCGCGGGCACCGAGATACAATAAGCAAGATTTGTGCATAAAAACAGCCGGAGAGCGTTCGCTCCCCGGCTCAAACTGTCAAGGAGTTTTTAGCAGGTTTGTGAAAAATGACGAAAAAACTCCCGCAGCTCATAAGAACCGCGGGAATCGGTGTTTTATCCGTTGTTGACGTCCGAGACAAGTCTCTCGAAATTTTTTCTCTGGTAAGTTCTGCCCTTAAAAGTGATAGTCTCAAAAAAGATTTTTTCTACGCCTCCGTATTCACCCCAAGGAGATAGAGCCTTAAGCTCGAGATATGTAAGGCTGTCGGGGAGAGCTAAGGTCTTCAGCTTCTCGCACCCCTCAAAATTACCGCTCCTAGTATTAGAGCTCCAAATACTGACAACGCCCTCCGGAATAGTAACACTTTCCAGATCTACGCAGCCGTTGAACCCCGAGGTATCGATCTCGGTGACCCCATCGGGTATCACGAGTTTGGTAAGCGCTCTCGAAACGTCACTCAAAACCACTTTATTTTTGCTAGTATATGTCTTAATTCCGTTTTCGGGGAAATTTATGGAATCATAAAGCGCGTAATAATGGTCTTTATCATAAGTCTTGTTCTTAAATTTAACGACGGTGTTTTGGTTGTATGTCCCAAACGAAGGACTTAAATCCGTATCATCCTTGATACTGTTTACGGTATTGGGCAATGTTATGCTTTTAAGACCGTCGCAGCGAAGGAACGCGGCTCTGTCGATCGTGGTCAGTCCGTCGGGAAGATCAACGCTTTTAAGCTCAAGGTTTCCGGTGAAACATTCCTCACCTAAGTAGACTACGCCGCTCGGTACTTTTATATCGGTGAGATTATGCTGAGAAAGGCACCTGTAATTCAATCCCACGACCTTCTTTCCGGCTATGGTCTCGGGGATTTTAAGTATCTTCAGATCACCCGTGTAACCGGATACTGCCACGCCGCCATCGGCATTTTCGTAGTTGAAATCCATTTCGTCCGCATACGGTACCTTCGACCAATCCACCTTTTCGTCAACAGGTTCGGGCTTGCTTTGCGGCTTGGAACTGCTGC